>REAR01000094.1 GCA_004295245.1 Sphingobacteriales bacterium | reverse complement strand
GCAAGATTGAAAGTCAGAAAGATTTATAAAAAATAAAACAAGCATCTTTCAGACTTGCTGTTTTATATTCTGCCGCTGCAGTGTGCGACGCAACGATGCTTAGTAACCTTACTACTGCTGGCTACCACATTAACAGCTTATAACTAACTTAGCGGTTCATTATTTTTTTACATGGCAATTACACTACAATCGAAACTACCCAAAGTAGGCACTACTATATTTACGGTAATGGCTATTAACCTGGGCCAGGGTTTTCCAGATTTTCAGATGAACGAAGCGTTGCTGGCATTGGTAAATGAAGCTATGCTAAAAGGGCATAACCAATATGTGCCCATGCAGGGTTATATGCCGCTAAGAGAAGTGATTGCAGAGAAAGCTGCTTTTTTATACAACAGCCAACTGAATGCAGATACTGATATTACTATTACACCCGGCGGCACCTATGCCATTTATACCGCATTAACCACGGTATTGCAACCGGGTGATGAAGTAATAGTTTTTGAGCCTGCGTATGACAGCTATATACCCAATGTAGAAATAAACGGTGCCAAAGCAGTAAAAATTAACCTTCAGTTTCCGGAGTATAAAATTGATTGGGAAGCCGTGAGAAATAGTATTACATCCCGCACCCGGATGATTATGCTGAACTCTCCGCACAACCCTACCGGTGCTGTATTAGATGCTTCAGATATTGAGGCGTTGCGCTCTGTGGTGGCAGGCACCAATATTATTATTTTGTCTGACGAAGTATATGAACACCTGATTTTTGATGGCAAGCAACATTATAGTTTATTGCGCTACCCGGATTTAATGGAACGCAGCTTTGTATGTTTCTCGTTTGGTAAAGTGTACAATTGCACCGGTTGGAAATTGGGCTATTGTATTTCAAACCCGGCATTAATGAAAGAGTTTAGAAAAGTACACCAGTTTAATTGTTTTAGTTGCCACACCCCTTCTCAGGTGGCGCTGGCAGATTTTTTAAAAAATAAAGAAGCCTATTTATCGCTCAGCGGTTTTATGCAGCAAAAGCGTGATTATTTTGAGCAGCTGATGCAAGCCACCAAGTTTACACCATTAAAAAGTTATGGTAGTTATTTTCAATGCTATCAATATCACCAAATCAGCAATGAAGGTGATAAGGAATTTGCAGAGCGCATTACCAAAACATATGGGGTGGCCTGCATACCGGTATCGGCTTTTTATGAAGCCGGCACTGATAATAAGGTAGTGCGTTTTTGCTTTGCTAAGAAAAAAGAAACACTGGAAGCCGCCGTTGAACGTTTAGTAAAAATATAATGCTGCCAATACCCGTAAAATATCGTGGTATTTTTTTTATGCTGCTGGCAGCATTGGGCTTTTCTGTAATGGGTGGCGCTGCTAAATTATTAAAGGCAAATTTTAATGCCGGACAATTAGTGTTTTACCGCAATGCTATTGGCTTGTTGGTATTACTGGTTGGTTTATGGCAACAGCCTGTTGTAAAAAAAATCGGGGGCAAATTAAAGTGGCTACTCTTTAGGGGTATGATGGGTACACTGGCATTGTACATGCTGCTGTATTGCATTTTGCATATACCCTTGGGTACCGCCATGACGTATAATCTTACTTCCACACTTTTTATTGCACTATTTTCTTTTTTGTTGTTTAAAGAGTTTCATGGCAGCAAAGTGTTGCTGGCGGTATTGCTTGGTTTTTTGGGTATGCTGCTGGTGTACCAGCCGGCCATGCATTTCCCCTGGTATTATAATGTAGCGGGTTTAATTAGCGGAGTTAGTTCTGCAATTGCTTATTTAACTGTTGGGCGGTTAAATACTTATTATGATGCCCGCATTATTGTTTTGTCTTTTGTGGTTACTGGGGTGCTGGCACCATTATTATTATTGGGTATAAGGCTATTGTTTCAGTTGCCGGCAGATGCTATATTTTTTATAGAATGGCAATGGCCCGCTGGTATTGAATGGTTGTGGATGGTAGTATTAGGGGTGGCTGCTTTGTTTGGACAATACTTTGTTACACTTGCTTATGGTGCAGATAAAGCGGGCATTGTATCGGCCATCAGTTATGCCAATATTGTTTTTTCTGTCTTTATTGGTCAGGCCTTGGGAGACCCCTTTCCTGATATGATTTCTTTGGCGGGCATTATTTGTATTATTGTAAGCGGCGTTATTATTTCGCTGGTAAAGCGCAAGACAGAACTGGAACAAAAATAAAACCGGCTAAAAAGCCGGTTAGTATGGTAGTCCCGACAAGAATCGAACTTGTATCTAAAGTTTAGGAAACTTCTATTCTATCCATTGAACTACGGGACCAGAGGCGCAAAAATAACTGATTTAGTGGTTATCTTACACCCCTAATGTATTGTTATATGAAGAAATTGTTTATAGCCTTTGTTATGGCAATTGGTGTATTTGCAGCAACAGCACAGCACGCCCAAAAAGCTACCATTAACCACACCGCTATTTATGTAAAAGATGTTAGCGCAAGTGCTCATTTTTATAAGAACATTGTTGGTTTAGATACTTTGGCAGAGCCTTTTCATGATGGGCTGCATGCCTGGTTTAAAACCGGCCCCGGTATTGCATTGCATATTATACAAGGTGCTACAGAAAAGAAAACCTATTACAAAAATCAACATACCTGTTTTAGTATAGCATCCGTAGATGTGTTTGTACAATTGCTTATACAAAATAATATACCATGGGAAGATAGGGATGGAGCTAAAAAAGCCATTACCACCCGCGTTGATGGAGTGAAGCAAATTTGGTTGCAAGACCCTGATGGGTATTGGATTGAAGTGAATGATGCCAGAGAATAAGAAACTTAGATTGCTGCCTACAGGTTTACTGCCCACGTGTGCGACGCAACCGCTGTTGCCCAAAGCCTTACCGTCCACCTCCAAAAAAGGGCTTTTAACTACCGTATTTACAAAGGGCAATTGCGCTACTAACCCTATCTTTGCACCCCTAAAACAAGTGTATGAAATTTTATAATATTTTAATAAAGTACCGTCTTTATATTGGTTTAGCGTTGGTGGTAGTAGGGCTGGTTACCAATTTTTGGGGTAATAGTTTTTGGGCCGCTTTTCCGGCTTATTTAATTGGTGCTTTGCTAATATTTGGTCATTTCTTTTTTGGCCCGCTAAGATTGATACAAGAGTATATGGAAGCTGGTGATATGGAAGGCGCAGAGCGGGTTTTAAATACTATTAAGTTTCCGGGTTTGATGTACAAGCCTATACGCTCTGTATATTATACTTTAAAAGGTAATCTTGCTATGATGAAGCAGGATTATGACGGCGCAGAAAAAATGATGAAGAAGGGTTTAGACCTGGGGATGCCTATGAAAGAAGCAGAAGGCGCCAGCTTGTTACAAATGGGTATGCTATCTATGCAAAAAAATAATATTCGTCAGGCAGAAAGCTATATTCGTCAGGCATTAAGAAAAGGATTGCCCGATAAAGAAAATGAAGCAGCTGCCTATTTGCAACTTTGTAGTATTATGATGACGAAGAGAGAGTTCAGAGCATCTAAAGAATTTTTTCGCAAAGCAAAAGCATTAAAACCTACCACGCCACAAATAGTAGATCAGATTAAGCAGGTGGAAAAATACATTTCACGTATACCGGGTTAAAATAGTGGTTACCGGCGGCAGTGCCCTGGTAAAACATTGTTGCTACGCTCAGTTCAACAGCAAATCAGTGGTTGGGCGGGGCGTAGTTTATTTTTCGGCCTTCATGTTTTCAAACAGGGTTTTAAAGAGGGCTTTATATTTATCAGGTACCTGTTGTATGTGTATGGGTGTTTTACTGTCTTCATCATTTACTTTTTGTAAAGCATAGTTAAAAGCATCTCTTTTTTTGCCCGCCCCGCCACTTTCGCGTTTAATTAAATCAATCAGTTCATCCCAATCCTGCGCATTCAGGTTGGCATCTGCAGTAGCACTCATTTTTTTGCCGGCAATACCACCTGCTTTAGTCAGTTTAATTTTCATACTACTGGTTTGTATAAAGGTCAGAAAAAAAATCAGAGTATTTACAGCGTTAATATTTTAACCCAGCGCTAACCTGCCGCAATGCCCAATATAGTATCTTTGAAAGATGATGAGGATACCTACTTTTTTTAAAGCAATTATACCAACTATAAGTATTTGCATGGCTGCATTTATGGCTACTGCACAAATTGATGCTCCGCAGCAGCTGCAGGAGACAGCCCGCAGTTTTATGCGCCAGCAAGATTATACCAATGCTATACTTATTTTAAATAAAGCATTGCAACAGGCCCCTAATGATCTGGAGCTGAACAAAGACCTGTTTATTGCTTATTACCAGAAAAACGATTTACCCAAAGCACAAAACGTTTTAAAACCCTTGGTAGAAAGAAACGATGCAGATGCGGCTGTATATCAAATGGCCGGTATGTTTTATAAAGCTACCAATGATTTAAAAGAAGGCGAACGTATATACAAAAAAGGGATAAAGTCTTTTCCAAAAAGCGGGGCGTTATACAACGATTATGGAGAACTACTTTGGGCACGGCAGGATTTTAATGCCATTAAACAATGGGAGAAAGGTATTGAAACAGACCCTGGCTTTAGCAGCAATTATTACAATGCGGCAAAATATTATTACTATACTACCGATAAGGTGTGGAGCCTTATTTACGGAGAAGTGTTTGTAAATATGGAAAGCTTTACCCGCCGCACCACAGAAATGAAAGGGCTGTTATTAGAGAGCTATAAAAAACTATTTACAGATGCCGATATGCTGAAAGGGCAAGATGTTAAAAATGGTTTTGTAAGTAGCTATTTGGCAGTAATGAATAAACAAACCGCTGTAGCCGGTAACGGCATAACACCAGAAAGTTTAACAATGATACGCACCCGTTTTGTATTAGATTGGTTTGAACAAGAAACCGGCCGCTACCCCTTCCGGTTGTTTGAATACCAACGCCAGCTTTTAAAAGAAGGAACTTTTAATGCTTACAACCAGTGGCTGTTTGGCAGTATCCAAAATTTAGCAGGCTACCAAAATTGGATGACCACGCATGCAGCAGAACAATCTTTATTTACCAGCACTATTAAAAACAGGCTGTATAAGCAACCGGCTGGCCAGTATTATCAAACAATGGTGGCCGGTAAATAAGAGCTTGCTTTAAATAGCTGCTATTTTTCTATTATTTCTTTTTTCGCTATTTTGTTAAAGAATGGATTGTTGTTGTTTACTATAAGGACGGGCATTTGTATTTTGTTGTTAAGCCAAGCCGTTGTTGTTTAATGTATATACTACGGTACAAGTGTGCGACGCAACAAATGCTGAGAAGCATTACTACTGCCGGTAACTAAAACCTTATCTATAGAAACAGCATACGCTGGGTATTACTTTTTATTCATTTATTTACAACGATTGCTTAATGGAACAGAAACGTTTATTTGATTGTGTGCAACATCACTTAGAAAATGGCCCTGTGCCGGATATGCTGGCTGCTAAAGAAAATGGCAAGTGGCGTGCTTACAGCACACAGGAAGTTAAAGATACTATTGATAAACTGGGGGCGGGATTATTGAACATGGGCATTAGTTGCGGAGATATGTCTGCCGAAGGAAGGGATAAAATTGCCGTATTAAGTAAAAACCGGCCTGAGTGGTTAATGCTTGACCTTGCACTGCAACAAATTGGCGCTATTCTTACACCTGTTTATCCCACTATTAATGTAAACGAACTGGAATTTGTGTTGAATGATGCACAGGTGAAAATGGTGTTTGTAAACGACGAAGATTTATTTTTAAAAGTATTGAGTATAAAAGATAAAATACCCTCTTTAAAAGAGGTGTTTACGTTTGAGCATGTGCCCAATGCCCGACATTGGAAAGAAGTAATGGCTGCAGCCACACCAGCAGCTATTGAAAGTATTGCAACCATTAGTGCAAAAATAAGGTACGAAGATTTGGTAACAATTATTTACACCTCGGGCACTACAGGTAAGCCCAAGGGTGTAATGCTAAGCCATAAAAATATTTTAAGCAACGTAATGGCGGGTATTCCTTGCTTTCCACCGGGCAAGGGTATGAAAGCATTGAGCTTTTTACCACTCAATCATATTTTTGAAAGAATGGTAAGCTACCTCTATCTATTTAAAGGCACTTCTGTTTATTACGCAGAAAGCCTGGATACAATTGGTGAGAATTTAAAAGAAGTGCAACCCGATTTATTTACTACAGTGCCCCGTTTATTAGAAAAAGTGTACGACAAAATAATGCTGAAGGGCAATGAGCTTACCGGTATAAAAAAGAAATTGTTTTTTTGGGCACATTCACTGGCAGAACGATTTGAGATTAATACCAACCAGGGCGCATGGTATAACATGCAGCTGGGTATTGCCAATAAACTAATCTTTAGCAAGTGGAGAGAAGGGTTGGGCAACAATATTAAATGTATTGTAACCGGTGGTGCTGCTTGCCAGGTTAGATTGATACGGATTTTTACAGCTGCCGGTATACCCATTATGGAAGGATATGGGTTAACCGAGACCTCTCCGGTAATTAGTGTAAACCGCTACAATGAAGATGGAAGAAAGTTTGGTACTGTAGGCCCGCTTATTAATGGTGTGGAAGTACGTATTGCAGAAGACGGTGAAATATTATGTAAAGGCGATAATGTAATGATGGGGTATTATAAACGCCCCGATCTTACAGATGAAGTTATGGAAGGCGATTGGTTTAAAACCGGCGATATAGGTATGTTGGCAGATGGTACATTTTTAAAAATAACAGACCGTAAAAAAGAACTGTTTAAAACCAGTGGGGGCAAATATGTAGCGCCACTGCCAATAGAAAATAAATTAAAAGAGTCGATGTATATTGAACAGGTAATGGTAGTGGGCTCTGAAAAGAAATTTGTGGGCGCATTAATTGTACCCTCTTTACCAAATTTAAAAGATTGGGCAAGGCATAATGGTGTGCAAGCCGCTAATACCAATGCTTTATTGCAGAACGAAAAAGTAATTGAATTTTTTAAAGATCTGGTAGAAAGTTTTAATAAATACTTTAACCATGTAGAACAAATTAAAAAGTTTGAACTACTACCAGATGAATGGAGTGTGGAAACGGGAGAGATGACACCCAAGCTTAGTATTAAAAGAAAAGTAGTTATGGAAAAATATAAAGAAGCTATAGAACGTATTTATAATTAGTAGCGCTAACCCATGTAAAGAAAAAAGCTAACCGAAAGGTTAGCTTTTTTAGTAGATATACTAAGCACTAGTACTTAAATGAAGTACGTTCATTTACAGGGGTATAAAAAAAATACTCAATCTGTCTTGCAATGTTAACTAATACATAATATTTTAGTCTTCGCTGCCGTTTAACAAAAACGGAAGACCAATTGAAAAACCGTAACCCAATGAAACTATCAGTAAAATCTGTATCCACAGGATGCCTATTATTTTTATTGCTTACAGCACCTTCTCTTATTGCTGGTTCTGGTACTTTAAAACCAGGCACTATTACAAAGGCCAGCATTATTACCATTGCTATAAAGTCTAAAACAGAAACACTTGCCTTGCAAGCGTATTCATTGTACGATTCCATGAACCTGAAAAGTTATGGCTTATCTAAGAAAGCTTTTGAGTATGCGTGGAGAGGTTACCAATATCTGCAAGAAAAAGGCAAGCTGGTAAATAATAATATTCTTTCTATTTGCGATTTCAGCCAATCATCTCGCAGAAAAAGAATGTATGTAATAGATCTGGAGCAGCAGAAGGTTTTAATAAATACTTACGTAGCCCATGGCAGAAATTCTGGTGCAGAATATGCCCGCTCATTTTCTAATAGCCCCGAAAGTCATAAAAGCAGCCTGGGTTTTTATGTAACCAAAACCACCTATTATGGCGGCCATGGTTTGGCATTAACAATAGATGGCGTAGAGAGGGGAATTAACGATAGAGCCTTAGCCCGTAAAATAGTTGTGCATGGCTCTAACTATGTAGGCTCAAGCTTTATTAAATTTAATAAGTTTAACGGAAGAAGTTTTGGTTGCCCGGCCGTACCAGCCAACCAAACCCAAGAAGTAATTAATACAATTAAAAATGGCAGTTGTTTGTTTATATATCACCCCAATAAAAAATACATTGCCCAATCAAAGATACTTAACAGCTAAGCTTGGACGTATACTACAGATGGTTTAACTCAAAAGCTCAATCGTACCCTATGATTGGGCTTTTTTTTTGTTACCAGCTTTTACAACAGTAGCAGCATCCTTGCGTCGCACCCGTTACCAGCAGTAAATAATTCAGCAAAAAGTTATTAAGTATTTAGCCAGCAATTAAAATGGCAATCAGCTGGCAGGCAGCGCCAATAAATAACCCCGCATAAATTTCAAAAGAAGTATGTGCTGCAACCAGCAAACGACTGGTGGCTACCAAGCCTGTTATTAAAATAGCCAAAGCCAAGTAAATATTTATAGGAATTGAACTGGCAAAAGCGTACCAAATAAAAAACAATAACAAAGCGCCTGCAGCCATGGTATGCATACTTACTTTAAAGTAAATATTGCTCATTAAACCGGCAATGGTAATTAAAAAAGTAGCTAATAAAAATGCAACCAGTTCTTTAGGCATGTCTGGGGTATTACGGGCTACATACCATATCCAGAAATAAAAAATCATACTGGTAATGTAAGGTATCACCCGGTCACGCTGCGTTTGCAGGCTAATGCTGCTTACAAACCCCAGCTGCTTCATAATAAAAACACTGAATGCCGGTAAAAAAACTGTATTAAAGACAACGGGTAGAAGCGTAAAAATTTTTCTATTGTGCTGTATACCTGCAAAAGCGTAAGGGTGCAGATATAATAGGTAGGCTGTTACATAAGCCGGTATAAATAACGGGTGAAAAATAATGGAGAAAATATATGCTGGTATTTTTAAATAAAAAGGAGACTGTGCAGCAGCAGCTGGGTTAGTAGGCGCATTCACCAATCCAAAATTTTCCATGTGTTATAATTCTTTACGCAGGCGGGCTACCGGAATATTTAATTGCTCCCGGTATTTTGCCACGGTTCTGCGTGCAATATTATAACCTTTTTCCTGAAGTAATTCTGTTAAGCGTTCATCGCTTAAAGGCTTTCTTTTGCTTTCGCCTTCCACCATATCGCTTAAAATCTTTTTCACCTCTCGGGTAGAAACTTCTTCTCCGCTTTCTGTACTCAACGATTCGCTAAAGAAAAATTTAAGCCGGTAGGTACCAAACTCTGTTTGTACAAATTTGCTGTTTGCCACGCGGCTAACAGTAGAAATATCAAGATTCGTTCTTTCAGCAATATCTTTTAAAATCATGGGGCGTAAACGGGTTTCGTCTCCGGTCAGAAAAAATTCCCGCTGATATTCCATAATTGTGCCCATAACACTGCTAAGCGTATGCTGGCGCTGTTTAATAGCGTCAATAAACCATTTGGCAGCGTCAATCTTTTGTTTGATAAATAACACCGCTTCCTTTTGGCGTTTATCTTTTTTGGTGCCCCGGTCATAATCTTTCAGCATATCCCGATAGCCTTCGCTAATGCGCAAATCAGGGGCATTGCGGCTATTTAACGTAAGCTCAAGCTTGCCGGCATTGTTAAAAATAAAAAAATCAGGCACTACATAACTTTCTGCTTTGTTTACTTCGCCAACATTGCCTCCGGGTTTAGGGTTTAATTTTATAATCTGGTTAATTACTTCCTTCAAACCTTCATCGTTAATACCCAGGCCCCGCTGTATTTTTTCGTAATGCTTTTTTGTAAACTCTTCAAAATATTTTTCCAGCACCAATATGGCATCACTAACGGGCAAGCCATTTCCCAACTTTCGGTATAATTGTAATAGTAAACATTCTTGCAGGTTACGTGCGCAAACACCGGGGGGGTCAAAATGCTGTATCTTTTCAACCAACGATTCTATTTCTTCTTCTGTAGCTTCTATATTTTGCCGAAAGGCCAAATCGTCTCTAATGGATGCCGATTCTCGGCGCAGGTACCCATCATCATCAATACTGCCTACTATTTGTTCAGCAATTTTATGCAGCCTATCGCCCAGGTTTAACATTCCCAACTGGTCGGCCAGCATTTCATGAAAAGAGTTCTCAACCCGCACCGGTACCGTCTTTTGCTCATCACTATCGCCATAGTTTTCGTCTCGCAGGCGGTAGTCACCAACCTCATCATCTCCATCATTTACGTATTCACTAATGTCAATATTATCATAGTCGTCTGCACTGTTTTCTGCCTCATAATCTTCTTCCGTTTCATCAAATTCGTCTTTTAAATCTTCGGTATTATTTTCATCGTGCCCCTCTTCAGTAATCTCCAGCGCAGGGTTTTCCTCCATTTCTTCTTTAATCCGCTCTTCAAGGTTGGCCGTAGGTACCTGCAGCAGCTTCATTAATTGAATTTGCTGGGGCGATAGCTTTTGTAATAAGCGCTGTTGTAAACTTTGGCCAATAGACATAGTACAATCAACTAAATTTGTAACCACTTGTTATTAAGAAGTGGCCGGTTCCACAAAAATCAGGCCGTAAAATTACATACAAAACCATATACTGTGGTGCAACGATTTTATAAAATTATTGTTGTGTGCCTTTTTTTAATAGCACAACCAGCCCTGGCGCAGCAACCCCCTCTTTCTATTATTGGCCCCCCGCCTTCAAATAAAACAGCTCATTCAATGGGCTTACCTGTTTTTAAGCCGGGGTTATTATTGCAACAACCGCTTCTATCTTTTAACCGCCTTAGTTATATACCGGCCAATTTTTATAAAACCAACCTGGCGTTTTTTTGCCGTAAAGAATTACAGTTTCAAAAGGCCACTAACATACCACTCCGCTTCAGGCTGGGTTCTTTAGATTATGTAAACAAGCTGGAAGGAAAACAGTAGTGTGTAGCCATCGGTAGTACAGAGCCCGGCAGCCGTTGCGTCGCACCCTTGTGCCAATGAATATAAGTCTGCAGGCCCGAGGGCTTGTAAAGCCCGAAAGAATTTATATTAGTACTGTCTTCCTGACTTACTGTCTTGCCGATTTTTTTACTTACAGCACAAGGGTGCGACGCAACGGCTGTTGCTATGAAAAACTAAAGCCGATAACCATAAAAAATAAGCTTTGCCGGTGGCTACCATTATCTTTGCGTATGCTGCAAAAAATTTTAATAGAAGCCACAAAAGCCGGGGCTAAAGAGTTAGAGCGATACTTTAATAGTAAAGGGTTAAAAATTAGTAATAAAGAAGGCGTTAACAACCTGGTTACCGAAGCCGATCATGCTGCCGAAAAGGCCATTATTGCAGTAATACAAACAGCTTATCCCAATCATTTTATATTAAGCGAAGAGACGGGTGAAATAAAAACCGACAGCGAATACAAATGGATTATTGACCCCATAGATGGTACCGTAAACTTTGCCAACGGAGTACCTATCTGTTGTGTAAGTATTGCTGTAGAAAAAGCAGGCGTAATAATTTTAGGGGCTGTTTATAACCCTTTTATGAAAGAGTTTTTTTTAGCCGAAAAAGGGAAAGGCGCTACTTTAAATGATGTACCTATAGAAGTGGGGAGTAAAACTGCTGTTATTAGTGCAAACCTGGTTACAGGGTTTCCGTATACCTATTTAGATATGCCCAATGGCCCACTGGAAGTATTTGAACGATTGATAAGAAAAGGGGTACCGGTAAGACGTTTGGGCAGCGCCGCAATTGATTTGTGCTGGGTGGCTTGTGGCCGCTTTGATGGTTTTTATGAACATAAGCTGGCTGCTTGGGACAGTGCCGCTGGGTTTTTAATAGTAGAAGAAGCGGGTGGCCGTGTTACAGATTTTAAAGGCAATTATTATTCTGCTTACCAACCCCATATTTGTGCCACCAATGGCAAAATACATGATGAATTATTACAGGTAATTAATAACGAAAAAACATTATGAACGAAACAAGAACTGAAATAGCTTCTCTGGGCGAGTTTGGTTTAATTGACCACTTGTGTAAGAATATAGAAATACAAAATGCTTCTACCGTTTTAGGGGTGGGAGATGATGCAGCAGTGATTGATCACTTTGGAAAACAAACTGTGGTTACCACCGATTTGCTGATAGAGGGCATTCACTTTGATTTAATGTACACACCTTTAAAGCACCTGGGGTATAAAAGTGTGGTGGTTAACCTGAGCGATTTGTATGCTATGAATGCCATACCTACACAAATTACTATGAGCATTGGCTTAAGCAACCGTATTAGCCTGGAAGCAATAGAAGAGTTTTATGAAGGAGTGTATGCTGCCTGCAATAAATACGGAGTTGATCTGATAGGTGGGGATACTGCCTCCTCTCAAAAAGGGTTTATTATTTCTGTTACTGCAATTGGAGAACTAACACCGGGCAATTTTGTAAAAAGAAGCACGGCACAAAAAGGAGACCTGCTTTGTGTGAGCGGAGATTTGGGCGGGGCTTATTTAGGGTTGGTAATATTAGAAAGAGAAAAGAAAATTTTTCTGGAAAGCCCTGGCGTGCAGCCCGATTTAGAAAACCAGCAATATGTTATTGGCCGCCTGCTGAAACCTGAGGCGGCTAAAGAAACCATTGAGTTTTTTGCCAGCAGTGGTATTAAGCCTACTGCTATGATGGATATAAGTGATGGCCTTAGCTCTGAAGTATTACACTTATGCAAACAAAGCAATGTAGGCTGTGTGCTGTACGAAGAAAAAATTCCTATTCACAATGATGCCCGCAATGTAGCGTTTAAGTTTGAGCTGGACCCTACCGCCTGTGCTTTAAGTGGAGGAGAAGATTATGAGTTGTTATTTACAGTGCCCCAGGCAGATTATGACAAACTGGTGCTGAACGAAAACATCAGCGTGGTGGGTTATATGACTGAGCCGGAAAAAGGCTGTAAAATATTAACTAAGGGGGGTAATAGTTTTGATATAACCGCACAGGGATGGAATGCGTTTCAGCAATGATTGAATGAGCATGGCTAAATTATTCTCTTACCTTTTTACGGCACTTGTTTGTTGTTTGCTGGCAAGCTGTGCCGGCAGCAAAAAATTGTATAACCCGGCCAAAAAATATGCTGTAGCGGCGTTGCAAAAAGACTACCGCATTTTTCAGCAACTATTAGAAGATGCACACCCTTCTGTGTACTGGTATACTTCAAAAGATAGTATGGACTACTATTTTAATTACGGCTACCAGCAGTTAACAGATTCTATGACGGAGCCGCAGTTCAGAACCCTGTTAAGTTATGTAATTAGTAAAATAAACTGTGGGCATACAGTAGTTAAGTATTCAAAAGCCTATAGCCGTTATATGAATACGGCCCGCCTGCCGGTTTTTCCGCTCAGTCTTAAATTTTGGAAAGACAGTGCTGTTGTTTATTCAAATATTAACCGGCGTGACTCTGCAATAACCCGTGGCGCATTGGTTACAGCCATTGATGGTGTGCCCATACAACAGATAAGAGACAGCCTGTTTCAATACATGGCTACCGATGGCTACAGTGCTAATCACAAATATCAATCGCTTAGTAATATTGGCAGCTTTGCCGGCTGGTATAAAAATATTTACGGGTTAAAAAATCAATGGCAACTGCAATACACAGATACCAACGGCATTGCCAAAACAAGCACCCTGCATTTGTACGATGTGGCAAAAGATAGTTTTAACAGGCGCCGCATTATGCCACAATCTATGCCTGCCAGAACTCCTGCACGTGAACAACGCATTAATGCCACCAGAAACTTACAGATAGATACTGTTTACAAAACGGCTTATTTAACGGTAACCACCTTTGCTAATGGCAATAAGCTGAAACGATTTTTTAAGCAATCGTTTCAACAAATTAAACAGCATCAAATAAAAAACTTGGTAATTGATTTGCGCAGCAACGGCGGTGGCAATGTATTGCACTCAACCGCACTTACCCGTTATGTTGTAAATAAAAAATTTAAACTGGCAGACTCCTTATACGCTACCCGGCGGCTGAGTAAATACGAACGGCATATTCAAAACAGCTGGATGGCGTTTTTCTTTATGCATGCCATGACTAAAAAACACAAAGACGGCCACTACCATTTTGGATATTACGAGCGCCGCAGTTTTAAGCCCTATCAAAAAAACCATTACAGCGCAAATACGTATGTATTAATAGGGGGCAATTCTTTTTCGGCTACCACCTTGTTTGTAAATGCAATTAAGGGGCAAAAAAATGTAACTGTTGTAGGAGAAGAAACCGGTGGTGGTGCGTATGGTAATACTGCCTGGTTTATACCCGATGCAACTTTACCTGTTACCAAAATACGTTTTCGTTTGCCGCGTTTCAGAATGGTAATGGATGCAAGCAAACCTAAAGATGGACGTGGTATTATACCCGATGTTACCATCTGGCCCACCCAACAATCTATTAAGAAAGGCGTTGATTTAAAACTGGAATACATTCGCCAATTAATTTACGGCAAATAAATTTTGGTAGCCAACGGTGGTAATGCTGCTCAGCAGTAGTTGCGTCGCACACTTCAGCATTTAAGATTTTATTGTACTGATTTTAAATTTCTAATTAGAAATATGTGGCTGAAGTGTGCGACGCAACGATATTTAATAGTACTACTACTGCCGGTTACAAAAACTAAACGGCTGCAATACCATTTTTAATAGCATACATAACCAGCCCTACTCTTGTTTTACAATTTAGTTTTTCAAACAGCGCATCGCGGTAGCCATCTATGGTGCGGGGGCTCAGAAACATTTTATCTGCAATTTCCTTGTAGGTCATTTCTGAGCAGCTAAGTTTTAAAAATTCGGTTTCTCTTTCGTTTAGTTGCGTAAGACTTTTTACCACACTATCATCATCATCCAGTTTATTAATAGAGTGTATGAGGCGCCCGGTTACCATTTCTGAATAATAAAAACCTTTGCTGCTGATGGCGTCTAACGCTGCTTTTAGTTCAGATGGGTCAGAGTCTTTAAGTATATAACCTTTTGCACCCGCTTTAAACATGCGGATGATGGCGTTTTCATTATCGTACATAGATAGCGTAAGTACGTGTATAAATGGATGATTATTTTTTAACCATAGAGTTGTTTCATATCCATCTTTCTCTGGCATGTTTATATCCATTAAAACTATTTGTGGCGGATTGCTGGTGTGTAGCTGCTCAATAAAATGGTTGCCGTTATTGGCTTCAAACAGCACTTCGTAATTGCCGAAACTTTTTATAAGGTTGGCCAGGCCATTGCGTAACAGAATATGGTCGTCTGCCAGCGCCACTTTTACAGAAGTTTGCATAGTTAATCAGTTTTATTAGTTGATACTGGTAGTGCTATTACCACGGTAGTGCCTTGCTGTAAGGTACTGGTTAAATGAAATTGTCCACCAATCATAGCTGCACGATTGTGCATATTTCTTAGGCCAAGGCCTTTGCCGTTTTGATGGGTAATGGTGTTGGCATCAAAGCCAATACCGTCATCTGTAATTACCATTTCAAAAATGGTGGGTGTAAAATGTACATTGGTAGTAATATGTTTTGCTTTTGCATGTTTAATAATATTGTGAAATACTTCCTGCACAATTCTAAAAATAATAAGCTCTTTATTGGGTTCTAAGCGATAGCTGTCGCCATGCATAGTGAGTTTTGTGGTACAAACACCGGCTTTGCTCATCAGGTCCATTTCATAGGCAACGGCACTTATTACACCTACTTCAATTATGTAATCGGTGTTGAGGCTGCGGCTAAGATCTCTTAAATCTTGTATGGCTTTACTGATGAGTTCTTTGCTGGTGGTTATTTTTTCTTCCAGCACTTCGGCGCTGGCCCCACTCATGGTATTGATATTTAGTTTGGCCAGGCTAAGCACCTGCCCAATATTATCATGTATTTCCTGCGAAATATTTTTTAGTGTTTGCTCTTGTATTTCTAATTGGGTTTGAAGCAGGGTTTGAGAGAATTGGGTTTGGAGCAGTTGGGTTTGATAACGATAGCTGGTTTGCTTTTTCTGATACAAAAACAAAAAAAACAAAAAGAACGAACATATTATTAAAAGAAACAGGGTAACTGAAATTATTAGTCCTGTTTCGTTGGATATTTTTTCCATAATAGCCCCATTGATGCAATACAATTAGAGATGAAATATAAAATATTATGAGTTGCCCAGAGTGAACTATACATTTTTTTTTCTGCTAAAGACAGATTGCTAAAGTCAGAAGTTGTAATTACTTTAAAAGTAATAATAATAAAGAAGGATGCGAAATAGTAAAAAAACAAAGCAAAGACAATCCAAAAAATGCAGGTTGAAAAAATACCTTCTTCATCAATTGTCTGGATCTTTTCATAAAAAAAAATAAAACAGAAAAAAATAACCAGCAAACATAGTGCTCCGTTGCTGATGCTACTAAAGAAAAAAAGGTTGTCTATAACTAGAAAATTAAATACAATTACACTGTACGCAATTGCTGTTACCAATAACATTAACTGTTTGCTTTTCTTCAAACGGAGTATATTCCAGAAGAACCAGAAAAGCAATAAACTTAAAACCACCAGCCTTAAATTATATAAATAATTATTAGGCGTGTCAAGGTAAGCCAGAATAGTTATGGTAATATTTATAATAAAAGAAATGCTCGTATAATAATAAAAAGGCATTAACTCTTTTAATTTCCTTACAGAAGACTTTTTAAAGAGAAAAAGTATCAGCGGAATTAGTGGAGATAATGCCTCAAGAAAATTATTAACAAACTCCCTCATTATTTAAGACTATTAGTAAGAGTTTCTGTTGTGAAAGAAGTATTGAAATGATTATTTACTCTCTCTTTGCAACCAGTAGTATTTGGACAATCTGGTGGCACCGGGCAAAGTCGTTCAGCTACATTAGATATTTCCGGCATTCGGCCTGTTTGATTGTTCCAGTTTACTGCAATGCTTTCAATAGTAATTGAAGCATCATCGTTAATGCCAATGGAAAACTTTAAAGCGTTTATGGGCCCTTCTCCGGTACTGCGTATATCTGTTAATAAACGCGACAATTGGTCAAGGCCAAGTATCAAATCAATTTGTTGCTTAAATGCCATAACAGTTAAAGTTTAGTTGTTAAAAAATTAATGTTTCTAAAACTAAACCTTTAATTCTTTATGCCCAACGCCTGCATTATTAAACCGCCATTAAATCTGTAAATCCCGTTAAAACACGGTCTCCATTCCGGCAATAGCACGGTTGCTCATATATACAACCACCATCATCTTTGCTTTCAGCAGTTACCAATAACCATTAAACAACAAAGTCCGGCCGCAGTGGCCGGACTTTGAATTATTTCCCTCCCTCATCAGGTAGCGCATTTTTATCAATCCATAATTCTTTATACTCCGGTTTCCAGGATAGTTTCCAACGCCGGTGGCTCCATAAATAATTAGCAGGCTGGCGGCGCACACAGGTTTCAATATATCGGGCATATTGTAAGGTTAATGCACCATCTTCTAAACTGCGGGCATCGGCCGTTACAAAATGAGTATCCAATTTATAATACCCGCGCCGTATAGGATAAAAATGCAAAAACACAACCGCCGCCCGGTTAATACGAGCCCCCTTCTCGCCACCCTTTACAAAACCGGTAGGGTGGTTAAAAAACTGCATCCAATAGGCTTTATCGCCCGTGCCCGGACTTTGATCAAAACCGGATATTAAAATATGCGGGTCTTTATTGTATTTAAGATAATGCGTTTTAAAATCGGTAGCCGGTATTAGTATAGAACCAAAACGACCACGCAACTTTTTTATCAAGCGTTCCATAATTGCATTAGAAAGCGGCATGTATATAGCCACATAAGGGTAACGGGCTATTTGAGATATGCCCTGCTGTGCCAGCTCCCAATTAAAATTATGCATGCCATATACATACACCACTTTATTGGCAGCATAGGCCGCTTCCAATCCCACTTCATTCACTTCAAAACGGCGTTTCAGTTCTTTGCCCGATATAGAAAGCAGCTTAATGGTTTCAATAAACGTATCGCACAAGTGCTGGTAAAACTTTGCTGCAATTGCATTCCTTTCGGTTTCGCTCTTTTCCGGAAAAGCCAGCAGCAGATTGGCCATTACTACTTTTTTTCTGTAACCAAAAACCCTATACAGAAAGAAATAAACAAAACTGCTAAAGCCATGCAACACCCAAAAAGGTAGCAGCGATATAAGATATAAAAAACCGTATATAATATAATACATAAGCACACAAAGATAGCACATGCGTCTCTTACAAATACTGTTTTGGTAACCAGCATTAGTAACTCCGGTTATGCAGCCGTTGCGTCGCACACTTCAGCATTTGAAATTTCAAATCGCAAATTAGAAATATGCTGCCGAAGTGTGCGACGCAACCACTGCGCCATAGTGTTACTACTGTTGGCTACCCCCCCATAAAAGCTATAATAATAAAGGGTTTTATACGTTGTAAGCCTGATACATCCTATCCTGCTCTACTTACCAAAATCCAATTTTAATATGAAACCGATTGCTCTTTTTGCCTTTTTGCTTTTTATCAGTTTTTGTACTGCACAAAACAGGGGGCAAGATCACAACTCATCTCGCTCTAACAAAACCGCCAGCAGTATTAGCAATGGCTGGAATTTTGGTGTTAATACCGGCGCAGCGTTTAGCACAAAAAGTAATGAGGCCACATTGTTCAGAGGCAATAGCCTGGCCACACAATTTAAAGGCAATTATAATTTTGGTATGGTAGGCTTGGGGTTTAGCAGTGGCATTATTCCGGGTAGCATTAATAAAACAGCGCTGAATACTTTTATAAGCGAACGCAAATACCCTACCGATCAATTGCAAGTAAATACCAGCAATCCGTTTAATAGTTATGTAATGTTTGGCCCAAGTTTTCAATGGGGCCGGCAGGTAATGGTTGGCGCTTCATTGCAGGGTGGTTTTTTTGTAAGCGACCCCGGTGGCGTAAGCATACAACAAAATGGTGCAGCAAGGGCTTTGTATCGTTTTGATGGGGGCAGCAAAAATTTTTTTCCGGGCTTCAACGGCAACCTGCATATAGCATACCCTGTAAGTAAAACAGTTCGGTTTACGGTAAACACCGATTACCTGCAATCTAAATCTGTTATACGCATTGTAGATATACAAAACGGTATTGATGTGGCCCGAGAACAAAGTCGCAAACTAAATTTGTTTACAGCCGGTGTGGGTATTGTAAAAATCTTTAATACTAACCGTGTTTTGCCTACCGTAAATAAAAGAACCTTTAGCATTGGTGAACCCGGAGTGCAACTAAACAGCATCATTAGCCCAAGAGATGCTGCCAGTGGTTTACCTACCGGTAAACGACAACATGCACCAATGGTTTTTGTTGCTGAGGTAACAGAAGAAGCGTTGGAAAACGCTGGCATTGTTAGTCCACGGGACCCAGCTTCAGGACAAGCCTCTGGTAAAAGAGTATTACCCACTGTAAACAAAAGAGAAATAATATTAGAAGACTTAGAATGGCAGGAAACTATTGTAAGCCCAAGAGACGCAGCCAGCGGACTACCAACCGGCAAAAGAATTGTAAGCCCACGCGATGCCGCCAGCGGTTTACCCACCGGAAAACGGCAATACAGTTTTATTACGGTAGATGATAATGGTGGTTATAATAGCACAGAAATTAAGAGCCCCCGAGATGCGGCAAGTGGGTTGGCTACTGGTAAAACTTACAAACCCGGTCAACCGGTTTATGGTAATCTTACTGCTACATCATGTGGCGAGGTAACTACAAAAACTACTGCACCCGATGGCAGTGTTGAAGAAATAACATTTGCCTGCCCCGAAGATGCAGCTAACTATAAATTAAAAGTAGATGGGTTAATGGGGCCGCGTATGTCTACCAATTTAACAACAGCCAAGCAAACGCAGGGTGCCACATTTGGAGAAAAAGTAAATGCCGGCTTACACGCAGCCGGTAGTGCCATTGCCAATGGTGCTGCACGCAATATAATAGCAGGTAGAGTAATAAACAGCCAACAGCCAAATAACAATGGTATTATAACCAATAAAACCAGTTTAAGTGGCGGGGGTGCCGCCGCAGCCAGCTATGCCGCAACGGGTAAAATGGCCACAGTTAATTTTTATACCCGCGAGGCGGGTAGCGGCCAGGCCAGTGGTAAACGTTCAAGAGACAAAGGCACTGGTATGGCCACCGGCCGCAGGCAATACCAACCACTCTTTTTTGAAGGGGGTGGCAGCAATAGTAACAGCGATGTTGCCAGCATATCAAACCCTTTGTATAAAGAAAATAACAATAGTGGTGTAAACCCATTGCATGAGGGTAATAAAACGGCTACCGCAGCAGATAATGATTGCGATGGTGTAAGCGGCATAACCGTACAATTGATAGATGCAAATAATTTGTTGGTGGCTACTACGGCTACCGGTAATTGCGGCGAGTTCTTTTTTGCCAACGTGCCAGATAATATATACACTGTAAAATTAAGTGGTAGCCTTGCGGCACAAAAAACCTATCAGGCTACGGTTAATACAACAGCAGATATAGCAGGCCAGTTAAAAGCAGCTGCAGACTTTTGGAGCTTAGAAATTATTACAGATACCGGCAGTGCAGAAAAAGCAGCCATGCTTATTAAAACAAAAACAAAATCAAACCAATCAAACGACCGGCTGATTAACACCTCACGTTCCAACATAAAACAACTGGCGGTAACCACCGGAGATGTAGATGGCGATGGTGCAGCAGAATTATTAGTGGGTGGCGCAATACCAGGTGGCAATATTGTATCTGCCGCTCTTAAACCCGGTGGCCCCATTGGTGGCATTATTGTAAAAGGGGGTAAAAACCCCGGCGGCCAAATGAGAACCACCACTACCAACGGTTATGGAGAATTTGAGTTTACTGATTGGCAGCCCGGCAGCTATACCATTACAGCACAAACCAGTTATATTATAAGCGATGAAACCTTATTAATGATTGGCCAAAATGCTATTGCTGAAAACATAAACACCACCGAGTCTAATTTAAAAGACATACCCCCAACCATTAATAAAACCACCACCCCCAAACAAACCCAAGGCGCAACCTTTGGAGAGAAGGTAAAAGCCCCGGAAGGGAATGATAACGCACCCACCACCAAAGCACAAAACAATAATACCGTGCGCAGCAACCGTGGTAATTATAGTAGTATTTTAATAGAAGGAGACCTGGATGGTGATGGCACTTATGAAACCGATTTAACCACTGCTTATACAGATGCTATTACAATAGCAACAGATGGCAGCGTAAACAATACACCCGTTCAAAAAGCAGGCATCAGCACTTCACGCAGTAATATACGCAACCGCAGTGCGGTGCAAACCAAAGGCACTAATTTATTAGAAGCTACCGGCATTTTGCAAATCAATAATCAAAATGTGCCGGTTAAAATAATATACCAGCCGGCCAGTAAAAAGGTGGTTGAAAAAGCAACCAGCGGTTTAAAAGACACGTTAAAAACACAGGTATAAAAATATACTCATTAAAAAAAAGACAGCTGCAAATGCTGTCTTTTTTTTATGGGTACCAGCCGCACCGCTCCGGTGGGGCAGCCCTTGCGTCGCAATCCGTTCATCGGCAGCACTCCCCTCATCAAAATAAACAGCAGCGCTGTATATTTGAGCAATGGCTTTTACCAAAACTCTTACTAAAGAACAGGCATTGCAAAAACTGCGGCAGTATTGCGCTTACCAGGAGCGCTGCCACCAGGAGGTAAAAGATAAATTATACAGTTATGGCCTGCACCAGCAACAGGTAGAAGAAAGCATTTCTCAACTGATAGAAGAAGATTACCTGAACGAAGAACGTTTTGCCAAACAATATGCCGGTGGTAAATTTAGAATGAAACAATGGGGCAAAGTAAAAATTACGTATGAGCTGAAGCTGAAAAAAGT
>REAR01000121.1 GCA_004295245.1 Sphingobacteriales bacterium | reverse complement strand
CTTCGTTAAAGCGAAAAATATCAATTACAGGGCTCAGGTAAATTGTTTTGTATCCTAAGAGGTAGTCTAAGTAAAACTGCTGCCACTCTTCAACAGTCATATAAACGTAGGCATAACTGCCCTTAACATTTCCGGGTCCGGGTTTTTCTGAATTTTCTGATGCCAAAAGAAAGTTTAGGTAAAAATCAAAGGTACTGGTTGATGTTACCAAAACATTTTTAGCTTTTAGTTTGGAAGTATCAAAACCCACGTTTCTGCAAGAGTCTTTTCTAATTGTAAAATTAGCCCCGCCAGAATGAAATGATTTTTCAAATGCTACTGCTTTACAGTCAAAAATCACTATTAATGTATCCATTCTGTTTTTTTGAATATTTGCCAAGTAATCAATAACAGATTTTCTGAAATCCAAATAAAAAGCGTCGGTAATTTTTTGAGAAAATGCGGTAAAGAAAAACGTTTTAAAAATTATAAGAAGTATTATGTTTTTCATGTCTATGGGTTATCTGTAATGTTTTTCTTGTAATTGAGTACTTATGGTAAATTATAGATTTGAATCTATTTATTTCTCCGCAATGTATTGCATTGCGGTAACTGCATTAACACAAACTTATGAAAGAAGCAGTTTTTAATATAAAGACAAAGTCAAGCCCCCACAACAAAAAAAGCCGGCCCAAGGGCCGGCCAGATTGACGACGGATTAACAACCTCTATTTTCTGTGTAACAGATTATCAAATTTTTAATACCACAAAATTCCTTTTTAAATCAATTGCACCCAATACCGTAATGTGGTAATACCAGTTTAGTGTATTGTACTGTTTTTTAAAATAAACTGTTACTTAAAGGCCTATAGTTTACAAAAAACAACCCTGCTTTTTTAGTGCCTTAAAATACCTGAACACCCTAATAATAATCCCCCGTTGCAGCGGGGGATTATGGGTAATGAAAAAACTACTGCGCTGTATAAATCAACCTAAAGTAAAATGCCTAATAAAAAAAGTACGATGAACAACAGGCCCAAGAGCCATTTTTCTTTTTGTTTTATATGGTACAACTGCATGCTCACGGTACGGGGTTTAATAAATAGACATATTGATATACGAATGGTTTAACACACGGGTTGGAGATAATAAAAAAAGCTGCCCCATGCGCTACCGCTGAAGGGTGCGACGCAACCGGGGCTAAATAGCATTCCCCAGCTCACTCCATAAAAACAATTACTTTTACAACCGGCCTACAGAACCATTTACTCATATTCTTGTTTTAATAGCATGCACTATAAAAGTTTAGAAAATTGTTTGATTGATTTGGAACGGAACGGGCACCTGGTGCGGGTAAAAGAAGCTGTGGATCCTCATCTTGAAATGGCGGCCATTCACCTGCGTGTGTTTGAAGCGGGTGGTCCGGCTTTGTTATTTGAAAATGTAAAAGGCAGTCAATACAGGGCCGCCTCTAATATTTTTGGAACGCTGGATCGTAGTAAGTTTATTTTTCGCTCCACTTTTAAATTGGTGCAACAGCTGATTGATTTAAAAAACGACCCCGTTAAAGCGCTGAAGCACCCCATAAAAAATTTTAACACCGGGCTGGCGGCTTTAAAAGCCCTGCCCAAAAAAAATGCCTGGCAAAAACCTGTGCTGGCCAATCAAATTGCTATTGATCAGTTACCGCTCATTCAGCACTGGCCCATGGATGGCGGTGCTTTTGTTACGCTGCCACAGGTGTACACAGAAGATATAGCACAACCCGGTATTATGAAGGCCAACCTGGGTATGTATCGCATACAATTAACCGGCAACCAATATGAGTTAAATAAAGAAATTGGTTTGCATTACCAATTGCACCGCGGCATTGGGGTGCATCAGACAAAAGCACATCGTGCAGGGCAGCCATTAAAAGTAAGTTGTTTTGTGGGCGGTCCGCCGGCGCATAGCGTTGCAGCGGTAATGCCATTGCCAGAAGGCATCAGTGAAATGACCTTTGCAGGTGTGCTGGGCGGAAGAAGATTCAGGTATAGTTATGAGGATGGTTTTTGCATCAGCACCGATGCAGATTTTGTAATAACCGGGGAAGTGTATCCCGGAGAGAATAAACCCGAAGGGCCCTTTGGAGATCATTTAGGGTATTATAGTTTAGAACATTCGTTTCCGTTGATGCGGGTGCATAAAGTGTATGCAAAGAAAAACGCCATCTGGCCGTTTACGGTGGTGGGGCGTCCGCCACAAGAAGATACCAGCTTTGGACAACTGATACATGAATTAACAGGTGCTGCCGTGCAACAAGAAATACCGGGCTTAAAAGAAGTGCATGCTGTAGATGCTGCCGGGGTGCATCCCTTATTATTGGCTATTGGCAGCGAACGGTATACGCCATATTTGCCCACGCAACAACCGGCAGAATTGTTAACCATTGCCAACCATGTGTTGGGTACGGGCCAATTAAGTTTGGCTAAGTTTTTATTTATTACAGCAGATGATACCAACCAGTTAACCACACACGCTGTACAACATTACCTGCAATATATATTTGAACGTATTCATTGGCAGCGGGATGTTCATTTTTATACCAATACTACTATTGATACATTGGATTATTCGGGCACAGGTTTAAACAGCGGCAGTAAAGTAGTGTTTGCAGCGTATGGTGCAGCTATTAGAAATTTGTGTACAGAAGTGCCTGCTATATTAAAAGAACTGAATGGTTTTGTAAATGCACAACTGGCTATGCCGGGTGTGGTGGTAGTACAAACTGCGGCATTTAAAAATTATACAGCAGCTAGTGAAGAAATTGCAACACTGAATACGCAACTGCAACAACAGTTAGCTGCTTTAAACAATGTGGCCATGCTGGTAATTGCTGATGATGCCGGTTTTACCGCTGCATCAATTAATAACTACCTGTGGGTTACGTACACAAGGTCTAACCCATCGCATGATATTTATGGCATTGACGCATTTACAGTAAATAAACATTGGGGTTGCAATGGTCCACTGGTTATTGATGCCCGTATAAAACCACACCACGCACCGCCGGTAGAAAAGCAACCCGCAATTGAAAAAAAGATTGACCGCCTTTTTGAAAAAGGAGGTAGTTTGCACCACGTAATAAAATAACTATGATTAAACGACTGATACTTTTTTTAATAGCACTGTTGAATATTGCAGGAGCAATGGCACAGACAAAAAAGAAAACAACTGCTAAAAAAAATGCAGCTGCAGTTAATGCCTTTCAACTAGAGAAAACATTGTTGTGGGAGATTAGCGGCAACGGGCTTACAAAATCTTCTTACCTGTTTGGCACCATGCACATGTTGTGTGCTAAAGATGCTTTACTGAGCGACTCATTGCGCTATGCTATATCCAACAGCAAAGAAGTTTATTTTGAAGTGGACCTGGATAATTTTATGGAAACATTGGGTGCCATGAGTTATATGAACATGAAGGGCAATAAAACCTTGTCAGATTTTTTAACGCCGGAAGAGTACAAGCGGGTGAAAGACTATTTTAAGAATGGTAAAAGCTTATTGCCGCTGAATATGATGGAGCGGATGAAACCTTATTTTATTACGGCCATGATTTCTGAATCAAAATTTCCTTGCACCGAAAAAGATGGAATGGAAATGGTGATTATGAAAGAAGCTAAAAAGCAAAACAAAAATATTAAGGGGTTAGAAAGTATAAAATACCAGGCCAGTATTTTTGATAGCATTCCGTATGAGAAACAAGCTAAAGAACTGGTGATGTTGGTAGACAGTGCGGTGGCTAATAAAGATAAACCAGCCAGCAACGACAGCGATTACCAGTTGCTGGATGTGTACCGTAACCAGGATATTGATAAAATGATTGAACTGACCAGTGCCGAAGAAAGTATGAAACAATACCTGGATATTTTATTATGGAACCGCAATGCCAACTGGGTACAAAAAATGCCAACACTAATGAAAGAAAACACCTTGTTGTTTGCCGTAGGTGCCGGGCATTTGGGTGGAGAAAAAGGCGTGATACAATTACTGCGCAAAGCAGGTTATACGGTGCGCCCCGTTACTCATAAACCTGCTATAGAAAAAGAAGTGATTTAGTTTTTTTGTTACCAGCATGGGTAACTCCGGTGTAGCATTCTTGCGTCGCACCTGTTAGCCGCAACGCATTACTCAGCATTTAGTATTGCCACAATCTTATGCAACTCTTCTTCATCGGCAATATACATATTGCCAGCATCGGTTACTTTGGGGTTGCTGTAGCTAACAGTGTTCGCTACGGCTTTTCTGGCAGAGGTGTGAAATTCATAAGCACCAGTAACAGCCGCTATCTCTTTTATATTATTGCTTTTTACACCAGCGCCGGGCATAATACTAATGCGGCCATCGGCCTGTTGCACCAGTTGTTTTAAAATATCCATGCCTTCTGGTGCAGTGGCTGCCTTACCAGAGGTAAGTATGCGGTGAAAGCCACAATCAATAATTTGTTCCAATGCTTCAAATGGGTTGGGTACTGCATCAATAACACGGTTGCAGGTAAGCTCCATGGGGTAGGCAATAGCCGCAATGCGTTTCATGCGTTCAATATCAATGGTGCCATCCTGTTTAGAAATGCCTATAGAAATACCATCGCATAACAACTCTTTACACATTTTTACATCGTCTATAATAATCTGCCATTCCTCTTCATCGTAAAAATAATTAAGGCTGCGTGGCCGTATAATGGGAAAGAGTTGGATGCTTACTTTTTCTCTTACTTGTTTCCATAGCTGGGTGTGGTGCCACCTTCAATAGGGTTATCGCAAAGCTCTGCTCTTACAGCACCCACTTTTTCTGCAATGATGCAGGTTTGTATGGTAAAGGCGCAAACTTCTAATTGCTTTTGAACATTATCCATTAAAGGAAAATTTATAAAAGGAGAATTAATAATACAAGGGTTGGCTTAATAGCAGCACTACCGATGAACGTATTGCGACGCAAGAATGTTGACCAAGGAACATATGCTGGTTACAAAATACTTTTAGCTTCAAAAATTTGCTGGCCTTTATTAGTGTTTACCACATAACTAAAACCGCCGATAGTACCATAGGCCCCGGTTTCTCCGGCTTTATTTACGGCAATAAAACCTACTTGCAGGCTTTTAGCTTTTTCTATGCCATTACGTTTTATAACTCTTTCAATGGCTTGCTTGCAGGCAGCTTCGGGTGTTAATCCCTGGCGCATTAACTCTACCACGGTATGCGATCCGCAGATGCGCACCACTTCTTCTCCCACACCGGTGGAGGAAGCAGCACCTACTTCATTATCTACAAACAAACCGGCACCAATAATAGGACTATCACCCACGCGGCCATACATTTTATAGGCCAGTCCGCTGGTGGTGCAGGCACCGCTGATATTATTTTTTGCATCCACCGCCACCATACCAATGGTATCGTGTTGTTGGGGAGTTGCTTTTAATTTTCTTTCGTTTTCTTTTAAATTCTTAATAGTGTTCATAGGGTCGTATTTGCTTTCCTTTAACCAGGCCTTCCATGCTTTTTCACTTTCTGGCGTAAGCAGGTTTTGTTTTTTAAACCCTTGTGATAATGCAAATTCTAAAGCGCCTGCGCCTACCAGTTGCACATGTGGTGTTTTTTCCATTACCAAACGTGCCACTGATACTGCATGCATAATATGCTCTAAACACATTACGCTGCCACAATTACCCAATTCGTCCATTATGCAACTGTCCAATGTAACACGTCCATCACGATCGGGCAAACCGCCATAACCCACGCTTTGATCGTTGGGGTCTGCCTCCGGAATTTTTACACCGGCTTCTACTGCATCCAATGCACGACCACCCGAGCCTAGTATACGCCATGCTTCATTATTGGCTTTAGCATTATGTGCCCAAGTGCTTATTACAACGGGGCCATCAGCATTTTTTTG
>REAR01000093.1 GCA_004295245.1 Sphingobacteriales bacterium | reverse complement strand
TTTGTTCTGTTAAGTAACCAGCTCCGTTTTTAAGGTTATTCCATAAGGCCATGCTTACAATATCCTTAGTACTATTACCGGGTATGGTTAATGTATCTATCAGGTAAGAGTAAACCGCCATACGAGCACCTAATGAAACATTGCTGCTGTTTAAAACCTGATCAAGCGTTAAACCGCTATTGGCAACTTCTGCCGCCCATTGCTCTCCGTAACTGCTAAAATTATTACCCCCTTTGTAAAAAATTTTGTTGTTGAAATTAGCCGTGCGGCTAACAGCAATACTTACGGCACTGCTGGTCCAACGGCTATAGCGGTTACTGCCACCAAAAACAAAACCACTGGTTCCAAGGTTAAATCCTTTTCCTTTATCGCTGGCTTCTGTGCCTCTGAAATTACTTTTGTTTTTTAAAAAAGAAAAGCCGGGAGAAAAAACCATTTCGTTGGTTTTAAAAAATCCCAAACCCGCAGGGTTTACAAAAGTGGCAGATATATCGCCACCCAAAGAACCCATAGCGCCACCTATAGCTTGGTTTCTGGCGGTACCGTTGGGCGCATTCCATGAAAATTTAAGCGCATCCTCTGGTATTTGCGCAACAGCTGTTATTGTTGTTAATGCAAAACTTAAAGTAATAATTGATTTCATACTGTATAATTAAGTGCCAAAAAGATATAATAAAGGAGGCACTCATTTTAAGTTAGTACTCAAAACCAGTATCCTCCTTTTTTATGTGTCCGTCCAAATGGTATTGTTAAGTTTATTTACCACCTCCGCGGGTAGGGCGGCTTACACCACCACCGCTGCCACTGCTACCGCCGGAAGAAGATCCGGATGACGACGGCGTATAACTGCGGGTTGGAGTAGATGTGTTATTTGAAGGTGTATAGCTATTATTGCTACCACTACTTCCTGTATTGCTAAAAACTTTTCTAAGGCTATTACTAAAACTGCTGCCATTATTATTGTTGCTGTTATTATAACGGCCAGTATAGGTACTGCCTCTATAACTACTGCCAGATTTGTAAGCACTGGTAGTATTGGTGCGAGGTTTATAGCTATTGGTATTAAAAGCAATAGGCCGGCTAACAGGTTGCTTGTTGTAATATTTAGGGTTAACAATTACAACATTACTGTTGCCGCAATACGGGTTGTAATAATTGTTCCAAGCCCAATAACTATTCCAGGGGCTGTTTAAACTATTATAGTTCCAACTATTGTAGCGCCAATCATTCCAGGCATAATCATTATAAGTGCCCAACCATGTAC
The DNA here is from genome assembly GCA_004295245.1 of Sphingobacteriales bacterium. Lineage (GTDB taxonomy): Bacteria > Bacteroidota > Bacteroidia > Chitinophagales > Chitinophagaceae > JACMLD01. Next base: position 21,050 of record REAR01000093.1, on the reverse strand, counting down.
GGTTGCGTATGGCCATGCGCATAAAACGATCGTTCCTGTATTCGTCCTGATATTCTTCGTAAGATTGATAGCGGTCTTCTTCTTTCTCTACTTTTACATACTCTTCTTCAGGCTTTGCCGGAGAGTAATACACATCATCTGGCGTTTGGCCGGTTTTATAGGCAGTAGAGCAACTGGTAAATGTTGCCGCTGCAATGGCTAAGAGTAAAATTTTTTCTTTCATAAACATGGTTTACTTTTTTAAAATTACATTTGCGCTTGCCTAAGTAAAAATACAACAAATACTATGCAAGTGCTAGGTTTTATTGTGAGTGCATTGTTAAAAACAAGAACGCCTGTTAGGACTTGTAAAGTATATGCTAAACGGTTCATAATAACATAGTTTTGGGGTAACCAGCCGGGGTGCAAAGCCCCGCATCGTTGCGTCGCACACTTGTACAGTTTAATATAAGTCTGCAAGCCCTGGGGGCGGAAAGAATTTTATACTAACTGCAATCGTCTTTCTGACTTTCGGTCTGCCGACTTTAGGACTTAAAGTACAAGTGTGCGACGCAAGCAAAGCTTAATAGCAGTACAAACGCTAAGTATATAAAATAAAAAAAATGAGTAAGGAAATTACAAACAGGGCAGACGATTACAGCCAATGGTATAACGACCTTGTAATAAAAGGCGGCCTTGCCGATTATTCTGCTGTACGTGGGTGTATGGTTATAAAACCGTATGGTTTTGCTTTGTGGGAGAACATGCGGGATCAGTTAGATAAAATGTTTAAAGAAACAGGGCATGTAAACGCCTACTTTCCATTGTTTGTGCCCAAAAGTTTATTTGAGGCAGAAGAAAAAAATGCAGAAGGCTTTGCCAAAGAATGTGCGGTGGTAACACACTACCGTTTAAAAGCAGATCCGGAGCGAAAAGGAAAACTGATGGTAGACCCAGACGCTAAACTTGAAGAGGAGTTGGTGGTGCGCCCAACCAGTGAAGCTATTATTTGGAGTACGTATAAAACATGGATACAATCGTACCGGGATTTACCCATATTGGTAAACCAATGGGCTAATGTGGTGCGATGGGAAATGCGGACCCGTTTATTTTTACGTACAGCAGAGTTCTTATGGCAGGAAGGACACACCGCACACGCCACTAAAGAAGAAGCTGTGGAGGAAACCGTGAAAATGCTGCACGTGTATGCCGATTTTGTAGAAAATTATATGGCACTGCCAGTTATAAAAGGGGTTAAAACGCCCAATGAACGTTTTGCTGGTGCAGAAGATACGTATTGTATTGAAGCGTTGATGCAGGATGGCAAAGCTTTACAGGCAGGTACTTCTCATTTTTTAGGGCAAAATTTTGCCAAAGCTTTTGATGTTAAGTTTTCTGATAAAGAAAATAAGCTGGAATATGTTTGGGCTACCAGTTGGGGGGTTAGCACCCGTTTAATTGGAGCACTGGTAATGGCACACAGCGATGATGATGGTTTGATTTTGCCACCACGTATTGCACCAATGCAAGTGGTAATTGTGCCTATTTATAAAGGTGCTGAGCAAAAAGCAGTAATTGATGAGAAAGTTTCTGTAATAATAACTGCACTTAAAAAAGCAGGCATACGGGTAAAGTATGATGATAATGATAATGCCCGCCCGGGTTGGAAATTTGCCGAGTATGAAATGAAGGGCGTGCCGGTAAGAATTGCAATTGGCCCCCGCGATATTGAAAATGGGGTGGCCGAAGTAGCCCGCAGAGATACAAAAGAGAAAATGAGTATGCCGCTGGAAAACTTACCTGAAACAGTGGCCAGCCTATTGGACGAAATTCAGCAAGCGATGTATACAAAGGCATTGGATTACCGCACGGGCCGTATTACCAAAGTAGATAGTTGGGATGAGTTTGTAACGGTGTTGAATGAAAAGGGCGGTTTTGTAAGTGCACATTGGGATGGTACACCTGAAACAGAAGAAACTATTAAAGAAAAAACCAAGGCTACCATACGTTGTATACCATTAGATAATGCAGCAGAAGATGGACTTTGTATTTTAACCGGTAAGCCAAGTAAACAACGGGTGTTGTTTGCGCAGGCATATTAATTAAATAATATTTTTAGCTAAAACACCGGCGCCTGAGGCCCGGTGTTTTTTTTATTTGAAAAATATTTATCTTTCAAATACAATGCGCTTTATTATTTACAATTTGGGTATACTGCTGCTGGCTGCTTATGGTGAATTTGTGCACTGGTTAGAAACTCATTTATTAAAATGTCCGTTTAAAAGTACTTTTTTAATAGACTGCCCCGGTTGCGGTTTACAGCGTTCTTTTGTGGCGCTATTAAAAGGTAATATCAGCAATAGTTTTTATTTATATCCTGCCACCCTGCCAATATTGGGGTTGTTATTATTTACCATGCTGCACCTGAAATTTAATTTTAAGAATGGTAGTATCATTATTAAAATATTATACATCTTTATCGCATCAATCATCATTATTAATTACATTGTAAAAATTAAAACCAAAACATTACTGTAATGGAAACAAACATCAACCAGGGAAACAATCAGGGCCTGCAAATGCCAGTGCCCAACTCTACCGCAGTGTTAGTGCTGGGTATTATTTCAATTGTACTTTGCTGCTGCTACGGTGTGGTGGGGCTTATTTGTGGTATTATAGCATTAGTACTGGCTAAAAAAGCAAAAGAAGCCTATACTGCCAATCCGGATTTATATACTGCTTCATCATTAAAAAATGTAAATGCGGGTAAAATTTGCGCCTGGATTGGCGTGGCATTATCTTCTCTGTATCTGATTCTGACAATTTGGTTATACGCTATGTTGGGTTGGGCGGCGCTACAAGATCCTACTCAAATGCAGGATAGAATGAAAGAAATTTTTGGCCAATAAGAAGTTGAAAATATAATTTTTAAAAAAAGGGAGTTTATATAAACTCCCTTTTTACATTCTTGCCGTTACGTGGTTATAATCTTTAATAACTGTTTTTAAAAAATCTTCTGCTTCATGCGGTGTGGCTATTTCTAATACCTGCTTAATTTTATCAGCTGTTTTAACTACCATTTCATAATTAGGTATTTTGTAATTGCGGTTTAATACTTCTTTTACCAATGCAATATCTTTTTCTTTTAAAATATTCACCTGTGGGTAAAGCGGCTGATAAATATCTGCGGTCTCTTCAAAAATAGTATCCTGTAGTGTAGTTTTTATACGGGTTCTTACCACGGTGGTGCCGGCAACCTTATCGCCCAGGCGCTGACTTTTATCTGTTAAAGCAATCATTACAACAGCTACCACGCCACTGCTAACAGATACATCTATTATGCTAAATACCCAACGTATCAGGTATTGTCCTAAGCTGGCCTGGCCACCATCCAAACTAATAACCTGTATGCCTTTTGCTTTTTTACCAATGGTTTGCCCATTCAAAAAAAACTCGCAGCAAACACTATAAAACAAAAAAGGAAAAGAAGCCAAAAAAGCAAGGTAATTATTGTTCAAAAAACTGGTAGCCTGGTTTATCAAAAGTAACAGAAACCAAAACCCAATATAAATTGCAATATCTACAAGGTAAGCTACCATGCGGTCGCCCACACCAGCCAGTTGGTATTCTACTTCTATATTTTGTGTGGTTTGAATTTTTATTGTTTGCATAGCAATTAAGGTAGGCTGTAAAGATAGGGGGTTGGCTATAAATTTTAATGATGGTTGTAGTAGCACATTTATGCTGGTAAAGCCGCAATCAGTTGTTGTGTATAGGCTTGCTTTGGGTAATGGTATATTGCGTCAGCATCTCCGGTTTCAATAATCTTTCCCTTTTGCATTACCATTATACGGTCGCTTATATAATGCACCACCGATAGGTCGTGAGAGATAAAAACAACTGTAAACCCATACTCTTTTTTTAAATCGTTTAAGAGGTTTAAAACCTGCGCTTGTACACTTACATCTAATGCGCTTACGCTTTCATCGCACACAATAAACGAGGGGTTTAATGCCAATGCACGGGCAATTACAATACGCTGGCGCTGGCCGCCACTAAACTCATGTGGGTAGCGGTTTGCATGCTGTGGCAATAAACTTACCTTATCCAGCAAGGAGGCTACTATTTGCCGCCGTTGCTGCCGGCTATCAGCAAGCCGATGCACTTGCAATACTTCTTCAATGGCATTGCCAATGGTAAGCTTGGGGTTAAGAGATGAATAAGGATCCTGAAAAATGATTTGTATGTCTTTTCTCAACTGCCGCAATTCTTTTGCAGGCATTGTTGTTATATTTTTATTGTTGAAACATATGGTACCTGCAGTAGGTTTTATTAAGCCCAATAAACTGCGGCCCAGTGTTGTTTTGCCACAACCACTTTCGCCCACAAGGCCCAATGTTTCCCCTTTTAAAATATCAAAACTAATATGGTCTATTGCTTTTGTATAAGCAGTAGCTGTACCCCAAATGTTTTTATCGGACGGATACCAAACATCCAAATCTTTTACCTGCACCAATATTGCTGAAGATGAGACGGCAAGTTTTTGCTGCGTATTCGTTTGTAGCTTTATGAAGGGGTTGGTTTGGGCTTCCTGTAAAAATTCAGCAACAACGGGTAAGCGGCTTCCTTTAGCATGCAGTGCGGGCCGGCAAGCCAGCAAACCTTTAGTGTATGGATGTGCAGGTGTTTTTAAAATAGTACTAACAGGCCCTTGCTCTACAATGCTGCCTTTATACATTACTAGCACACGGTCTGCAATTGAGGCTACCACCCCTAAATCATGCGTAATAAAAATAACACCCATGTTTTCTTGCTGCTGTAGTTCTTTAATCAGTTGCAAAATGTTTTTTTGCACGGTTACATCTAATGCCGTGGTAGGTTCATCGCAAATAAGTAAAGAGGGCTCACAGCTCATAGCCATTGCAATCATTACCCGTTGCTTTTGTCCACCACTTAACTGGTGTGGGTAGCGCTTAAACATGGCGGATGGGTCTGGCAGTTTTACTTTTTCAAAAAGGGCAATGGTTTTTTGTTTGGCTATTGCTTTATTTACTTTTTGATGCAGCCGAATGGCTTCCATAACCTGGTTGCCGCAGGTATAAACAGGGTTTAATGAGGTCATCGGTTCCTGAAAAATCATGGCCATGCGGTTACCTCTTAATTGCTGCAAGGTTGCTGGCGCAGCTTTTAATAAATTAACAGGCGCTGCGCTATCATAACTAAATAAAATTTCGCCTTGTGGGTAGAGTACCGTATTTGCTGATAGCAATTGCATTATTGACAATGAGGTGACCGATTTGCCGGAGCCGGATTCTCCAACAATAGCAACAATTTCTCCTCTGTTAACATTAAAAGAAATGTCTTTTATAGCAGTAGTGCAACCACTATCGGTTTCAAAATTTACCTGTAGGTTTTTTATTTCTAATAATGGTTGCAAACAGATGGTGGTATGTAATAAGTATGAAAACTATTTTGTTGCCAGCAGTAGTAATACTATTAAACATTGTTGCGTCGCACACTTCAACTTCTGCATTTCAGATAATCAGAAAAAAAAATTACAACTGCCGAAGTGTGCGACGCAATCCCGAAGTTTCGGGACTGATAAAAGAACGGATGCTGATTACCCAATATTAAAACTTAAGATGGCGTACGGTTAATCCATTATTCATTAACTGCTTTAATGAGTCGATGCCAATTTTAATATGATTTTCTACATAGGAGCCCGTTACTTTCTTATCGCTTTCTTCTGTTTTAACGCCCTCGGGTATCATGGGTTGATCGCTTACCAGCAATAAGGCACCGGTAGGAATTTTATTATAAAAGCCTACTGAGAAAATGGTGGCGGTTTCCATATCAATAGCGTAGGCCCTTACTTTTTTAAGATACTCTTTAAATACTTCATCATGCTCCCACACACGGCGGTTGGTAGTGTATACGGTGCCCGTCCAATAATCAACTCCATGGTCTCTGATAGTGGTAGACACCGCCTTTTGCATAGCAAAGGCGGGCAAGGCCGGCACTTCTGGCGGAAAATAATCGTTGGAAGTACCTTCTCCTCTAATGGCGGCGATGGGCAAAATTAAATCGCCAATATTATTACGTTTTTTTAAACCGCCACATTTACCTAAAAATAAAACAGCTTTTGGGTGAATAGCTGTTAGTAAATCCATAATAGTGGCTGCGGTGGGGCTGCCCATACCAAAATTGATGATGGTAATATTATCTGCAGTGGCGCATTGCATGGGCTTACCAATACCCACCACATTTACTTTGTGCCACTCTGCAAACAGCGTAACATAGTTGCTGAAATTGGTTAAAAGAATATACTCTCCAAAATCTGTTAAGGGCTGGCCGGTGTAGCGGGGCAACCAATTGTCTACAATTTCTTCTTTGGTCTTCATAAATAGATGCAGCAATTTTTTTTATCTTGCGCTAACAGCTAAAATACAAAATTAATTACGTTGAAAAATCCAGTTCCTCTTTCCATCTTCATTAATTACCCCAATTACCAGTTTAAAATACGAGAGCCGGAGTGGAAGAAAGAAGAAATTTGGGATGATATACGCCGGCAATGGGTGGCACTAACACCTGAAGAGTGGGTGCGTCAAAATTTTTTACAATACATGGTGCAGGTAAAAAAATATCCGGCCCCATATATAGCCGTTGAACGTAAAATTAAAGTGGGCGAGTTAAATAAGCGCTTTGATATTTTGGTGTATAACAAAGCTGTAAAACCCTGGCTGATGATTGAGTGTAAAAGCAGCGATACACCGCTAGAAGTAAAAGTGCTGAGCCAGGTATTAAACTACAATATGGCAGTAGCCGTGCCTTACCTGGTTGTTACCAACGGGCTAAGTTGTTTTGGCTACTACCGCGATGGTATTGGCATGAGCAGTATTGAAACGTTGCCTGATTATGAATAAAAAAACCTGCAACAAACGTTGCAGGTTTTTTTATAGTTCTCTTGCAGTATCAGTTTATGGAAAAATACCCAGCTCAACATAACTGGTAGCAACTTTGTTTATTGCTACTACGTACGCTGCAGACCGCATGTCTGGTATTTCTGGTGTTTTTTTCCATTGATCCATAATTTCGCGGGTGGCTGTAATCATGGTTTCTTCAAGCCCACTGTATACCAGATCCACTTCATCGGGGCCGTGCATAATTAATTCTCTTTCATTATTAGCCACCTGCTTACCGGTTAGCGTTTCTATCTGGCCTAAAATATGTGTGTTCAGGTTTTCTGTAAAACGTTTTTCCATACGGCCGTAACGTACATGGCTTAGGTTTTTCAACCACTCAAAATAACTAACTGTAACACCTCCGGCGTTTAGGTACATATCTGGCACTACCAGTACCCCTTTTTTAGCAAACACTTCATCAGCCTCAGGTGTTAGCGGACCATTTGCTGCTTCACCCACAATTTTTGCTTTTACGCGGGGGGCGTTTTCTCCGTTAATTACATTTTCTAAAGCTGCCGGAATTAAAATATCGCATTCCAATTCTAAGGCTTCAGAAGAGTTAGTAATATTAGTAGCACCGGGGAAGTTTAGAATAGAGCCTGTTTTTTTGCGGTGCTGAAACACTTCGTCTTCATTTAGTCCATTAGCGTTCATAATAGCACCTTCGTATTCTGCCAGTGCAATTACTTTGGCACCACCTTCTCTAAAATATTTTGCTGCATGATAACCCACATTACCCAAGCCTTGCACTACCACTGTTTTGCCTTCAATACCGGTTTGTAAACCCAATTTGCCCATCACATCTTCCATACGGCATACCTCACGCAAACCATAAAACACACCCAAGCCTGTGGCCTCTCTGCGTCCTCTAACGCCACCTTGCGTAACCGGCTTACCAGTAACACAGCCTGCAGCATCAATTTCGCCGGGGCGCATAGAAGTGTAGGTGTCCAGTATCCATGCCATTTCACGTTCGCCAGTTCCATAGTCAGGGGCAGGTACATCGGTGCCGGGTCCAATAAAATTTTTCTTTATTAATTCTGCCGTGTAGCGACGGGTAATTTTTTCTAAATCGTATACAGAGTATTTTTTGGGGTCAATGCTGATGCCGCCTTTTGCACCACCAAAAGGCACATTAACGATAGCGCATTTAAAAGTCATTAATGCAGCCAGCGCCATCACCTCATCCAGGTTTACTGCTGTGCTAAAGCGGATACCGCCTTTGCAAGGTGTTTTGTGGTGCGAGTGTTGTACTCTATAGGCTTTAATCACTTCAACCTTATCGCCAATCTTTACCGGAAAGTGCATGCGATAAACAGAATTACACTGTTTAATCTGTTCCAGAATTCCGGGGTCCCAATTGGTAAACCTCGCTGCGTTTTCAAAACTTTTTTCAACAGCTCCAAAAAAGCTGTATTCATGTTTTCCTGCCATGGTTTCTTTTTTAAATTTTATATAGTTACAATCGTTTTTTACTGATGAACGCTTGTTGTTTAAAAGGCCTTAAAAAAATATGAACCAATCAGCGCACCTTATTTCAGCAGTTGTTGCGTCGCACTCTTCAGCTCATAGTTCTTTAATCAACAGTATGCCAATACAAAAATTAAACTTATTTCTCTTTCTTTTCCAGCTGTGTAACTTTTTTGTCTAAACGTATTACGTACAAAAAAATACCCAGTAAAATAATGCCTACCACCACCACCACTACATAAATTTTTCCATTAGCTCTCATCGCATCGGCCATTTGAGGCACTTCATTATTATTTTGTGCCAATAGGCAAATGCTGTTAATACCAGCCAGCAGTGTCAGCAAAAAATATTTCAAGTATTTACTCATTTGTCAGTTGTTTCTCTTCTAGTATACGAGTACGAATGCGCAGGGTGGTAATCCACAATCCTAATAAAGTCCAGCCCGGTACCGCAGCCGGCCAAAAAATCATACGCATCCGGCTGTCTACATCTTTTGTATTAAAAGCCGGGTTACCCATACCGCCCGGATGCAAACTTTCTACCAGCCGGGGTATTATCCAAATAGCAGGTATTAACAAAAAGAAGGCAAAAATATTGTACACAGCGCCAATACGTGCCCGTTTATCCAAATCGGTTAAAGAATTACGCAGTACCAGGTAAGCCAGGTAAATTAAAATTGAAATGGCCGCACCAATTTGTTTAATATCATTGCTCCACGGCTTACCCCAGGTATAATTGGCCCAAACTGCACCGGTAACAATACCTAAAATGCCAAATAAAATTCCTGAGTTGGCAAATTCAACAGCATACCAATCGTCTTTCAGGTTATTGGTTCTTAAATATTTTATTGAGTAAACCAATGAAACAATAAAGAAAATCATCATGGCAAACCACATAGCCACATGAAAATAGAGGTTGCGAATGGTTTCATTCAGAATCGGCTTTACAGGAACACCTCCTAAAAAACCGGCAATAAGCGTGTAGGAAAGTAACAGTACACTTAATATTTTCCACCAGGACTGGCGCATAGATTGTATTTCGTTACAAAGCGCTTATAATTCAATTTGTAGTTATCTGCTATTATAAACGGTGCACAAAAATAGGGGAAACAATAACAATAAACAATTTGTGACTTTAGGCTATTGCCTTTACCAAAAAATATAAAATGGTTTTCTGTTATAAAGTAACTTTTTTAGCAAGCACTTTAATCTTTCCATAAAAAAGGAAACAAAATAATGGCCAGCGCCACTACTAAAACATCAAAACCTACTAATAAAAGTATCATTTGAGTTAGCCCGGCTTGTATTACATCAGAAAAGGCAATATTACTCAGCTTCATTAAAAGTAATATTTGTGGTATTATTAACGGAAAGCCCATAATGGCCATTAATGCTGCATTTTGTTGGGCTCTGGCAGCAATGGCAGAAAGAAAAGTAAATATCAGGCTTAACCCCAACCCACCCAGGCTGGCAATGCCTGCAAATTTCCAGGGGCTTTGCAAAGGGTTGTCAAAAAACAAAAAGAATAAGAGTATGCTGGTGCTGCTCATTAATAACATGAGCAAGGCATTAAACAACAGTTTAGAAAGAATGAAGGCTTTAGGGCCTGCAATAGCATAAAAATAAAGCATGCGCCCCCGGCTTTCCTGCAAGAAGCTTTTGGCAACAGCATTTACGCATACAAATAATTGAATCATCCAGAAAAGGCCATTCCAAACCATATCTTCTGGGGTGCCCATGGCCAGATACAATACAAAAATGGTAGCAACCACATACAATACAATGCCATAAAAGCTGTATTGCTGCCGTACCTCTAACAACAGGTCTTTTTTAAAAAGTGCAATAATATGTTTGTATGTACTCAAGGTGCTAGGTTGCTTTTTTGTTTACCAGAGCGTTGCTGTTAACTGGTGCGACGCAAGGGTGTTGAATAGTATTACTACAGCTGGTTACCGCTTATTCTTTTTTTTGATAGCAGTAGCGGCACCGGGGCTCGTAATGGTCTTTCTCGCCCAGCATTACCTGCGCTGCATTGCTTGATTTGCGATAAGAATAATTGGCAATATTGCCGCATTGCACACAAATGGCATGCAACTTGGTTATATAGTCTGCCTTGGCCAGCAAAAAAGGCATTTGCCCAAATGGTTTGGCAAGGTAATCCATATCCAACCCGGCAATAATTACACGGGTGCCACGCAGGGCTAATTGCTCACAAACATCGGGCAATTGATCATCAAAAAATTGGGCCTCATCAATACCCACCACATCTACTCCGCTGGCCATTAGTAAAATGGTTTGAGAGTTATCAATAGGGGTGGAGATGATGGCGTTTTCATCGTGTGATACAATTTTTTGTTCATCGTACCGAATATCAATAGCGGGTTTAAATATTTCAACTTTCAGGTTGGCAATACGGGCTCTTTTTAACCGGCGGATGAGTTCTTCTGTCTTTCCACTAAACATGGAACCGCAGATAACTTCTATCCAGCCACGCCGCTCGCCTGAAAGATGGGGTTCAATAAACATGGTTTAACACTATTAGCTAAAAATAATGGTTACTTTTATAACGGGTTTTAATTGCCCAAAGTACTAAAACATGGAAAGAGTTAAAGCACTGATTGCAAAATTGCAGCAACAGACCGAACAGGGTGCAGATGCTGCTGCCTTATTATTTACCGTTCAGTTATTACAATCAGAATTACAATTAGTAACCGCTGTTGCTGGTAACCGTTTGGGCACGGCAAAAGTAGCGGTTGTTTTGCCTGCTTCCAACAACATTAAAGCAACACCTACAACTGCCGAAAAAAAATTACCAGAAGTGGCGCCAGTTATTAAAGAGCCACTGCCTGCAGCCGCCCCGCTCCCTGTTTTTGCACACCAAATTATTGCCAGCGAAGTGCCTACATTAGCCAATCAAACCAATGGCAAAGAAATAAACGATGTTATAGGCCGCAGCGATGCTTCTTTAAACGACCGGTTAAAAAGCGCCACCACCGAAGTAGCGCATAAACTAACCACTACGCCAATAAAAGATCTTAAAAAAGCTATTGGTATTAATGATCGCTTTGTGTTTATGAGTGAATTATTCAAAAACGATGAAGTGATGTATGAGCGCAGCTTAAAAACTATTAATAATTTTTCTGTTTATGAAGAGGCTGCTTATTGGATGGACCGGGAGCTGAAATTAAAATTGGCCTGGGATGATAGTAAAGAACTGGTGCAAGAGTTTTACCAGTTGGTAAGAAGGCGCTTTTCCTGAATATAATTTAATATAGCCTCGGTGGCGCCCCTATTTTGTGTTACATAATTGCCCGCTGCCTGTGCCGCTGCTTGGTAAACCTCTTGGTTGGTTAATAATTCTTGCAATACTTTTTCTGCTTCTAATGCATTTTCTATGGTAAAAGCGCCACCAGCTTCTACCATTTCTACCGCTTCGTAATGTTTTTCATAATTAGGGCCAAACAATACCGGCTTATAGTAAGCCGCTGCTTCTAAAATATTATGCAAGCCATCGTCGCCAAAGCCACCGCCTACATAGGCAATAGTGGCATAATGGTAAAGCCTGTTGAGCATACCAATATTGTCAATTATTAAAGTATTGGCTGTTGTAGGGCCGCCATTGTAAGCAGATAAACGAATGCTGTTTTTAAACAAGGGCATCACTTCTTGCATCCTTTCTTCGCCAATTTCGTGTGGGGCAATAATAAATTTTATGGCAGGGTTTGTATTGGCAAAATGATCTAACTCTTCCTCATCTTCCAGCCAGGTGCTGCCGGCCACAATAACGGGGTTATTAGCAATAAACTGTTCAATAAAGGGTAGGGCCTCAAAAAATGCCGCGATGGTGGTTACACGGTCAAATCGGGTATCGCCATTAAGTTGCACATTACTGGTAAACCCAATGCTTTGCAGTAATTCTTTAGAAGCTGCTGTTTGTACAAACAACTGCTCAAAACAGGTTAGCATATGACGGTGCAAGCGGCCATACCATTTAAAAAAAGGTTGTGAGGAGCGGAACAAACCAGAGATCAGCAGGGTGGGTATATTTCTTTGTTTAAGTGTGTTTAGATAATGATACCAGTATTCATATTTTACCCAAAGTACCAGGTTGGGTTGAATAATGTCTAAAAAAGCAGTTGCATTTTTAATACCGTCTGCAGGCAGGTAATAAACGGCATCAGCCCCTTTATAGTGCTTTCTTATTTCGTAGCCGGATGGAGAGAAAAAAGTAAGTACAATACGGCATTGCGGGTGTTGCTTTTTTAAAGCTTCTAATACGGGCCGGCCCTGTTCAAACTCGCCCAAAGAGGCACTGTGCATCCAAATAGTGAAATCTTTTTTTGGATGGCTCCAGGTATTGCCAATATGTTGCAACAAGTTTTTGCGGCCTTTCACCCATAAGGCTGCCTTGGTATTCCAAGGCGCAAGACAGCGGGCACCTAACCCATAAACCCCAATAAATATTTTGTATAGTAATAAATGCATTTGTTTTTTTTGTAGCCAGCAGTAAATTTTTAATGAAGCATTGTTGCGTCGCACACTTCAACATTTGAGGTTTGATGTTTCTGATTTGAAATTTAAAATCTCAGATTAGAAATTCTACTGCTGAAGGGTGCGACGCAACGGCTGTTTATTAGCATTACCGCTGTCGGGCTTAAAAATAAAGCTTTGCAAAGAAACGGGTTACCAACGAGTTAATAATTGGGTATTTTAAAAATAGCACTTTCAGCCTCTGCTTATTTTACTATTTTTGCCGCCGAAATAATATCCATATGCGCCCCATTCAAATGGTTGATCTTAAGAAACAGTACCACAATATTAAAGCAGAAGTTGATAAAGCAGTTTTAGATGTGTTAGAAAGCTCAGCTTTTATTAATGGTAAGCCGGTGCAGGATTTTGCGCTTCAGCTTTCTTCTTACCTGGGTGTTAAACATGTAATACCCTGCGCCAATGGTACAGATGCCTTGCAAATAGCCATGATGGCTTTAGGTTTAGAACCCGGCGATGAAGTAATTACACCTTCTTTTACATATATAGCAACCACAGAAGTAATTGCATTGCTGCGTTTAAAACCAGTTTTTGTAGAGGTGGATGCAAAAACCTTTTGTATAGACCCCGAGGCTATAAAAAAAGCGATTACGCCCAAAACAAAGGCCATTGTGCCCGTGCATTTGTACGGCCATGTGTGCCAAATGGAGGAAATAATGGCCATTGCCAAAGAGCACCAGTTATATGTTATTGAAGACAATGCCCAAGCCATTGGAGCCGATTATTTTTTTGCGGATGGCAGCAAAAAAAAGACGGGTAGTATTGGTACGATAGGGGCTACGTCGTTTTTCCCATCAAAAAATTTGGGATGTTACGGTGATGGTGGTGCAATATTTACCAATGATGATGCGTTAGCCAATCAGCTAAAAATGGTTGCTAATCATGGACAAAGCAAACGTTACTACCATGAAGTAGTAGGTTGCAACAGCCGGTTAGACACCGTTCAGGCGGCAGTGCTAAATGTGAAATTGAGAAAACTGGATGCGTATATTACTGCAAGAAGAAGCGTGGCCAATTATTATGACAAGGCTTTTGCCCACAATAATAAAATCACCACACCATTCCGTGCAGCGTATGGCACACATGTTTTTCATCAATACACTATGTTATTAGAAGGGGTGGATAGGGATGGCCTCAATCAATACCTGGCCGATAAGCAGATACCTTCAATGATTTATTACCCGGTTCCGGCACATCGCCAGCAAATGTTTGCAGCTTTTGGTGGGGCCAACTATAAGTTAGCTACTACCGATTGGTTAACACAAAGGGTTATATCATTGCCAATACATACTGAAATGGAAACAGATCAGTTAGAATATATCACTAAAAATGTTTTAGACTATATCAATTAAATCTTAACCACAAAAAAATCCCCCAGACCAAATGAAAATTGCAGTAGTTGGTACCGGTTACGTAGGTTTAGTAACAGGTACTTGTTTCGCAGAAACCGGAAACGACGTGACTTGTGTAGATATTGATAAGAGTAAAGTTGACAAGCTGTCTAACGGGCAAATAACCATTTATGAGCCCGGTTTAGAAAAGCTTTTCATCCGAAATCTTAGAGAGGAACGTTTGCGTTTTACCACTTCTTTGGAAGAGGGAATTAAAGATGCCGCTATTATCTTTCTGGCATTACCCACCCCTCCCGGAGAAGATGGATCCGCCGACCTGAAATATATTTTAGGTGTTGCAGATCATTTAGGTAAAATAATGACCGATTACAAAGTAATTGTAGATAAAAGCACGGTGCCGGTAGGTACGGCAGAAAAAGTACATGCTGCCATTTCAAAAAACAGCAAGACTGAATTTGATGTGGTATCTAACCCCGAGTTTTTAAGGGAAGGCGTGGCCGTGGAAGATTTTATGAAACCTGACCGCGTGGTTATTGGTGCCAGTTCTGAAAGAGCCCGTAAGGTAATGGGAGATTTGTATAACCCATTTGTACGCCAGGGTAACCCCATAATTTTTATGGATGAGCGTTCTGCAGAATTAACCAAGTATGCAGCTAACTCTTTTCTGGCCACTAAAATTACTTTTATGAACGAAGTGGCCCTGCTTTGCGAAAAGCTGGGTGCTGATGTAGATATGGTTCGCCGGGGTATTGGTAGTGATGAGCGTATTGGTAAACGTTTTCTGTTTCCGGGTATCGGATACGGAGGCAGCTGTTTTCCAAAAGATGTGCAAGCACTGGTAAAATCTTCTGAAGAAGTAAACTACGAGTTTAAGATATTGAATGCAGTAATGGATATTAATGAAAAACAAAAACTGCATTTAATGCCTAAAATTAAAAATTACTTTAATGGAGATTTAAAAGGCAAAAAATTTGCATTGTGGGGGCTTGCTTTTAAACCCAATACTGATGATATACGGGAGGCACCGGCCTTATACATGATTGATGCTTTAATTGCTGAAGGGGCTACCATTAGTGTTTTTGACCCCGAAGCAATGGCCAATGTAAAAGGAGTAATAGGCGATAAAGTGCACTACGCCGAAAATCAGTATGAAACCTTAGAAAGTGCAGATGCTTTAATTATAGCAACTGAGTGGAACGAGTTTAGAACGCCTAATTTTTTGCGTATGGTAACTACTTTAAAAAATAAAGTAATCTTTGATGGCCGTAATCTTTTTGATGTAAACGCTATTAAAGAACTGGGCTTTTATTATGAAAGCGTTGGCCGTGCCAGTGGCGTACCAACAAATGGAAACTATAAAAAATAAAATGCAATAATGAGCAGAGAACGAGTATTAATAACCGGCGCCGCCGGTTTTTTAGGTTCACATTTGTGCGACCGCTTTATAAAAGAAGGCTATCATGTAATTGGTATGGATAACCTGATAACGGGTGATTTAAAAAATATAGAACACCTTTTTAAGTTAGAGCAATTTGAATTTTACAATCACGATATTACTAAGTTCATACACATTCCCGGTGAGCTGAAATACATTTTGCATTTTGCATCGCCGGCAAGCCCTATCGACTATTTAAAAATTCCGATACAAACATTAAAAGTTGGCGCACACGGCACGCACAATTGCCTAGGTTTAGCCAAGGCAAAAAATGCCCGTATACTGGTAGCTTCTACTTCAGAAGTGTACGGAGATCCGCTGGTGCATCCGCAAACAGAAGAGTATTGGGGCAATGTAAATCCGGTAGGTCCTCGCGGCGTGTATGATGAAGCAAAACGATATATGGAATCTATTACCATGGCCTATCATACATTTCATGGTGTAGAAACCAGAATCATCCGCATATTTAATACGTATGGCCCACGTATGCGATTGAATGATGGCCGTGCGTTACCAGCATTTATTGGCCAGGCATTGCGTGGAGAAGATTTAACTGTTTTTGGCGATGGTAGCCAAACCCGCAGCTTCTGTTATGTGGCAGATTTGGTAGAAGGTATTTACCGTTTGTTACTGAGCGATTATAATATGCCGGTTAACATTGGCAACCCCGATGAAATTTCATTAAAAGATTTTGCAGAAGAAATTATAAAGCTAACCGGCACCACACAAAAAATTGTGTACAAGCCATTGCCTAAAGACGATCCGAAGCAACGCAAACCAGACATTACAAAAGCAAAGCAACTTTTAGGTTGGCAGCCAACAGTGCACCGCAGCGAAGGCGTGAAAGTAACGTATGAATATTTCAAATCGTTACCACAGGATGAGTGGGTGAAACAACCCAAAGAGTTTGTAAGTATAAAATAAATAATAAGCCCGGCAGTAGTAATACTATCGGGCTTTTGTTGCGTCGCACCCTTGTACATTTGTAACTAACGCAGCCCGATGCTGCATAGCATTACTGCCGTAAAAGTGAGTGACACAACGATGATGCATAAAGATATAAAGCCCGTAACCCCATTTATAAAAACTGCTTAAAACGTTTATCAACCCCTTAATTTTTTAAAAAGAATGTACCAGGAACTTGTTGAGAAAAAAGCCAAACTAGCTGTAATTGGATTAGGGTATGTGGGCTTACCCATTGCCTTAGAATTTGCAAAAAATATTTCTGTAATTGGGTTTGACATTAATGCCAAGCGTGTAGAAATGATGAATAACGGCATTGACCCCAGCAAAGAAGTAGACCGTGAAGAGTTTAAAGGAAAAGATATTGTTTTTACCAATGATATGGGCGTGCTACGGGAAGCGCAATTTTTTATTGTAGCGGTGCCTACACCGGTAGATAAATACAATGTGCCCGATTTAAAACCATTAATTGGCGCTTCAGAAACAGTAGGTAAGGTTTTAAAAAAGGGAGATTATGTAGTGTATGAATCTACTACATACCCCGGTTGTACAGAAGAGGATTGTTTGCCCGTGCTGGAGCGTTTCTCAGGCTTAAAAATGGGAGACGATTTTAAATTAGGGTATTCGCCAGAGCGTATTAACCCAGGCGATAAAGTGCATACTTTAAAAACAGTAGTAAAAGTAGTTTCTGGCTGCGATGCTGAATCATTGGAAGAAATTGCTAAAACGTATGAGCTGGTGGTAGATGCCGGGGTACACCGTGCACCTACTATTAAAGTAGCAGAAGCCAGTAAGATTGTAGAAAATACCCAGCGGGATTTAAATATTGCGCTGATGAATGAACTGTCTTTAATTTTTGACCGCATGGGTGTAAATACCTTTGATGTAATTGAAGCGGCAGGCACTAAATGGAATTTTTTAAAATTTCAACCCGGCCTGGTAGGGGGGCATTGTATTGGTGTTGACCCTTACTATCTTACTTATAAAGCTGCTTCTTTGGGGTACGATTCTAAAGTAATTACAGCCAGCCGTTTTATTAATGATGATATGGCCCGCTATGTGGCCCGTACTATTATTACCCACGTGTTGCGTAATTCTAACGAGCCTAAAATTTTGATTAAAGGGGTAACCTTTAAAGAAAATGTGAGCGATATACGTAATTCAAAAATTATAGATACAGTAAAAGAATTGTTGGCATTTAATATTCACATAGATATTGAAGACCCTTATGCCGAAGCAGAAGAAGTGCATGAAGAATATAGCTTGCATTTATCTAAAAAAACAGATAAAGATTATGACGCTGTAATTGTAACTGTGCCACACAAACCTTACGTTGGTTTAGATGATGCCTGGTTTGCCAGCGTTACCAAACCAAAAGCGTTAATTGTAGACCTGAAAGGAATTTATAAAGGAAAGATAACAAGCCGTAAATACTGGAGCTTGTAATTTTGTAAGAAGTATTCGTAAAACCTCATTCTTTGCAAATGAATAAAACATTTTTAATAACCGGCGGAGCCGGTTTTATTGGCAGCCATGTGGTGCGCTTGTTTGTAAATAAGTACCCCACGTACAGCATAGTAAATATGGATGCACTTACCTACGCGGGTAATTTAGAAAATCTGAAAGATGTACAGACCGCTGCCAATTATATTTTTGAAAAAGGAGATATTACCGATGAGCAGCGTGTAAACGAATTGTTTGAAAAATATCAGTTTGATGCAGTTATACATTTAGCTGCAGAAAGCCATGTGGATAGAAGCATATTAGATCCCTTGTCTTTTGTAAAAACAAATGTAATTGGAACTGTTACTCTTTTAAATGCCAGCAAAAATTACTGGAAGGGAAATATGGAAGGCAAGCGTTTTTACCATGTATCTACAGATGAAGTGTATGGTACTTTGGGAGAAACGGGTTTCTTTACAGAAGAGACGCCATATGACCCGCATTCTCCATACTCTGCCTCTAAAGCAGCATCAGACCATTTTGTAATGGCTTATCACGATACGTATGGGTTGCCGGTGGTAATGAGTAATTGTTCTAATAACTATGGCTCGCATCATTTTCCGGAAAAGCTGATACCGTTAATGATTAATAATATTAAAAACAACAAGCCACTTCCGGTATATGGCAAGGGTGAGAATGTAAGAGACTGGTTGTTTGTAGAAGACCATGCACGTGCCATTGATACCATTTTTCATAATGGTAAAAATGGGGCAAGTTATAATGTAGGCGGGTTTAATGAATGGAAGAATATAGACCTCGTGCATTTGTTGTGTAATATCATGGATAAAAAAATGGGCCGTGCAGCTGGTGCATCAGCACAACTGATTTCTTATGTAACAGACAGGCCGGGGCACGACCTGCGTTATGCCATTGATGCCACCAAGTTAAATAAAGAATTGGGCTGGAGCCCTTCTTTGCAATTTGAAGAAGGTTTGGAAAAAACAGTAGACTGGTATCTGAACAATGAAGAATGGATTAAGCATGTAACCAGTGGCGATTATCAGAAATACTATCAACAGCAATACACAAAAGCATAATATTAATTTTAAAGATCATGCCCGTAACCGTTACCCCTTTTCCCGGATTGATAATTATAGAACCCGTTCTTTTTGGAGACGACAGGGGCTATTTTTTTGAATCGTACAACGAACAGACTTTTTTAAAAGAAGGAGTTGATATAAAATTTGTACAAGACAATCAGGCTCGGTCTGTATATGGCGTGGTAAGAGGGTTGCATTTTCAAAAACAACCGCATGCCCAAACCAAATTAATACGTGTGTTGGAAGGTGCTATTTTAGATGTGGTGGTTGATTTAAGGCTGGGTTCTCCCACACATGGCCGGGTTTTCTCTATTGAGCTAACAGCTAAAAATAAAAAACAGTTATTGGTACCGCAGGGTTTTGCGCATGGCTATTCTGTTATAAGTGAAACGGCAGAAGTTTTTTATAAATGCGATCGGTTTTATAATAAAGAAACAGAAGGTGGTCTTTCTTATAACGACCCTGAATTAAATATTGATTGGATGGTACCTGCTGATAAAATGATACTTTCTCCCAAAGATTTACAGCATCCTAATTTTGTAGATTGTAAACACAATTTTGAGCTTAAATAAAAATTCATGTCAAAGCCAGTAGTTCTTGTAACGGGCGCCAACGGGCAAGTAGGTAAAGAATTAAGGCAGCTGGCTGCACACTACTCACAGTTTCAGTTTTTATTTCTTTCCAGAGAAGATTTGCCCATTCACCATTTTGAACTGGTACGTAATTTTTTTGAAACCGCTCAGCCAGCTTATTGCATTAACTGTGCCGCCTATACTGCTGTAGATAAAGCAGAAATAGAAAAAGATCTTGCTTTACTGGTAAATGCAGAGTCGGTAGGTGTTTTAGCAGCCGTATCTAAATTATACAACACGCGGTTTTTGCATATTTCTACAGATTATGTTTTTGATGGCACTGCCACCGAACCGTATAAAGAAGAAGCACCGGTAAACCCGGTAAATTTTTATGGCAGCACCAAATTAAAGGGAGAGGAGCAATGTTTTCAGGCGAATGCGGATGCCATTATTATAAGAACCAGCTGGGTCTATTCAACTTTTGGAAACAATTTTGTAAAAACGATGCTACGTTTAATGAAAGAACGCCAAAGTTTGAATGTAGTAAGTGACCAGCTTGGCTCGCCAACATATGCCGCAGATTTAGCTGCCGCCATCCTGCATATTGTAAGCAGCGGAAACTGGCAACCCGGTATTTATCATTACAGCAATGCAGGCGTAATCAGCTGGTACGATTTTGCAGTGGCTATACGAGAAATGGCGGGTTTACATTGCACCGTAAACCCCATACCCACAAGTGCTTACCCCACACCGGCCAAACGGCCTGCATATTCAGTGTTTGATAAAGAAAAAATTAAAAAGACTTATAAATTGACAATTCCAGAATGGAAGGATAGTTTAAAAAGCTGCCTTAATAAAATAGAGGCATAAAAAAAACTCCGCCCGCAAGCTGCGGAGTTTTTTGTTGGCCTACCTGGATTCGAACCAAGACAAACAGAACCAAAATCTGTCGTACTACCATTATACTATAGGCCAATCCTTGGCCCTTTCGGGGCTGCAAAAATAAGGTGAGAAACAGCACCTTCCAAACATTTTTTAAAGCTTGTAAGTAATTTTTTTGGTAACCAGCAACAACGCTTCCTTCAGCTACTGTTGCGTCGCACCCTTTAGCTGTAAAACAAATTTCAACAATTGGCCATCTGTTTTTACTATTAACCCGTATTATAACAACGTTAGGCGCAGGTATTTAAATGGTATAATAGTAGTATCTACTGCTGAACTGAGCGT
>REAR01000250.1 GCA_004295245.1 Sphingobacteriales bacterium | reverse complement strand
CCTAAAGTGCAAATCATCATCATCAAAAAAATAATTGATTACATCTTTGTAATACTCCAATTTAGATTTTGAAACTTTGTTCCATTTCAATTCATAATATGTTCTATTATCTTTTTCATTCTTTTTATGCTTGGGTATTAAATCGTGTTTTTGCTTAAATTCAAATAATCGTTCAAAAATTTCTTTCTTTTTTGCAGCAGGGCAATACACCGCCCCAATAGCCATTACAGCTTCGCCATCATTTTGTAAATGGCAACTTTCGTCACAATATATGTTTACTGTTTCTCTCATATTTCTATTCCGATTTTAGAAAGATTTAGTTTTATGGCCTCGTCTAACTCATTGGCTTTTTGCATCTGTGCAGAAAGAGTGGCTGAAAGCGTTTGCATTTTGTCGTCAAATGCAATTCCATCTTCGGCTACTTCTTTAAAGTCAATATATCTGCCTGGTGTAAGTATGTAATTGTTTTTGCGTACATCTTGTATGTTAGCAGATTTACAAAAACCTGCAATGTCTTTGTAATCGTTTTCAAATTTCTCTTTGCTTCTCCAATTGTGGTAAGTGTCGGCAATTTTGGCTATGTCTTTTTCACTTAACTCTTTTTGTTTACGGCTTATCATTGTGCCTAATTCTCGGGCATCAATAAAAAGTATTTCGTTGTTGCGGTTTCTTAATTTGTTATTACCTTCCTTGTTACGAGCCAAAAACCACAAACACGCTGGTATTTGTGTGTTGTAAAATAATTGCGAAGGCAAAGAAACCATACAATCCACCAAGTCGTTTTCAATCAATTCTTTTCTGATTTGTCCTTCGGTGGCAATTTCTGAACTCATACTACCGTTGGCTAATACCACACCTGCCGTGCCATAAGGTGCCAATTTGCTAATGAATAATTGCAACCAAGCATAATTGGCATTACCTGTTGGCGGAACGCCATATTTCCATTTGTGTGTTTCGGCTTTGTTTATATTGTAATCGCTTACGTTAAAAGGTGGATTTGCAATTACATAATCCACTTTCAATTCAGGGAATTTATCGTTCATCAGGGTATCGCCCAATTCAATTTTGGCATCAATACCACGGATAGCCAAATTCATTTTGGCTAATTTGTAAGTTGTTGGGTTGCTCTCTTGTCCGAAGATTGAAATTTTCCCTTTGCGGTGTTCGTGTATTTCAATAAAACGTTCGCTTTGCACAAACATACCACCACTTCCGCAAGCACCGTCATAAACACGTTTTTCGGGT
>REAR01000249.1 GCA_004295245.1 Sphingobacteriales bacterium | reverse complement strand
CGGTCTCCGTTTTCAAATTCATCCTGCTGCACCACTTTTGATTTTAATACTGCATTGCGCTGCACCAGTTTACATAATACCACTTTTTGCTTTTGATATTTTTTCAGTGTATTTGCTTCTAACTCTTTAAACATAGCGGCATCTTTTATGCAGGCATGTTTAATTATTTCTGCAAAACCATTTTCCCACTCGCTTTGCGGCAGCGAGTTTACAAAAACCATATCGTGCAGTATAAATGCGGGTTGACGAATGATGCCTACCATGTTTTTATAAATACCTACATCAATACCATTTTTACCGCCAATGCTGGCGTCTACCATGGCTAAAATGGTGGTGGGTATAAAGCCAAACCGAATGCCCCGCATATACACAGAAGCCACATAACCGGTAAGATCTGTAATAACACCACCGCCCACACCTACAAGGGTAAATTGCCTATCGGCACCCATAGCAATAAGCTGTTCTATAATGGTATCAACAGTAGATTGTACTTTATACTCCTCGCCCGATTTTAAAACAATGGTGTTCCAGTTTTTAAACCGTTTGGTGTGTGCGTTAAAAATATTTTCATCGGTAATTAATACCGTGGTGGCGGGGTTGGTAATTTCTTTTAAATGACTGATGCCATTTGCCAGGTAATAATCTACCGTTGCCGTTGAAAATTTATAACTCAGTTTTTTCATAATGCGGTTAAAATTATTGCCTCAATAACGGTGGCTGTACTGCTGGTTATTGCATTGCAGCTGAAGGGTGCGACGCAACGGTGCCGGGATAAGCACCGTTGCAGGGCCACACATTTTTATAACTTATAACAAACAATTTATGGGCTTAGCTATCCAATACTTTCTTCTGATGGTTGATGCTTTCCATATGTACAGCATCAAAATATTTGGTGATGAATTCTTTGCTCAACCCTTTTTTATCACCTTCTCTGAAAGCTCTTTCTAAAATTTCGTTCCAACGATTGGTTTGCAAAATGGTAATATTATTTTCTTTTTTATACGTACCAATGTTTTCTGCAATCTTCATGCGTTGTCCCAGTATCTGCATCAACTCATCGTCTAAATGATTTATTTGCTGACGCAGTTTTTCTAATGCGGCATGGTATTCAGCAGAAGCCACATCTTCTTTACGCCAGATGATGGTGCTGAGCATTTCTGCCAAACGCTCTGGTGTTACTTGTTGCTTGGCATCGCTCCAGGCATTGTCCGGATCAATATGGCTTTCTATCATCAGGCCATCAAA
>REAR01000248.1 GCA_004295245.1 Sphingobacteriales bacterium | reverse complement strand
GACTTGTAGTTGATTGGATACCTAACCTTAGCTTTCTCAATTAATTTTTCCTGAAGAGTCATAATCATCAATCATTGCTTCTTGGTTCGCTAAGTCTAAGTCTTGTAGTGGGGTGTAATTACCTGCAATTAAAAATTGGTTGTGCATCGGTTCGCTGCTTTCTTCGTAATTAGATAGCTTCCTGAACTCGTTGCCATTTATAACGCCTCTATCAAATAGCTTTGCACTGTATTCTATTAGCTTTTCAATATCTTCTTGTAACTCTGGCTCGTTATCGTATTCTGTTTGCAGTGTTGTATTGCTGCTCTTGAAGTCTTTGCCCAATGATCTGTTTAACTCATCATCAAAGGCGGCACACATCGGTATTACCTTATTAGTTAAAAAGTCTTTGCGGGCTTGGTTCTTATTCTCGTATGTTTGGCCGCTTATAAATAACTCCGGCGGCACACTAAATAAGTTGCAAAGCTTCTCTGTTGTCGACTGTGCTGCTTTTAGCAACTCCATATCAACAGAACTCAAACCGAAATCAGCATAACCCCAATCACCTTGCAACGTTGCTATTGCGCTTTTAACTGCACCAGCGTTTAGCTTCCTGTTTATTACATTCTGTAACTGCGTCTGTTGTTCGGGGCTTAAGTTGTTCAACGTCTTATTAAATAAAACGCCTCTTGCGCCTCCATTCTGAAACATTGCTACACTTGCATCCGTTGCGTCTATATCTTGCTGTAATAGCTTTAAACCTGCCTTTAACGGGCTTTGCCCTCTTAAATGCTCCCTTGTTACTGCATCAAAATTGGGGTTGTTGTTTTTCCAGTGTATCACATCTTCTTTTCGTAATCCCAATTCAGAACCGCTTACTTTAAAAATGTAACCACTTACGCCCCAAACGTCCGTTTCATCGGGTACTACATCAACATAATTAGCGGGCAACACATGTAATTCTAATGGTTCTCCATTCTCATTAATGCCTCTGTTTTTCCAAATAAAGCATTCCCCAAATAACTCGTACTGTATTGCCACTGCCTGGAAGAACTGATCTTGCCCCTGATAATCATTTGGCTTCATCACCAACTTACTCAATGCACCATCAACTATATCTTCATCATAGGCCTTAACTCGTAACGCAAAGGCCTTTCTCAATGCTGCTGCGCTGGTGCCGCCTGGATTTATCAATCTCTTATATTGCTTCGCCGCTTTCTTATCCTTTACCTTATACTCATACCGTGGCATTTGGCCAAACCTCTTTGAAATCAATTCA
>REAR01000247.1 GCA_004295245.1 Sphingobacteriales bacterium | reverse complement strand
AGTGAAGAGGGAATTGCGGAAGGAATAATAAAATTGTTGAAATAGAGCTTTGCGCTTCTTTGCGTAACACTTGGCGCACTTTGCGGTTTATTTTTACCGCAAAGTACGCCAAGGAAAACCACAAAGGTTCGCTAAGGGAAAGAATAACAAAGAACAGAACGATGAAGTGTGCGACGCAACGAAGATGCCATGAAAAACAAAAGCTGGTAACAAAAAAACATTCTTGCTAATGAAAAAAATAATTTCTTTCCTTCTACTGATAGCGATTGTATTAACAGCCTGCAACAGCAAGCCCACTGAAAAGAAGAAAACGGGTAAAGTGGCGGTAGTGGTCTCTACGCTCAATAATCCCTGGTTTGTGTTTTTAGCAGAAACAGCGGCAGCAAAAGCAAAAGCGCTGGGCTACGAAGCAAAAATATTCGACAGCCAAAACAACACCGCATTAGAGAGCGACCATTTTGAAAATATTATTGTGGCTGGTTTTGATGCGATATTGTTTAACTCCACCGATGCAGATGGGTCTGTTGCCAATGTATTGAAAGCGAAAGACGCTGGCATACCAGTGTTTTGTATGGACAGAGAAATAAATTCATTGAACGCCGCCACTTCACAAATATTAAGTGATAGTTATTCTGGTGCGGTGGCTATTGGAAAATATTTTACACAAACACTGAACAAGAAAGGAAACTATGTAGAGATATTGGGCCTGGTGGGAGATAACAACACCTGGGCAAGAAGCAAGGGCTTTCACAGTGTGGTGGATAATTATAAAGAATTTAAAATGGTGGCGCAGCAAAATGCAGATTTTGACCAGAACAAAGCCATGGAGGTAATGGAAAGTATTTTGCAGGCGCATCCTGATATTGATGGTGTGTTTTGCGGCAATGATGGAATGGCATTGGGTGCTTACCAGGCATTGCTGGCAGCAGGTAAAGCCGATAAAGTAAAAGTATTTGGCTTTGATGGTGCCGAAGATGTAATCACTTCTATTGGAGAAAATAAAGTAGCGGCAACAGGTATGCAGTTTCCGAAAGTGATGGCAGAAACGGCGGCGCAATATGCGGATGAATATATAAAAGGCCGCAGAGATTTTCCGCAGAAAGTGCCAGTGGCAGTGGAACTGGTTACAGCAAAAAACATCAACAATTATATTGCTTACGGTAAAAAATAATTGCAATGAACAAATACATTAAATACGGTTTGCTGGTTGCAGTCATTGCATTGCTCGGTTATAAATCGGTGTACGTTGAAAAATTAAGCACC
>REAR01000146.1 GCA_004295245.1 Sphingobacteriales bacterium | reverse complement strand
TATGGGTACCGGGCATCATTACGGGCCTGCGCCCTGGGTTAGTAACCAATCGAGGCCTGAATGGAATCCGGTGTATTATCACAAAGCAGATAGTATGGGCATTGGTTTTAACCGTACTGAAACCGGTAGCAATGCGTTGGGGCAATATTTTGCGGAGGCACAAAAGCAATGGCAAAATATAAACACCATAGATGAAAAATATTTGCTGTGGTTCCATCATGTACCATGGAATTATACAATGAAAAGCGGCCGCAATTTATGGAATGAATTGTGTTACCAATATTATACGGGCACAGAAAGCGTAAAGCAAATGCAGCAAAGCTGGAATAGTTTAAGCCAATTTATAGATACTGAAAGATTCAATCATGTAAAGCAATTATTACATGTGCAATATGATGAAGCTGTGTGGTGGCGCAATGCCTGTATATTATATTTTCAAACTTTTAGTAAACAACCAATACCTGCAAATTACGAACAGCCAAATAAAACACTGGAGTATTATAAAAGCCTGAGGTTTCCGTTTGCGCCGGGTAATGGGTAATAAAATGCTGATTAAAGAACAAAATGATTAAGTGAGTGACACAACGATGCTTAATAGCAGTACAAAAGTTGACAACAAAAAAATAAAAAATGAGCTTACAAAAAGTAGCAATTGTTACAGGTGGTGGTAGCGGTTTAGGCATGGCTATTGCCACGGCATTTGCCAGCAATGAAATAACCACTATTATTATTGGCAGAGATGAAGAAAAACTTAAAACAGCGCAAGCAGCTATTGGTAAAAATTGCTTTTATAAATCGGCCGATTTAAGCCAGCTAGCCAATATAGCACCACTCATAGAAAGTATTATAAAAGAATTTGGGCAAATAGATATACTGGTAAACAATGCCGGCATTAACCAGAAAAAAGAATTTACCGAAGTAACCAACGAAGAATTTGAACGCATACTTACTACCAACGTAACTGCCGTATTTGTTATAAGCAGAGAAGTAGTAAAAGACATGCTTAAACGCAGCAACGGCTGCATTATTAACATAAGCAGTATGGCAGCGCAATATGGTTTACCAAAAGTAATTGCATACAGCGCCAGTAAAACTGCTATTGATGGTATGACAAGAGCAATGGCAGTGGAATTATCACCCAAAGGCATTCGGGTAAATGCTATTGCGCCAGGTTTTATTTACAGTGCAATGACAGAAAAAGCATTGAACAGCGACCCTGAACGCAAAGCAAAGGTATTTGGCAGAACTCCCATGGGGCGCATGGGCCAACCAGATGATATTGCTGCTGCGGCTTTATACTTGGCCAGCGATGCTGCAAATTTTGTTACCGGAGTTATATTGCCTGTTGATGGTGGAAATAGTATCGGATTTTAAACCTTTATACACTTAAAGGGTGAAAACAAAAATATATTTAATTGTGTAACCAACATCAGTAACCCTTATCAGCACTGTTGCGTCGCACACTTTTACTGTAGTAATTCTATTCAACAATAAAACGAAATGCTTGTGATTTGTAAAAAAAAGTACACGCTAATTGCAATAAGCAGTTTACTTATTGCCGCCTCCTGTTCATCAACTAAAAAATTGACTGATAAAAAAAGCTCTTTACAACAAACCTATAAAAATATATTTTTAGTAGGTGCTGCATTAAATACAACACAGATAGAAGAAAAAGATGCAGCGGCTGATGCGTTGGTAAAACAGCATTTTAGTGTAATTACCCCAGAAAATATTATGAAGTGCGAAATCATACATCCGGATTGGAACCGGTATGATTTTATGTTAGCAGATAAAATTGTTGCGTATGGTAAAAAGAATAATATAGCAGTTGTAGGTCATACCCTTATTTGGCATAGCCAACTCTCCCCTTTTGTACAAAAAATTCAAAGCAAAGATTCGTTGCAAACTTTTTTAAACAATCATATTACCACCATCGCATCAAGATATGATGGTAAAATAAAAGGCTGGGATGTGGTAAATGAAGCGCTGGAAGAAGATGGCACTTTACGTAAATCTATTTTCTTAAGTAAACTGGGTGAAGATTATATAGTAGAAGCATTTCGCATTGCGCAAAAAGCAGCACCTAATACAGAACTGTATTATAACGATTATAATATTGAGCAACCAAAGAAAAGAGCCGGGGCTATTGAATTAATAAAAAAAATACAGGCAGCCGGTGTACGTATTGATGGCGTGGGCATACAGGGCCACTGGAGGAGTTACAGAGTACCCATGAAAGAAATTGAAGAAAGTATTAAAGAATTTGCAACGCTGGGCATAAAAGTAATGTTTACCGAACTGGATTTAGGCGTATTGCCTAACCCATGGGATAGTGATGCGGCTGATGTAAATTTAAAAGCTGAGTATAACGCAAAAATGAATCCGTATGCAACAGGTTTACCAGATTCTGTGGCTGCAGCACAGGCTAAAAGCTATGGAGATTTATTTACACTTTTTGTAAAACACAAAGACAAAATAAGCCGTGTAACTTTTTGGGGTGTTAACGATGGCCAAAGCTGGCTGAATGGATGGCCCATAATCGGCAGAACCAATTACCCTTTGTTATTTGATCGTAATTTTAAATATAAGCCAGCTTTTACTACTGTAATTGCAGCTGCTAAATAATTAACCCCACAACATTATACAATGAACGGAGACGCACAAAAACTATCAGTAATAGAAAAGATTGGCTATAGCCTGGGCGATTTAGCTGCAAACCTTGTATTTCAAACATTGGTTACCTGGATTGCTTATTATTATTTGAATATTTATGGATTAAAGCCCGAACATGCCTCTTTGCTTACCCTTATTGTAGGGCTTGTTGCAGCTTTCGCATTTAATCCAATTATGGGTGCCATTGCCGATAGAACAAAAACCAAGTGGGGCAAATTCAGGCCATGGATTTTGTGGACGGCTGTGCCATTAGGTATAATTGCATTATTAGCATTCAGAACCCCAGATTTTGAATATCCGGGTAAAGTTATTTATGCCGTTGTTACGTATGCATTGCTATTACTTTTATATGCTGCAAATAATTTACCCTATTCTGCATTAAGTGGTGTAATAACCGGAGACATGAAAGAACGCAACAGCATGTCTTCTTATCGTTTTGTGGCTGTAATGTTTGCGCAATTTTTTGTACAGGTATTTATGTACAATTTTATTATTAAAGCAGGCGGTGGTACAGATGCGGCGGCAATGAAAATAGGCATTTCAAAAGTAATGACTGTACTTGCTATTATCGGAACAGTGATGCTTATTATTTGTTTTTTAACCACCAAAGAAAGGATAGTACCTAAGCCCGAACAAAAATCCAGTTTAAAAGAAGACTTATCAGATTTGGTTAAGAACAGACCATGGATAATAATGCTGGTGGTAACAACATTGGTTTTTATTACGTTAGCCATGAAGGGCGGCTCTTATGTTTATTATTTTGAAAACTATGTTGACAAAACAGCACTTACTGCTTTTTTAGAACCCTTTAAAAATTTTCTTCCCACTTTTGAAAACGACACCTCATTAGGATTGGGTGTATTTAATGGCGGTGGTATTTTGGTTGGCTTAATTGGTATAATGATTTCGCCCTGGTTTACCAATAAATATGGAAAACGGAATGTATTTATGGCTTCCTTATTTATTTCAACCCTTTTCATTATTTTCTTTTACTTTTTTCCGCCAAAATCAATAGCCCTAATTTTTACTGCACAAATATTACATGGTTTCTTTTATGGCATAAGCACACCCGTGTTATGGACAATGATTGCCGATGTGGCCGATTTCAGCGAATGGAAAAACAACAGAAGAGCCACCGCCATTATTTTTTCAGCCATGATGGTTGGTTTAAAAGCAGGCTTAAGCATTGGCAGTTCGTTAGTGAGTTGGATATTGGGCAAATACAATTATGTAGCTAATAGTACAACAGCGCAATCAGGCACTGCAATTACCGGCACTAAAATGCTGGTAAGTATTTATCCGGCAATACCTTTTCTTATTGCTGTAGCATTATTGTTTTTGTATGAAATAAATAAAAGTAAAGAGCTGCAGATTGAAAGCGATTTAAAATTAAGAAGGTAAATTCTAATTAACCATACAAGAAATACAATGTAATTAAGTGTAACATTTGTATTTCTTATATACCTTATATGGTTCAAAAAAATAAAATGCCAGAAGATAATATCGACCATATCAACTTTGATGATTTAAACAGCCGGGCCATTTCGCAGCCGCTGGTAAAACATATTTACACTGCCGACCCATCGGCACATGTGTTTAATGGAAAAATCTATATCTACCCATCGCATGATGTGGATGCAGGCGATGCCTTTGACGACTTAGGCAGTCACTTTGCCATGGAGGATTATCATATTCTTTCAATGGATGCCCCAATAGGTGAAGCAACAGACAGGGGTTGTGCATTGCATGTAAACGATGTGCCATGGGCTGCCAAACAACTATGGGCACCAGATGCAAATGAAAAAGATGGGAAGTATTATTTATTTTTTCCTGCAAAAGCACATGATGGTATTTTTAGAATTGGTGTAGCAATTAGCGACTCACCTGTTGGGCCATTTACACCACAGCCCAACGCAATCAAAAATAGTTTTTCAATTGACCCTGCAGTATATAAAGACAGTGATGGAAGTTATTACATGTACTTCGGTGGTATTTGGGGCGGCCAATTACAACGTTGGAGAAATGGAATATTTGATGCATCGCAACCCGAAAGCCCAACAGCACATTTGCCCCAAGCAAACGAACCAGCATTGTGTGCCAAGGTTGCAAAACTTACAGATGATTTATTAGAAT
Organism: Sphingobacteriales bacterium; assembly: GCA_004295245.1. Taxonomy (GTDB): domain Bacteria; phylum Bacteroidota; class Bacteroidia; order Chitinophagales; family Chitinophagaceae; genus JACMLD01. The sequence goes on along the minus strand of REAR01000146.1, from coordinate 233 downwards.
TTGCCGAAGCCCCAAAAGATGTTTTAATTGTAGATGAAGCAGGCAAACCTTTATTACAAGCTGATAACGACAGAAGATTTTTTGAAGCCAGCTGGATGCACAAATACAACGACAACTATTATTTTTCTTATTCAACCGGAGATACACATTATTTATGCTATGCTATTGGCGATAACCCATACGGGCCATTTACTTATGGGGGCAGAATTTTAGAACCTGTTGTTGGGTGGACA
>REAR01000246.1 GCA_004295245.1 Sphingobacteriales bacterium | reverse complement strand
TTCCTTCTTGCGTTACACTTATAATACGAGTTATTCCTGGACCAGTAATGGAAACATTTGCAGTTCGGTTTGAGGTTGTAGGATTTTGAACTGCCGATAAACTAACGACACCATTTCCTGTGCCACTACCACCGGTAAAAGTAAGCCAAGGTTGCGAAGAGGCAGTTGTCCAAGTGGCTGTACCACTTACACTAACATTAATTAGTGCTGGTTTGGCTGAATAAAATAAATTAGAAGTAGAAACAGATAGTGTTGGAGCAGCAATACCCGTTTGCGTGATATTTACAATTTGGGTTAAACTTCCACCAGAAATAGTAACCTCAGCGGTTCTCAAAACTCCAGCATTTGAACTTGCAGTAGCTGAAATTGTTCCATTGTTTGAACCTGATCCGTTAGTTAATGTAAGCCAAGTTTGAGAGCTTACGCTTGTCCAACTTACATTTGAAGTAATTCCAATATTTTGAGATGAACCTCCAACAGGGTAGTTTAAAGTTAATGGATTTGCAACTAAAGAAGAACCTCCAGGAGCCGCTTGTGTAACAGTAACAACATATCTTAAGCCGCCACCTGCAACAGTTAAAATAGCGTTTCTTATAGCACCTATATTTCCACTTGCGGTTAGAGAAACTACATTAGATCCAAATCCTGAAGCTGTACTTAAAGTTAGCCATGTAGAAGCAGATTTAGTTATAGTCCAGTTAATTAAACCTGAAACTGATAAGTTAGTAGATTGTGCAACATCAGAAATTGAAATTAATGGTTTTGGATTAACTCCCAAACCTTTTCCATAAAGTGTTACTATACTGTAGGCAGGCATTGAAACCGTTACTGAATTAGAAGCAATAATATAATTAGTATTTATAAAATTATTGTTATTGCTTGTTCTGTATCCTGCTAAAGTTGTTAAAATAAAATCTAATCCTGTAGGAATATTAACAGTTACATTTCGTGTTGCATTTTCCGAATTTATTAATACATAAGTAAGCGTTTTATTTTCATCATGAATAAAAGCAGTAGATTGAATATTACCAGAACCTGTTAGAGAAGTATTCAATCGAATGGCATTAGGTCTGATAAATTTAGAATAATGTTTGAAAGCATTATATTTAGGAGCGTTTGTTCGCTCTGCATTTCCAGTAAGCGAAAAAGAAGAATTATTACCTCCATCACCCATTTGCCAATAAACATACCCACTTTGATAACCAGTAGTGAGTGCATGATATATGTTTAAAGCTACACCAAAGGCACCAGCACCCGGAAAAGTTCCACT
>REAR01000092.1 GCA_004295245.1 Sphingobacteriales bacterium | reverse complement strand
TGCAGCAGCCTGTAAAAAATATGTTAATCATTACGGCGCAGGCAATAAGAATTAATAGCAAAATTGGTTTAGTAATTGCAAGTGTATTTGTACTTTTCAGTAATAGGTAGCCGGCAGTAGTGGTGCTATTCAACATCGTTGCGTCGCACTCTTCAGCAGCAGTAGTTAACTCAATGCCTTAAAGTAAAAGCAACAAAACGCAGCACATGTAAAGAGGCATAAATTTTATTGAGTAATTTATTAAGTAAGCGATAATAATATTTATGCCGACTCCATGTGGCCCCAAACAATAAAAGACAACACATGAAACCAATCGTTTTTTTCTTTCTGTTTCTTTTTACAATTTCAACGCAGGCACAAACCGTGGTGTACGAGCAGTTTACTGTAACCGGCACCGTAACAGATGCCGCTACACAACAACCCATGGCTGGCGCTTCAGTGTTTTGCCAAAACACCACACTGGGTGCCATTACCAACGCAGAAGGTAAGTTTGTTTTAAAAGTACCGGCCGGTGGGTACGATTTAATTATTTCTTACACCAGTTACGAAACGCAGGAAATGCGTATTAACACCGCATCATTAGCCCCCATTGCAGTGGCATTAAAGTTAAAAGATAAAAGCCTGGCAGAAGTAGCCGTGGTGGGCAGTAGCGAGGTGGCTGATGGATTGGTAAAATACGGCCAGTTTTTTAAAGATAATTTTATAGGCACCACCAGCAATGCCAAACAATGCACCATACAAAACCCAGAGGTGCTGCAATTTTATTTCAGCAAAAAAAGAAACCGCTTACGGGTAAAAGCCAAAGAAGATTTAATTATTGTAAACAACGCATTGGGCTATAAAATTAAATTTCAGTTAGACTCTTTCTCGTACGACTACAATACCAATATCAGTGCATACACCGGCTTTCCGTTTTTTGAAGCGTTAGAAGGAGATGCAACATTAAAAGAAAGCTGGAAACAAAACCGTGAAGAAGCTTATGCCGGCAGCCGCCTGCATTTTTTAAGAAGCTGGTACGATAGTACGCTGCAGCAGGAAGGTTATGTTATAGAATATGTAGACCCCAACTCAAAAACACTAAAAACCACCCCGGTTAAAAACCCGTACGACAGTAGCATGTATGCGGTGATAGAAAATAATGATGTGGAAATAACCTATGGTGGCCGCCTGCGTATTATTTATAAAGAAGAACTGCCCGATGCCAATTATTTAAGCAGCAACAAACTGCCGGCTCATTTAAAATCTCAGATAACAATTATTGATGTGAACGATGGTTTTGTAATACAGCAAAACGGTTATTTCTACGATCAGAATGATGTAACCAATACTGGTTATTGGAGCTGGGAGAAATTGGGCGATGCGTTACCGTATGATTATAACCCGGAGTAAATATTTAGTGTTGCCCAAAGACTTGCCGCTAACAAGTGCGACGCAAGGATGCTGCTATAATCCCGAACGTTCGGGACAACAGCCGGTAACAAAAAACTATTTCAGGTTTTTAACCTTTTCCCAAATTTCTGGTATACGCTTAATCCACACCAGCTCGCGGCGTTTATAAGAGGCCTCTTCTGTAGGTGAGCCAAAATAAATTTTGCCACCATCTAAAGAACCGGGCACCCCGCTTTGCGCCAGCACCACAGCATTATCTCCAATAGTTAAAGTTTTACTTACACCCACCTGCCCCCACAACACCACACCATTGCCAATTTCAACCGCGCCGGCAATACCTACCTGCGCAGCTATTAAACAATTTTTGCCCAGCACCGTATCGTGGCCAATATGTATCATATTATCCATTTTAGTGCCACGGCCAATAACGGTATCATGACTAACGCCGCGGTCAATAGTACAACCGGCGCCAATTTCCACATCATCTTCAATAAGTACCCGTCCGCAACTGTTCATTTTTTTATACCAAACCTCGCGGTTTTTTTTTGTGTTGTAATAAAAAGCATCGCTGCCAATAACCGTACCGGCTTGTATTACCACATTGTTGCCAATAATACAATGGTCCAGTATGGTAACGTTGGGCTGAACAATACAGTTAGTGCCTATTTGCACATGGTGCCCAATAAAAGCATTGGGCGCAATATAGGTGCCGCTGCCAATAACAGCACTGGGGCTGATGTTTTGAGTGGCTTTTTCAAAAGGCCTGAAATGTGCTGTAATTTTTTGATAGGCTTCAAAAGGTTCGTCCACTACCAGCAAGGCTTTTCCTTCGGGCACCGGCACCGCTTTGTTTATAATTATAAAACTGGCGGCAGACTGTATGCATTTATCGTAATATTTCGGGTGGTCTACAAACACCAGGTCTCCGGCTTCCACCTTATGAATTTCATTAATACCGGTAGCCATGCCATTGGTATTACCCACTAGTGCTGCATTTAAAAATGTTGCCAGCCATTGCAAACTTACCGGAGAGGGAAAACGCATAGTAAAAGTTTTTGCAAAAGTAGCTTGCAACTGGTTTAAAACATAAGAATTTTTGGTAGCCAGCGGTAGTAGTACTATTGGGCATCCTTGCGTCGCACTCTTATACATAAGTAAGTAACGCAGCCTTGGCGCCCATTGCTTATTTTTGCGCCATGCGAAAGAAAAAACCCGTATTAACACAGGTAACCGTAGAAGACTATGCAGCAGAAGGCAAATCAATAAGCCGTGTAGAGGGTAAAGTGGTGTTTATAGAAGGCGCTGTTCCGGGAGATGTGGTGGATGTGCAGTTATCAAAAAATAAGAAAGATTGGGCAGAAGGTAAGGCAATGCGTTTTCACCAATTATCTGCCAGCAGGATAGATGCTTTTTGTAACCATTTTGGAGTGTGTGGCGGTTGTAAATGGCAAATGCTGCCCTACGAAAAACAATTAGAATACAAACAGAACGAAGTAGCACAAAACCTGCGCCGCCTGGGTAAAATTGAATTGCCGGCACTACAGCCCATTGTTGGTTGTAGTAATACACGCTATTATCGCAATAAGCTGGAGTTTACTTTTAGTAACCGCCGCTATTTATTACCGCATGAAATAGCCGTGGCCGATACCATTGAACAAAGCAATGCACTGGGTTTTCATGTGCCCCGTTTGTTTGATAAAGTAATTGATATTGATACCTGCCATCTGATGGAAGAACCGGTAAATGCTATAAAAAATACCATTCGTGCACTGGCTGCAGAAAAAGGATATGTGTATTATGATATTCGCCAACATACGGGTTGGTTGCGTACTTTAATAGTAAGGGTGTGTACCACCGGGCAGGTAATGGTTAATATTTGCATTGGGTACAAAAACACCACATTACAGCAAGAATTAATGGAAGCTTTATTGGCAGCAGTGCCGGCAATAACCACTTTGTTGTTTACCATTAACCCCAAGCACAACGATAGTATTTATGATTTGCAGCCAGATGTTTGGCATGGCAATGGTTATATTACAGAAAAGCTGGAGGAATTTGTTTTTAAAATTGGTCCTAAATCATTTTTTCAGACCAATACAAAACAGGCAGAACAATTATACCGTATTACCAGAAACTTTGCAGCACTAACCGGTAAAGAAATTGTATATGATTTATACTGCGGCACTGGCAGTATTGGCATTTTTATAAGCGAAGGCGCAAAAAAAATTATAGGTGTGGAAACAGTGGCAGAAGCCATTGAAGATGCTAAGGAAAACGCAGCCCTTAATAATATTAACCATGCGCACTTTTTTGCAGGTGATGTTATTGATGTATGTACCGATGCTTTTTTTGAAACACATGGTAAGCCAGATGTAATTATTACCGATCCGCCAAGAGCCGGCATGCACGAAAAACTGGTACGTAAAATTTTAGATATGGCGGCACCTGTTGTGGTGTATGTAAGTTGTAACCCTGCCACACAAGCAAGAGACCTGCAATTGCTGGATGAAAAATATGTGGTAACCGCTATACAGCCGGTAGATATGTTTCCACATACACACCATATAGAAAATGTGGTGCAGCTAAAATTAAAAAACTAAATAATATACTGTGTATTTCAGAAATGGCACACTGCCACCTTTAACGCCGGTTGTAAAAAACCTGATAATTGCCAATGTGCTGGTGCTGGTAGCACAGTTTACGTTTTCGCAAAACGGGCTGGTAGATATGTATCAGTTATTTGCACAACATCATTTTCTTTCTCCGCATTTCAGACCATGGCAATTGTTAACCGCCTGTTTTATGCATGCCAATTTTAGCCATCTTTTGGGTAATATGATTGGTATTTATGTATTTGGTAGCTGGCTGGAAAATGTATGGGGAGCTAAGAAGTTTCTGAAATTTTATTTGATTTGCGGCATTGGCGCCGGCATTATTAGCGGACTGGCTACATATATAGAAACCTTTGGAGCTATAGAGCAAATCAATGCTTTTTTAACTACACCCGATTTTAAAAAATTTAATGAACTGGTTAGTACGCAAGCGTATAATAAATTTGAAGGTGTGGGTGAGTTATTAAATGCATGGTCTAAAAACCAAGCCCGCCCAGATTTAGCGGGGCAAGCGTTTGAGTTGGTTACTGCACTTAAATCATTTGAAACAAGCGGTATTGCTTTAGGTGCATCTGGTGCTTTATTTGGCTTAATAGCTGGGTCAGCTTACTTGTTTCCAAACGATACTATTTATGTGCAGTTTTTTATACCGGTTAAAATGAAATGGCTGGCGTTGTTTTACGGAGCTGGTGAATTGTTTTTAGCTTTGCAAAACAACCCACAAGATCAAGTAGGCCATGTGGCACATTTAGGGGGTGGCCTGGTGGGTTTTATAGTAGTATATTACTGGAATAAAAAGAACCGCCGAAATTTTTATTAAAACCCAAAGGGCAACTTTTTTTAAAACGGGTTGTTACATGTTATAAGCAATAAACTGAGCACCAATAATGAATAAGTCCGTTATACAAGAAACCAGTGAGCAGGCAGCCGGAACCAATAACCAGGGCAAAAACACGGGTTCATTATTTATGTTGTTTGCCATTAATGCATTGGTGTTTGCTACGTTAAAATTTGTGCTGGTTATTTACCAGATGAGTGAATTAGATGTGGCGGCTTTTGATAAACATATCTTCAACCAGTTTACATTACCTGCCAGTATAGAAAGTTTATCGCACCGGCCCTGGGCCTTGCTTACTTATATGTTTACACACCAAAGCTTTTTTTCTTTTGCGGCCAATATGCTGTGGTTGGGGGCTTTTGGTTATGTACTAACAGATCTTACAGGCGCAAAAAAATTAATACCCGTTTACATTTATGGAGGCCTGTTTTCTGGGGCAGTTTTTATTATTGCCTATTATACTATTACCACTTTACAAGGTAATATCAGCACGGCCACCATGCTAAATGCAAATGCAGCAGTTATGGCTGTGGCCATTGCAACTACTGCTGTTAAACCCGACTATCGCTTTTTTCCACTTATTAATGGCGGCATACCATTGTGGATATTAACCGTTGTTTATGTAATTGTAGATTTTGCTTCTGTAAAAACCGGTGACCCGGCACATTATATAGCACATGCTGCCGGTGCCTTTATGGGCTTTTTGTTTATTTACCAAATGCGTAAAGGCAGAGATTGGAGTAGAGGTATGAATAATTTTTTTGACTGGGTAAATGATTTATTTAACCCCAACAAAAAACAACAGCAAAGAAGTGCCAAAGACGAGTTTTTCTATAAAGTGCACGGTACCCATCCCTATAAAAGAATGCCCAATATTACCTCTAAGCGTATAGATGAAATACTGGATAAAATTAACCAGCAGGGTTACCATCTTTTAACCGATGAAGAAAAAGATATCCTTCGCCGCGCTGCAGAAGAAGGAGATTTGTAATTTTAGGCATGGCCAAACTTGTAAGAAAGCTTAGCAAAAAAATTTTTATAATTAGCAACTGTGTGTTGGTAGTGTTTTTTTTACTGGCCTGCCTGGCCGCTTACCTGCATCCGCAAAAATTTTGGTTTATAGCAATTTTGGGTGTAGGCTTTCCTGTAATTACAGTGCTTCTTTTATTTTTCATTTTCTTTTGGTGGTTCTTTCGTTCTCGCTGGGCTTTTCTTTCTTTAGCAGCCTGCATAATAGGTTGGCCGCAGTTAAATGTAGTTTTTGGCTGGCATCCTTTTTCAACGTTTAATGCCGCACAAAAAGATAGCAGTACCATACGCATTATGCAATGGAATGTGGCCCGTTTAGACCAAATGAGCAAAAACAGGCCCGGCGGCAGCCACCGTGCCAAAATTTATGCGTACATAAAAAAAATGAACCCCGATGTATTGTGTATGCAGGAATTTTTAGAGTCTAACAACCCTAAGTTGCTGGAAGAAAATATACCGTACGTACAAAAAGAATTGGGCCTGCCTTACTATTATTTTGCCAGAGACCATAGCCGCTACGATAACTTGTATGAGCATGGCGTAGCTATTTTTAGCCGCTACCCTATTGCAGATACATTGCGCCTGCGCTATGCCGGCAGTAATAACCGCCCCGGCGAGAGTTTAATTTATGCAGATATAACTATTAAGGGCACCACCTTGCGTGTTTACACCACACACCTGCAATCGCTGCGGTTTGCCGGAGACGATTATAACAGGCTGAAACAAATTTTAAATGCAGAAGACAGCGCCTTAGCCAATTCAAAAAACATTTTAAAAAAGTTCAGGTTGGCCTATACCTATAGAAGCCCGCAGGCAGAAATGGTAAAAAGAGAGTTGGATAGCAGCCCTTACCCAGAAATTATTTGTGGCGATTTTAATGATGTACCCAATTCATTTACCTATCGTAAAATAAAGGGCAACCGCAACGATGCCTTTATAAAAGGGGGTTTTGGCATTGGCAGAACCTTCACCTCTTTATCGCCCACGCTGCGGATAGATTATATAATGGCCAATAAAAAATTACAACTGCTACAGTTTAACAGAACCAAAACTAAATGGAGCGACCACTACCCCCTTGTGGCCGATTTTAAACTGCCTGTTAATGAATGATATTTTACATTTGCCGCTTGCCGGTAAGCATTTATCTAACACATTTTTATTGTACTGTACAGGCCGGATAAATACTATTTTTGCAACACCATTATTGTAGTTATTTTATTTATGAACCCGGCAGTAGAACTATTTTCAGCAACTGTTGCGTTGCACACTTGTGCACAAGTGTGCGACGCAACGATGACGCCATGAAAAACAAAAGCCGGTAACAAAAAAAATATGTCGCAGTTAAGTATATACAACTCACTTACAAGAAAGAAAGAACAGTTTGTGCCTTTAACACCCGGCTATGTGGGCATGTATGTGTGTGGCCCCACGGTGTATAGCGATGTGCACCTGGGTAATTGCCGTACGTTTATTTCTTTTGATTTAATGTACAGGTATTTTTTGCACCTGGGTTATAAAGTGCGGTATGTGCGCAATATTACCGATGCCGGCCACCTGGAAGGAGACCGCGATGAAGGTGATGATAAGTTTTCTAAGAAAGCAAGGCTGGAACAGTTAGAGCCCATGGAAATAGTGCAGCGCTATACCTTAGGGTTTAGAAAAATGATGGAAATGTTTAACAACTTGCCACCCACTATAGAGCCTACTGCTACCGGCCATATTAGCGAGCAAATTGAAATGACGCAGCAAATATTGGCAAATGGGTATGCCTATGAAGTAAACGGCACCATATATTTTGATGTGCAGAAGTACGATAAAGAAAAACCTTATGGTATTTTAACCAATCGCAAGCTGGAAGATTTATTGGAAGGCACCAGAGAATTGGGCGGACAAGATGAGAAGCGGGGGCGTTTAGATTTTGCATTATGGATAAAAGCAAAGCCAGAACATTTAATGCAATGGCCCAGCCCCTGGGGTATGGGTTTTCCGGGCTGGCATATTGAGTGCTCAGCCATGAGTAAAAAGTACTTGGGCAACGAGTTTGATATACACGGCGGCGGAATGGATTTAGCCGCCACCCACCATACCAATGAAATTGCACAAAACCAGGCCTGCTATCATGTAAGCCCTGCCAGGTATTGGCTGCATACCAATATGCTTACTGTAAATGGCACCCGCATGAGTAAAAGTGCAGGTAATGGTTTTTTGCCGGGAGAATTGTTTACTGGTAATCATCCCCTCTTAGAAAGAGCCTACTCGCCCATGACAGTGCGTTTCTTTATGTTGCAAACGCATTACCGCAGTACGCTGGATTTTAGTAATGAAGCTTTGCAAGCCGCAGAAAAAGGAATGAAGCGTTTATGGGAAGCCTATGATATTGTAAAAAAACTGGAAGCTGGTACTGTAGCGGCAACTGATAAAGCGCTGGATGAAAAAGTAAGCAGCTTGCTGGCATCTATGGATGAATGCATGAACGATGATTTTAACACGGCAAGAGTATTGGCCGTTTTATTTGAAGTGGTACCCATTATTAACTCAATAAAAGACGGACATATAAAACTGCAGGCATTAAGCGGAACCACCATAGCCGCAGTACAAACTTATTTTAAAGCCTACTTAGAAAATATTTTTGGTTTAAAAAATGAAGTACAAAGTGAAGATGGCAAGTTAAGTGGGGTGCTGCAGCTTTTAATAGAAATAAGAAAAGATGCCAAACAAAAGAAAGATTATGCTACTTCTGATAAGATACGCAACCAATTGCTGGGGTTGGGGGTAGCGTTAAAAGATGAAAAAGATGGCGGTGTAACCGTATCGTTTACATAGATGTAACAAGTATTACTAAAAGCCCGGTTCTATAACAGAACCGGTTTTTGTTTTATAAGTGGCAGCAATCAAAAGTTTCAATAGCATAAAAATAATTTATCTTCAAACCACTTAAAACTACTGCTATGCGTTACCGCTTACTATTTGCTTTATTATTTCCGGTTTGTTTATATGCACAGGTAAAAAAAGCCCCCGATCGTAAAGAAGGCGATGGCCCCTGGCCGCAATTAATTATACGCGGCGTTATATTAATTAATGGTACCGGCGCACCTGCCATTGGCCCGGTAGATATAGTAGTAGAAAAAAATCGCATTAAAGAAATAAAAAATGTAGGAGCACCCGGCGCACCTATTAACCCCAATGCACGACCCAAACTGGCAGCAGGCGGTAAGGAACTGAATGCAGAAGGAATGTATTTGCTACCCGGCTTTGTAGATATGCATGGGCATATTGGGGGGGAAGCACAGGGTGCTGATGCCGAATATGTTTTTAAATTATGGATGGCGCATGGCATTACTACGGTAAGAGATCCATCTTGCGGTAATGGTTTGGATTGGGTGCTGGACCAAAAGAAAAAGAGTGAACAAAACCTAATTACTGCACCACGCATAAAAGCATATACCGCTTTTGGGCAAGGTAGTGCCAGCATTATCAGTACAACAACACAGGCAGTAACATGGGTACAAGAGAATGCAAAGAAAGGCGCAGACGGCATTAAGTTTTTTGGTGCAGCGCCAGATATTATGAAAGCTGCATTAGAAGAAAACAAACGCCTTGGTTTGCGCAGCGCCTGCCACCACGCACAAATGGATGTGGTCCGCTGGAATGTTGTAAGCAGTGCAAAAGCTGGTTTAACTTCTATGGAGCATTGGTATGGTTTGCCCGAAGCCTTATTTGAAGACAGAACCATTCAGAACTATCCGTTGAATTATAATTATGCCAATGAGCAACACCGGTTTGAAGAAGCAGGTAAATTATGGAAACAGGCCGCCAAACCTTTTTCTGAGCATTGGAATAAAACCATGAATGAACTGCTGGCATTAGATTTTACTATTGACCCCACTTTTAATATTTATGAAGCTAACCGCGACTTGATGCGTGCCCGCCGTGCTGAGTGGCACGAGGAATACACCACACCCAAGCTCTGGCAGTTTTACGAACCCAGCCGAGTAGCCCATGGCAGCTATTGGCATAGTTGGGGCACAGAACAGGAAGTAAACTGGAAAGAAAATTATAAACTATGGATGACATTTGTAAACGAATATAAAAATCGTGGGGGCCGTGTAACTGTAGGTACTGATGCAGGATTTATTTATGAGCTCTATGGCTTTTCTTACCCGAGAGAGTTAGAGTTGTTAAGAGAAGCGGGCTTTCACCCGTTAGAAGTAATACGGAGCGCCACATTATATGGCGCACAAGCATTGGGCATGGATAAAGAAATTGGAAGTGTTGAGGTAGGTAAACTGGCCGACTTTGTAATTGTAAATGCCAACCCGTTAGAAAATTTGCAGGTGTTGTATGGCACAGGGGCCATAACATTAACCAATGAAAATAAAGTTGAGCGCAAAGGAGGCGTATTATACACTGTAAAAGACGGTATAGTTTATAACGCCAAAGAGTTGTTGGATGATGTTAAAAAACTGGTAGCAGTAGAAAAAGCAAAAACAGGTTTTAAAATACAACAGCCGGGACTACATTAATACTAATATAATACCAGCTGTTGTATTGCTTATCAGTCCTGAAACTTCGGGATTGCGTCGCAAGCACTTCAACGGCACCGGCTGTATGGACCCATACTTTTGTAAGTGTACGGTTTCTATATGCTAGGGCCAAAAAGCTTAAAGGTTAACAGGGTAAATAATTTAGATACCAGAGAAAAATTTGTTTTATTTCTTTTTCTACTGTTTGTTTTAAATTCTTGTGCTTTCTCAATAACAGCCTGTAATTTTTCTGCAGAAATAGTAGCCTTCATTAAATAATCAAAAGCGCCATACTTCAGCGTGGTAATAGCCACATTCAGGTCTTCCTGACCAGAAATAAATATTACAATTGCCTGTGGATTGTATTGCTTAATCTTTTTCAATAATTCCAATCCATTCAAATCGTCAATGTAATAGTCCAGAAAGATAATGTCTGGGTTGCCGGGCAATGCATTTAGGAAATCTTCTGTTTTATTAAAGTAAAGCTGCTTTTTATAACCAATGCTATTAAGCATGGCCTGCATTAGCTGACAGAAGTAGTGGTCGTCTTCCACTAAATAAATAGTTGGGGTTTTAGCTTTCTCCATAGTTGGTACGATTAACGGTGATAAAACAACAACTTATAAACAGTTTTTCAAAGAATAAGGTATTTGTATGTTGCGGTAATTTTACCGGCTTGAGTAATTATACAAAACTTGCCTAAGCAATTGCTCTTATAGCCATGCGATATATATAAAAAAACATCCCATTGATTTAAAGCTAATTATTCATTCTTGCGAAAAAAAGAATAGCTGCGGTACTGGTTAATTTTTGGTATAAACCAACAGTAACTTCTTATTTACTGTTGCGGCCATTCAGCCACAGGCTCATATATTATTTGAGCCCCCTTATACAGGTATCAAATAATAATTTGAGGCGGTAGTAGCCCGCCTAAAACTGAATATTGCGGTAACAAAATCTAAAGCAATGAAATTTTTAAAACGTATTACAAATCCTATTTTGTTACCATATTGGTGGCAAGATTTTTTACTGGCAATTCCCCGTTTTATTTGTGGCTATTTATTAACCACAGATTTTGGAGCGGCTAAATTTGGTTTGCCATGGTCGCCACCAGAAAATAATCTTGGCTTCTTTGAAGTAGCCTTTTGGTTCCCATCAGATGTGGCAGCCTATGGTGGGGTGTTTGCTATGTTTCCTGCATTTTTTGCATGGATGGGCGCTTTTAGTGAAGCGGTAGGGGGTCTTTTTTTAATAGTGGGTTTGCAAACAAGGGTATTTTCTTTTTTAATTACTTGCACCATGCTGGTAGCCATTTTTATGCAACAACTTAACCAAGGTAGCTGGAACACGTTGCCGGCAGCCGGTTTTTTATGGGTTAGTATTGCCGGCATTGTGTTGGGCTCGGGCAGGTTTGGTATTGATTATTTAATTACTAAAAAAGCAAACGTATGAAAAAGTATAGTGTGCTATTAAGCTTGGTAGTTTTGTGTGCAACTGGCTGCGTGCAGAAAGCCTATAAAAAAACAGTGGTATTTAAATTAAATACTACCAATCAAAAAAATATACAATCAGTTGGAGTAAGAGGTAGCGAAAAGCCGTTAAGCTGGCAACAAGACCTGCAAATGAATGCAATAAAAAAAGATACTTTTTATACAGCCACCATTAATTTTTTAACCGGCTATAATTTTACTGAAGTAAAATTTGCTATTAACGGCAATTTTGAATTGAAAGAAAAAGACAACCGCAAAATTGTTTTTAGCAAGAGCGATACTACTTATTATGATGCTGTTTTTGATGTTGAGAAATGAACTGCATTTAACGTGTGCGACGCAATCCCGAAGTTTCGGGACTACTATGAAATATAAAAGTTGGTCAAAAAAATTACAACAGCTTTAATTCTTTTAGTGCGTTTTTCAATTGCGCTGGGTCTTTAAAGTGAATGCTTTTTATACCCAGCGCTTCTGCGCCTTTTATATTGCGTAAGTTATCGTCAATAAAAACGGCCTGTGCCGGGTTTACCTGGTACCTGTTTAGCAGGCGTTGGTAAAAGGCTGCGTAGGGCTTGCGGGTTTTTTCTTCCCCGCTTACTACACGGCCATCAAACCAATGCAAAAAATTATAACGTACCAAAGCAATTTCAAAAAGGCTGGCCTGCCAGTTGGTAAGCGCATAAATTTTATAACGGCCTGTTTCTTTTAATTCCTTAAAAATAGCAACACTTTCAGTTATGGGGCCGCCCAGCATTTCTGTCCACCGGCCATAAAAATCTCTGATGGGTTGTTCCCACTCCGGAAATTTTGCCACTAGTTCTTGCGTAGCATCTACAATGGAGCGGCCGGCATCCTGTTCTTCATTCCAATCGGGGGTGCAAATATTTTTAAAGAAATAATCACGCTTTTCTTCACTCTCAAAATAATTGCCATAAAGGTGCAGGGGGTTCCAATCAATTAATACTGCCCCTAAATCAAAGATGATGGTATTATATGGGTTCATAGTAATTAGTATGGTTTACATTGGTGGTGCTGTAATAAGATACCTGTTTAAAGTAATAAAACCAGGGTATCATTTACTTATATTTCACTTTAAAATACAGCATTACCAGCGATAAAACCAGTATGCAACTATTGGTATAAATAATAGACCCGTTCTTTATAAGAAGGCCATAAATTAACCAAAGCACCACACTGGTGGTGGCAAAAACAAACATCAGCAAAGAAACGTCTTTGGCTGATTTTGTTTTCCATGTTTTAATTACCTGTGGTAAAAAAACAATAGTAGAAATGGTGCCGGCAACATAGCCTAATATTTCAATTCCGCTCATAGTTATAAATTTTTATGAAAGATAGTTTATCTTTTTTCAAACAACCACCATTGCCGTTTGCGTGGCTTAACCTGGTAATTGTTTTTTATGTATTTACTAATATGCTCCATGGCTTCATCAATACTATCGGTTAGTAGTACCAGTTTTAGATCGTCTCTGCTGATGGTGCCCTGTGTGGCCATAAATTCCATATAATCCCACAGCTCTTTATAGTAAGCAGTATTAAACAATACTATCGGAAACTGTGTAATGGTTTTGGTTTGCACCAGGGTAAGTGTTTCAAAAAATTCATCCATAGTGCCCACACCACCGGGCATAATTATAAAAGCATAAGAATATTTTACCAATAGTACTTTGCGTACAAAAAAATGTTCAAACGTAATAGACTGCTGCACGTATGGGTTGCCCTGCTGCTCAAAAGGTAATTGAATATTGCAACCAATAGACACCCCATTGTTTTCAAAGGCCCCGCGATTAGCGGCTTCCATTATGCCGGGGCCGCCACCCGTTATGGTAACAAAACCCAATTGCGCAATGCGTTTACCAAACTCACGTGCGGCAATATAATCTGGGTTATTTTCTTTAAACCTTGCAGAGCCAAAAACAGTAATAGCCGGCCCGCTAAAATGTAGTTTTCTAAAACCCTTTATAAACTGTTTAAATACCCGCCATGCAAAACTTAGCTCGTAACTGCGGCTTTGCGGCCCTTCTAAATAAATATGTTCTTTTGGCGGAATGATGGGTTGATTAGCACTCATACTTTAAAGATAAGCTGATTCTTTTTTTGTTTACCAGCTTCCGTTTTTCATAGCAGCATCCTTGCGTCGCACACTTGTACATAAGAAAAGGGATAAGGCTTAAACCTTTGCCCATGGCTTTTACCATAGCACAAGTGTGCGACGCAACAACTGCACAACCAGAGTTACTGCTGCCGGCTACCTACTATTTATAATTTTAATAACGATATTTACAGCATGTGTGGCATTGCAGGTATACTTCAAAACAATACAACCAATACAGCGGCTACTATAAAAAAAATGGTAGCTGTATTAGCGCATCGGGGGCCCGATGGCGATGGCTGTTGGATGAACGAAACAAAAACAGTAGCACTGGGCCACAGAAGGCTGGCTATTATTGATACCAGTAATGCGGCACAACAACCGCTTTACTATAACAACCGTTACACCATTATACACAATGGAGAGTTGTATAATTATATTGAGCTGCGGCAACAGTTACAAAGCAAGGGCTACCAATTTACATCGGCCGGAGATACAGAAGTGATAGTGGCTGCTTATGATTATTGGAAGCAGGAATGCCTGCAACAATTTGATGGTATGTTTGCTTTTGCTATTTGGGATGCACAATTGCAAGAACTGTTTGCGGCAAGAGATCGCTTTGGAGAAAAACCATTTTATTATTATAATAGTAATGACAAGTTTTTGTTTGCTTCAGAAATGAAAGCATTATGGGAAGCGGGTGTGCCTAAAAAAATAAATGGCGCTGCCTGGTTAAATTATCTGGCATTAGGGCAAACGCAAACCAATGCTGGCGAAACATTTTATGAAAATATTGCTGAATTGCCAGCGGCCAATTACTTGTTGTATAAAAATAACCAGTTAAATATTGCAGCGTATTGGCAGCTGCTTGAAAACACAGAAAAAATAAGCAGCAGCGATGCCATTGAAAAATTTAAAGCATTGTTTACCGATGCTGTTAAAAAACGATTGAGAAGCGATGTGCCAGTGGGTATTAGTCTTAGTGGCGGGTTGGATAGTTCTTCTATTGCAACTGTTATTAAACAACTGGGGCAGCAGCCTGCTACTTTTTCTGCCGTGTTTCCGGGGTTTGAGAAAGATGAAAGCAGTTATATAAAAGAAATGACAAACTATGCCGGTGTGGTTAACTACCCCGTAACACCCACCGCTGCCGGCTTTATTGCCGATTTTGAAAAACTTTGTTATCATCAGGAAGTGCCTTTTCAATCGGCCAGTATTTACACACAGTATAAAGTGTATGAATTGGCTGCCCAAAAAAATATAAAAGTATTATTAGACGGGCAGGGGGCAGATGAAACGCTTGCCGGGTATAACCAGCATTTTAATTGGTACTGGCAACAATTATTAGCTGGTTTTAAGTGGCAGTTGTATAATAAAGAGCGGAAAGCCGCAGCCCAAAAACAAATACATACGGGGTGGACCTATAAAAACATGGCGGCTGCTTTTTTGCCAGTGGCTGCTGCTGCACAAGTAGAACAGCACAAAACTAATAGCATAAAAAATAACCAATGGCTTGCACATGATTTTATAAATGCTCACTATAATAATTTTTTTTCGGTACAGCGGCCAGCTATTAGTACTTTAAACCATGCATTGCAGTACCATACCACGCAAATAGGATTGCCCGCTTTATTGCGCTATGCAGATAGAAATAGTATGGCCCACGGTTGCGAAGTACGGTTGCCTTTTTTAAGCCACCAACTGGTAAGTTTTGTTTTTAGCTTGCCCGCTTCATTAAAAATAAAAGAAGGTTTTAGTAAGTATATACTAAGGGCAGCCATGCAAACACAACTACCAGCCTCTATTTGCTGGCGTACCAATAAAATTGGTTTTGAGCCGCCACAGGAGTTGTGGATGAAGGAAGCAACTACGCAACAATATATACATGCCGCCAAAGAAAAGCTGGTAGCCACCGGTATTTTAAAAGCCGGGGTATTGCAACAAAAAATTCAGCCACATGCGGCGCATGCGGCTGAAAATAACGATTGGCGTTTTTTAGTGGCGGCAACACTTTTATAAACCTGCCTGTTTTTTATATTTTTTCAATACTTCCATATTGCGATCGTTATCTACTTTTAAGGTTATCCAGCTTTGGGCATTTTCTGCATTAATGTAATAATTAATAGCATCTCCAACCGTGTATTCAGTAACATCGGTGGCGGTTCGTTTGGGGTAACGTGCCTGTACCTTACATATAATGTCTACTGGTAGCTGGTTGGCCATATAATAGCGCAGCGAGCTTAAGAAATTGCCTTCTGCATCGTACCGCACAACCGCCCTGATGATGCCTTGCTTAAAATTTACGGTATAAATATTTTCGGCCTCACTCCATTTAATATCTTCTGCATGGCTAAAAGAACTATTGAAAGCTTTTAATACTTTTTCGTTAACACCAACTGGTGCGGCAAAACTGCCAATGCTTATGAGTAAAGCAGCAATAACAAATAACTTTTTCATATGCTTTGTTTTTAATAATTATTTTTTTAATAAACCAATATCAGCTCTTTGATATTTGTCTGTTACTTCAGTATTACCTTCAGCATCAGCATGCAGGGTATACCACTTTTTATCGTCGTACATTTTTATAACATACAGTACATTTTTATCATCTGCTACTTCTGTAACACCAAATAAGGTTTTTCCTCCAAAACGTTTTGTAACAGCATTGTAAACATGCAAGGGTAACAATGCAGGGGCATAACTGCGGCTAGAGCTGAGGATGTTTCCCTCTTTATCGTAGTTAACTCTTGTTTGAATAGAAGACAATGTGAAGCTTACTGAATAATGGCTTTCATGTTCAGCCCATTTAACTTCTTCCGCTGCTTTAAAAGTGGCTTTAAAATTTTTAAGCACCCTTTCGTTAACCGCTGGCAATGGGTTGGCAAAGCAAATAACAGTAAATACAACTGCAATTGCGGTGATGATTGTTTTTTTCATGACTAAAAGATTTAATGATTGTTGATTAATGACCACACAAAGCTAATAGCCATAAACAGCGGGTTACTGTTATTAGTACCGGGGGCTTTTTCTTGATAAGAAGGAGTGTAACATTGTATTAACAGTGGTTAAATGCATAACAATTAATTCAACCAAACCCTTTGCTGTTAAAGGTTACAGCATGTTACAGTATAAGTATTCTTGTGGGGTTAAGCTACTGTTAAACTACAAATGCAATACCATGCGGCATATACATGATAACCGGCTCTGTATTTCTCAGCTATTCTACGCATATTTGCAAACTGAAATTAAGTATATGAAAGAAGCAACAAGATACATACATGCCGGCTCACATCCAGACCCCAGCACCGGCGCAATTATGACGCCTATTTACCAAACCTCTACCTATGTGCAAGAAGCGCCTGCTGTAAATAAAGGGTATGAATATGCCCGCAGCCAAAACCCTACACGCACTGCATTAGAAGAGGCATTGGCTATAATAGAGCATGGTAAGCATGGCCTTGCTTTTAGCAGCGGTGTGGCAGCAACAGATGCGGTATTAAAACTATTGCAACCCGGCGATGAAGTAATAACCGGAAACGATTTGTATGGAGGTTCTTACCGGTTGTTTACAAAAATTTATCAGAAGTTTGGTATCAAATTTATTTTTACAGATACAACAGTTATCAGCAATATTGCCAGCAATATTACAGCTAATACCAAACTCATTTGGCTGGAAACACCCACCAACCCGCTCATGAATATTACAGACATTGCAGCAGTAACTGCATTGGCTAAAAGCAGCAACATACTGGTGTGTGTAGATAACACTTTTGCTTCACCGTACTTACAAAACCCCTTACTGTTGGGTGCAGATATTGTAATGCATTCTGTAACCAAATACCTGGGTGGCCACAGCGATGTAATACAAGGCGCATTGGTAATGAATGATACTGCACTACGGGATCAATTGTATTTTATTCAAAAAAGCTGTGGGGCTGTGCCCGGACCAATGGACTGTTTTTTAGTATTGCGTGGTATTAAAACACTACATGTAAGAATGCGCCAGCATTGCGAGAATGGTCGCCTTATTGCTCAGTTTTTACAAAATCATCCTAAAGTGGCAAAAGTGTATTGGCCCGGTTTTGAAAACCATCCCGGTCATGCTATTGCTAAAAAGCAAATGAAAGACTTTGGTGGTATGATTTCTTTTGAGTTGAAAAACGATCGTGTGGAAGAAGCCAAAAGAGTATTATCCTCCACGCATTATTTTTCGTTGGCAGAAAGTTTGGGTGGTGTAGAGTCGCTTATTAATCACCCCGCATCTATGACGCATGCCTCTATACCCCGAGAAGAACGTATCAAAAATGGCTTGTCAGACGCACTTATTCGCCTGAGTGTAGGCATAGAAGATGCAGAAGATTTAGTGGCCGATTTGCAACAGGCCATTGGTTAAAAAAAATTCTCATTATACAAGCCCCGCTAAACGGGGCTTTTTTAGTTGGGTACCGGCAGTACCACTCCGGTTGTGCAGCCGTTGCGTCGCACTCTTGTGCAGAAGAATACCAGTTAAACAGTACAGAAGAAGCTTCGTTCAATAGCATCAACCTTTCTTACTTTTGGCCTTGCTGCCTTACGGATTTATGGTACAAGTGTGCGACGCAACCAATGCTGAAAAAACAACTGCTGCCCATATCAAAAAAAACACTTTATATTGCCAGTGCAACTAAAGTCAAACAAGCGTTTAAAAACCGCAGCAAAAAAAAAGGTTTTGTATCTTTAACGACATCTTTTTTTGTTACAAATCAGTTATTTTAGCAACCAAAACAGGCCAAAGAGGGAATAATGAAATACGAAATTAAACAGGTAGATAAATCCAGGTTTATAGAAGTAGGCGAGGGAGAACCCCTGGTGTTGCTGCATGGTTTATTTGGCGCACTCAGTAATTTTGAAGATTTAATTGAATATTTCCGCAAGCATTACAAAGTAGTAGTGCCCATGTTGCCTTTATTTGATTTGGATATTTTACATACTTCTGTGGGGGGGCTTCAAAAATTTGTACATAAGTTTATTGAGGCAAGAGATTATAAAAACGTGCATTTAATGGGCAATAGCCTGGGTGGGCACGTTGCATTGGTGCATGTGTTAAAACATCCGGAGCGTATAAAATCGTTGATTTTAACCGGTAGTTCGGGCCTTTTTGAAAATGGTATGGGAGACACATACCCTAAAAGAGGCGACTACGAATACATTAAAAAGAAAACAGAGCTTACTTTTTACGATCCGGCAACTGCTTCTAAAGAACTGGTAGATGAAGTGTATGAAATTGTAAATAGCCGGTTGAAAGTAATTAAAATTATAGCGCTTGCTAAAAGTGCCATTCGCAATAATTTGGGCGAGGAACTAAACCAGATACAACAACCCACTTTATTGATTTGGGGCAATAATGATACCATTACACCGCCTTTTGTGGGCAAAGAATTTAATAAGTTGATTCCCAACAGCGAATTGCACTTTATTGATAAATGCGGTCATGCGCCAATGATGGAAGTGCCGGCTGAGTTCAATAGTATCTTGCATAAATTTTTGACAAAACTTTCTGAGCCGGCAGCGCTTAGCCATTAATACCCGTCTTAATAGTAATATTTGGTGTTTTATACCGTTTTTGAGGTGTATTTTGCGCCCATTGGGCATCTTAGCCAAAAACAAGTTTTTGAATCAATAACCAGGCATTGCTAAATAAAGAATTAATATCGTCCTCTTTACCTGTATTATCAGTAACTGATACTGTATTTCATGCACAGCAATTAATGAGCGATTATCATTTGATGCATTTGCCGGTGGTTAAGGAAGACAAGTATGTAGGCCTTATTACAGAAGAAGAACTGCTGAATGCAACAAACGATACGGCTACAATTGAACAGTTTGAAGCGCATCTTTCAAAAGTAACTGCAAAAGCAGCATCTCATTTTTTAGAAGCGGTACAAATTTGTAATGAATATGGTTTAAGTCTGGTACCTGTGGTAGATAAAGAAAATGAGTGGATAGGCGCTATTTCTGTACAAGACTTATTAAAATACCTTGGTTATATGAATGGGGCCGATGAGCCGGGAGCTATTATTGTTTTAGAAATGCCCAGAACTAATTTCTCATTTTCAGAAATAAGCAAGCTGGTAGAAACAAACGATGCACATATAACTCAGCTAAACACGCATTATAACAATACAGAACAAGTAATGCATGTTACCCTTAAAATAAACAAGTTTGAAATTTCTGATATAGTAGCCACTTTTCAACGGTACGAGTATAATGTAAAATATTATTTTGGTGAGGAATTGTATGAGAACGAGCTACGCTCTAATTACGACCATCTGATGAATTACCTGAACATGTAAAGGGTGGTTATTATCTACAAATTTTTGTTTGAAAAAAAGGAGGAAGCCTCGATTGTGATGCCGGCGCTAAAAAAATATTATCTCTTAACGTTTATCTGTTTGTTTAGCATTTGCTTTTGCAGCAATGCGCAAATAAATCCTGTTGCCGGTGCCGCAGAAACTACTTTAAATACAATTATTGATTCTATTGCCGCCGCCGCTATAGCTGATACTGCCCATCCGCAACGACCTCATTTTAAAATTGGCCAAATTGTAATTACAGGAAATAAAAAAACCAAATCGTATTATATAGAGCGGGAATTGCCTTTTAAAAAAGGAGATTCAATGCAGTTGCCACAAATTGTAGAAAAATTTAAAAGTGCCCGTGAGTGGCTGATGAATACAAGGCTTTTTAACGATGTGGTAGTATCTCTAAAATCATTCAGAGGGTATGACGTGGATATTGCTATTGATGTAAAGGAACGCTGGTATATTTTTCCAATTCCTTTCTTTAAACCCATTGACAGAAATGTGTCTGCATGGGCTTCTAAAGGATATAGTCTTGACCGGGTAAACTATGGTTTAAAATTTACCTATTATAATTTTACAGGGCGAAATGATAAGCTACGTTTATGGGTGGTTTCAGGTTATACCCGCCAGATACAACTGCAATACGAACAACCTTATGCTGACAAAAGTTTAAAACACGGCTTTGGCGCTGGCTTTGTTTATTCTGCTTTTAAAGAGGTAAATACGGGTACACTTAATAATGAACAGCGTTTTATTAATGCTGATACTATCTCATATGCCGGCAGATTTTTAAATGAAACATGGAGCTTGTTTGGAACTTATAATTACAGGCCGGCACTGCGCACAAAACATGCAGTAAGATTGGCGCTTAATTTTAGCCGGGTAGACAGTGCCGTACTGGTAGAAAACCCAAAATTTTTTAATAACGGAAAAGAAACTATTTTATATCCGGAGTTTTCTTATGCCGGTAATTATATGAATGTGGATTATGCCCCTTACCCGTTGAGAGGCTTTATGGCCGATTTTGGATTTGTTAAAAAAGGAATAAACAAAAACATGAATTTATGGGAGTTTGCTGCAAGCGCCAGTTATAGCAAACCATTAGGCGCAAAATTTTATTACAATATTGCGGGCAACGGTACTATAAAGCTTCCTTTTAACCAACCTTTTTATAACCTGCGTTTGCTTGGTTACCGCGATTTTTATTTAAGAGGACTTGAAAAATATGTAATTGATGGCGTAGTGGGCGGCCTTATAAAAAATACTTTACGCAAAGAAGTATTGAACACCCATATACCAATCCCATTCTTTAAAACCCGTTCTCACGACAAGTTGCCGCTGCGCATTTATGTAAAAACCTATACAGACTGGGGCATTGTACATAACCCTGTTTTTAAAACCAATTCACTTACTGATAAATTTTTATACACCGGCGGCTTTGGTATTGACGTAGTAACCCTTTACGATCTGGTACTCCGCTTTGAATATAGTTACAACCAATTGGGCGAACGTGGATTTTTCTTTCATGTAAAGAATGATTTTTAAGCCCCATCGCTAAAAGCTTACTGCTATTTGTTTGTTGGTTTTAAAATAAAACTACATTTGCTTAAACGCTTATTATGAAAAATTTTATTATTAAAACTCTTATTACAGCTGTGGCCGTTTTAGGCGCTTCTTATATTTTACCAGGTGTTAATGTTGACCGGTTTTCAACAGCATTGCTAGTGGCATTGGCATTGGCCGCATTAAATTTTCTGGTACGTCCGTTATTAATCCTTTTAACACTGCCAATTACAATACTAACCTTGGGCCTGTTTCTTTTTATAGTAAATGCTATTATTGTAGTATTTGCCGGTAAATTGGTAACGGGTTTTGTAGTATCCAATATATGGTGGGCGTTATTATTTAGTCTGGTGGTAAGTTTATTTACTACCGTTTTAGAAAGCATTCTCAACCCCGGTTATAATAAGAAACCATAACTATGCAGTTTGACCGCAAGAGCCTGAGCAACGAAACCTTGCTTGATTTTTATAAAAGCATTTTACTGCCCCGTTTAATTGAAGAAAAAATGCTAGTGCTGCTGCGCCAGGGTAAAATAAGTAAATGGTTCAGTGGTATTGGGCAAGAAGCTATTGCTGTGGGCTGTGCGTTGGCGTTGCAGCAAGATGAGTGGATGATGCCATTGCACCGTAACCTGGGTGTTTTTACCGGCCGCAATATGCCGCTCAGTAAACTGTTTAAGCAATGGCAGGGTAGTAAAGATGGATATAGCAAGGGCCGCGAAAGAAGCTTTCATTTTGGTTCAAAAGAACATCATATCTGCGGCATGATCTCTCATCTGGGGCCGCAACTGGCCATTGCAGATGGTGTGGCCTTAGCACATAAACTTAAAAAAGAAGATAAGGTGGCGGTTGCATTTACTGGTGACGGTGGCACCAGCGAAGGAGATTTTCATGAGGCCTTAAATACGGCCGCCGTTTGGGA
>REAR01000145.1 GCA_004295245.1 Sphingobacteriales bacterium | reverse complement strand
TATCCATAACTGATCATTCCAATAACCACCGCAATTTTTTCTGTTACATCGTAAAAACTAAAAAAAGATGCAGTGTCGTGTGTTTCGGGCATCAGCTTACTGTACGTACTACGGCTTAAACTTTGAATGCCGCCCATTACAAAACCAACAAAGGCACCTAAGCCATAAAAAACCATTGCATTTCCTTTAGGGGCATAAAAAGCAGCAATACAAATAAACACCCAAAGGGTTACCACCACCATAAGTGCCTTAATATTACCAATTTTAGCGGAGAGTTTTGAAATTGCAAATGCACCAGGTATGGCTACCAGTTGAATTAATAAAATAGCAATAATGAGATTTTCTGTAGGTATGGCCAATTCGCTTTTACCATATAAAGTTGCTGCAAGCATAACTGTTTGTACTCCCATATTGTAAAAGAAAAAAGCACCTAAATATTTTTTTAAAACAGGCAGCTGCTTTATCTGTTTCCAAACTTTTACCAGCTCAATATATCCTTCTGTAAACACATTTCTTTTAAAAGGCTCATCACCGGCTGCTAAAGGTTTGGGTAGCCTAACCAGTGAGTAGTATCCGAAAACAAGCCACCAGATACCGGTAAGTAAAAAGGAAATACGCGGCCCCATACTTTTATCCGTTATGCCAAACCATTCGCCCTTCATTACAAATACAAAACAAATAAGCTGCAGTATTACACTGCCTACATAACCGTAAGCAAACCCTTTAGCGCTGATGCGGTCACGGTCTTCAGGCGCCGCTATTTCTGGTAAAAATGAATTGCTGAAAACATAGCTACTCCAAAAGCAAATACAGGCAAGCATCATAAAGCCGATACCCATATTTAAAGTTTCTGGTCCTTTAAAAAAATACAACCCCATGCAGGCAACACTGCCTAGTACAAAAAAGAAATTCATAAACTTCTTTTTTGTGCCCCGGTAATCAGCAATTGAAGTTAATAGGGGCAGTGTAATTGCCACTACCAATAAGGCTGCGGCTAAAGCGTAATTATATAAAGAAGTATTTACAAACTCTCTACCCAAGAAACGAACGTAGGCAACGCCATTTTCTGTCCGTTCTGCGGTAATGGCTTCATAGTAGGCAGGAAATATGGTGGAAGTAATTACAAGATTATAGACACTGTTGGCCCAATCGTACATAGCCCAGCCGTTTACTACTTTTTTTGAGGCGGTTTGCATAGCAGGGGTTTAGTTATCTGGAAAAATAAGAAGATTCAGCCATATAAAACGCAGGTACAACACTTTGTTTAATACCGTTAATTATTTCTACAAACAGGCTAAAAGCATAAGACCACGCCGCAGGCGTGGTCTTATGCTTTTAGAAATTCTTTTTTACGTATAAACAAACTGCAGTGCAGCAATACCATAATAGTTATTCTTTCAATCTTACCCTTTAATATAACCTGTATAGATTAATACCAGCAAGGCAATACCCACCACAATACGATAATAGCCAAATAATTTAAAACCGTGCTTTTGCAGAAAACCTATAAAAAATTTAATAGCGAGGATAGCAACTACAAAAGCCACCAAATTTCCAATGGCCAATATTTTTATTTCTTCGGTATGTATGTTTTTGTATTCTTTAAGCAACTTGTAGCCGGTGGCAGCACACATAGTAGGTACCGCTAAGAAAAACGAAAATTCAGCCGCCACACTGCGGGTTAGCTTTTGTTGCATACCACCAATAATAGTGGCGGCGCTACGGCTTACCCCGGGTATCATGGCAATGCATTGCCAGCAACCAATAATAAAAGCTTTTATCATTGATATATCTTCTTCCTTTTCAATAACTGGCTGCTTAAAAAAATTATCAATAAATAAAAAAAGAATACCCCCTAATAAAAGGGTAATAGCTACTGTTGTGGGGCTTTCTAATAATGCATCAATTTTGTCAGAGAATAAAAAACCCAACGCCAGCGCAGGTATAACAGCTACCACCAATTTTATATAAAATTGCCAGCTTTTAAAGTTGATGAATTTTTTCCAGTATAAAACTACCACGGCCATAATGGCCCCCAATTGTATGGCTACTGTGTACAGCTTGGTAAAATTGGTACTTTCCATACCCATTAATTTTTCAGCTATAATCATATGCCCTGTTGATGAAACAGGCAAAAACTCTGTAAGGCCTTCTACAATGGCAATAATAATCGATTCTATAATACTCATGCGGAGGGGTTATTTATTTGCAACATAAAGAAAAAGCGATGCTTTAACGCATCGCTCTTATTATTTATTTGATAGTAACACCGCTTTTACTGCTGGCTCTTGGGCTTTTTAAAAATGGCATATACCTGTAAGCCTAAACCTATTACTATTACAATAGGTGCCAGTGTAATGCGGCGAAAACTGTACACTTCATTCATGTTAAACTCATTGGCATTATTACTTTTGCCGCCCGACATTAACAGCATGCCTACAATAATTACTACAATACCTATCACCATCCACAGGTAATTGTCTTTGGTAAACAAAGCGGCAGTTGCAGGAGTTGTTGTTGTTTTCTTTTCACTCATAAAAAACAAGTTAAGTGTTGCAAGATAAAGGAATCGGCGCACAGATACAAGCCCGTTTCTGGCTTATTAATATAAATCGTCCAGCTTCATTTTAAGGTATTTAATTACACTGCGATAGGTGCTTAGCAGGGTAATACCAATGCCTAATAAAATAATAACACCAAACAACAAAAACAGGCGGCTGTTATTACGCAGGTCTCTTAAATCGGGCAGCAGGTTTTCAGATACCAGCACCAAGGCCCATACACAAGCAATTGCAATAAAAGCAGCAAGGGCCCCATTAATAATAGCTCTTTTATTAATAGGCCCGGCAATAAAGCCACGGGTGGCACCCACCATTTGCATGGTTTTAATTAAAAACCGGTTGCTGTACATAGACAGCTTAATGGTATTGTCAATTAAAATAATTGCCAGTATGCCAAATAAAGAAGCCAGTGATATTAAAACAATCAGTATCCATTTTAAAATAGGCCCCATACGCTCTACCAGGCTGGCGGGGTACACCACACTTTCTACTGTTAATTCGCGGCCACTTTCTATAAGAGACTTTATAGCTACCAGACTGTCTTTTTGCACATACTGGCTTTTTACATGAAAACTAATAGAAGCCGGCAAGGGGTTGCCTTCAATAATATCTTTAAAATCTTTCTCGCCACTTTCTAATAAGCGTTGCTTGGCCGTTTCTTTATCTACATACTCCACATCTTTTGTATAAGGCTGTACTGTAACATAGTTTTTAAGAGAGTCAATATCTTTTTGCGCCACCGTATTACGCAGGTATACCTGTACCTGCACATTTTCTTTCAGCACATCTGTATACTTACTGGCGTTTAAAATAACCCAACCAAAAACACCAACAAAAAACAGCACTACTGTTACGCCTAAAATGGCCATAAAGTACGAGGGCTGCGAACGCTTACCTGCGGTTTTTCCTATTTGAGACATGTATTATTTTTTTGGATGGTTGCGAAGTGGCAAAAATAACTGATTTCGCCTTTCAAATTGTATTTTTGTGCCCCTTCTAACGGAGGCAGGTGCATTGTATTTTACAGGCTGCCGGCTTATTTTGAAAGAAGAAGATTTTTTAAGTCTTCTTTAGCAATTCTGGGCAGCAGCCGTTGCGTCGCACACTGCAACAGTAGTAATGCTATGGAGCAATATACTATTGTTGCCACTGGTTGTGCAGTACACGAGTGCGACGCAAGCAAAGCCCAATAACACCACCCCTGTTGGCTACCAACTTATATTTTAAAACTATGCAGTACGATTTTAGAAAGATTGAAAAGGCCTGGCAACAGCAATGGAAAGAACAAGGCGCCTATAAAGTGAGTAATACTTCAACAAAGCCCAAGTATTATGTGTTGGATATGTTTCCGTACCCCAGTGGTGCAGGTTTGCATGTGGGCCACCCGTTAGGCTATATTGCCAGCGATATTTACAGCCGTTACAAACGCCTGAAAGGTTTTAATGTGCTGCACCCAATGGGCTACGATGCTTTTGGGTTACCAGCAGAACAATACGCTATAGACCACGGCGTGCACCCCGCAGTAAGCACAGAACAAAACATTAATAATTTTAGAAAGCAATTAGACAATATTGGTTTTTGTTTTGACTGGGACAGGGAGGTGCGCACCTGCGACCCCAAATACTACAAATGGACGCAGTGGATTTTTTTGCAACTGTTCAATAGCTTTTACAACCGCAAGGCTAATAAAGCAGAAAATATAACAACGCTGATAACTGCTTTTGAAAAAGAAGGCAACGCCAGCCACCCAATGCCCAACCTGCAACACAGCAACGCAAAATTTACTGCCGCCGAATGGAAGAGCTTTGACGAGAAAACACAGCAGGATATTTTAATGCAATACCGCCTGGCGTATTGCGGTTACGGAGAAGTGAACTGGTGCGAGGCACTGGGTACTGTTTTAGCCAATGATGAAGTGGTAAATGGGGTTAGTGAAAGAGGCGGCCACCCCGTGGTAAAAAAGAAACTGCGCCAATGGTATTTGCGCATTACAGAATATGCTAACCGCTTACTGGAAGGGTTAACTCGTGTTGATTTTAGCGATAGCATGAAAGAAATGCAAACCAACTGGATTGGTAAAAGCAGTGGCGCCGAAATAGATTTTGCTGTTAAAGGCAGCGATAAAAAATTGCGGGTGTACACCACAAGACCCGATACCATTTTTGGGGTAGACTTTATGGTAATTGCTCCGGAGCATGAACTGGTGGATGCTATTAAAAGCAATGAGCAAGCAGTTGCGGTGAATGAATATGTAGCCTATGTTAAAAGCCGCAGCGAAAGAGAGCGGATGGCAGAGAAAAAAATTAGCGGGGTGTTTACCGGCGCCTATGCTATTAACCCTTTTGATGTAAACAAAGAAATACCAGTATGGATTAGTGAATATGTATTGGCCGGCTACGGCACCGGTGCTATTATGGCTGTGCCCTGCGGCGATGAACGTGATTTTAAATTTGCCCAACATTTTAATATACCTATTACCAATATTATTGGCCACCATTTTAATGGCACAGAAGCAAACGCAACCAAAGA
>REAR01000144.1 GCA_004295245.1 Sphingobacteriales bacterium | reverse complement strand
GTAGCCGAAGGAGATGAATTTGGCGGTGCAGAAAAAGTAAGCAAAGTAATAAAAGAACGCATGCCTCAGGTAGATACCCGCGTTTGCATTTTAGGTCATATTCAACGCGGCGGATCACCCAGTTGTTTAGATCGCTTAATTGCCAGCCGTATGGGTTACCACGCAGTAGAGTCTTTAATGGTGGGCCGCCATAATGTAATGGTAGGTGTACTAAATAATAAAATGCACTACACCCCATTAGAAAAAGCAGTTAAAGCCAAACAAAAAATAAGCGATGAGTGGATGAAGATTGTAAAAATACTTGCCAGTTAATTTTTGTAACCGGCAGCTGTTTTCCAATTAAACATCGTTGCGTCGCACCTGTTTACCGCAACGCTCCGATGATACCCAACTACTCCGCCCCTGTTATGCTTGCTATAATTAAAAAAAGAAAATATTAATCCAACTACAATGTCAAAAAATCTTTCTAAATACGTTGATAAATCAATGGACAAACAAACCGGCGTAGAGCATGCGTTTAAGCGCACCAAAATTGTTGCTACCGTTGGGCCAGCTTGTGATACTTATGAAAAATTATTAGAGCTTACCCGCGCCGGTGTAAACGTTTTCCGCCTCAACTTTTCGCATGGTAACCACGAGGATAAGTTGAAAATAATAGAACATATCCGCAACATTAACAAAACCGAACCTTACAATATTGCCATATTAGGCGATTTGCAAGGCCCCAAACTACGGGTGGGTGAAATAGAAAACAATGCCCTGCATGTGGTAGCAGGTGATATATTAACCTTTACCAACGAAAAGCTGGTAGGTAATAAAGATCGCATTTATGTTTCTTATCCCAATTTGCATGAAGATGTAAAGATTGGCAATAAGATAATGATTGACGATGGCAAACTGGAGGTAAAAGTTATTGATATAGCTAAGAACGGAGACGTAAAAGTTGAGGTTACCCTCGGCGGTGTCATCTCTTCTAAAAAAGGCATTAACCTGCCCGATACCAAAATATCTTTACCAGCCCTTACTGAGAAAGATTTAATTGACCTTGATTTTATTATTGAACAAAAGCTGGATTGGGTGGCCCTGTCTTTTGTACGCAGTGTAAAAGATATTGTAATACTGCGCAGCAAAATTGATGAGCGCAAAAGTAAAAGCAAGATTATTGCTAAAATAGAAATGCCAGAGGCCCTCACCAACATCCGCGATATTATTGTAGAAAGCGATGGTATTATGGTGGCCCGTGGAGACCTGGGTGTGGAAGTACCGGTAGAGCAAGTGCCATTAATTCAAAAGCAATTAATCCGCAAATGTATCCATCGTGCAAAACCCGTTATTGTGGCAACACAAATGATGGAAAGTATGATTGACCGCACCAAACCAAACCGTAGCGAAATTACCGATGTGGCCAACGCGGTATTAGAAGGTGCCGACGCGGTTATGTTAAGCGGAGAAACCGCAACTGGTCAGCACCCTGTATTAGTAGTGCAAACCATGCGTAAAATTATTGTAGAAGTAGAAGCCACTGAATATCGTTACAACAGAGAGGAAGATTTAAAACCACAAACCCACTCTCCGTCGTTCTTAAGCGATGCCATTTGTTACAATGCCTGTAAAATTGCAAAAGACTCTAATGCAGACGCATTGATTGGTATGACACAAAGTGGCTATACCGGTTTTATGCTAAGCAGCTACCGCCCAAAAGCACCTTTATACATTTTTAGTAAAGAAAGAACACTTATTAATCAGTTAAGTTTAAGCTGGGGTGTTAGAGCTTTTTATTATGCCGAAGAAGAAAGCTTAGATAATATTTTAGAAGACCAGATTGAAATATTAAAAGAAAGAGGCTTTGTAAAAAGTGGCGATGTTATTATTAGCACTGGCAGCACACCAATACATTTACACCTGCCTACCAACATGCTTAAAATTACCAAGCTGGATTAATTTTTAACTACCTGAATATTTTAAAAAGAGTTGCTGTAAAGCAGCTCTTTTTTTTACCACATAGAAAGATAGAAACATAGACTTATTCTAACATTGGTTAAAAATATTATGTACCACTATCTACATTTGTATTTATGTGTTGAAAAACTACTGCCGTACAAGTGTGCGACGCAACGATGCTGATTAATGAGATACTGCTGGTAAAATAAACTTTTACTGCTTTGCCATAAATTTTTCTAAATTCTGGCGGGCATTCTGGTGTATTTTATTTTTCATATAACCGCTCCACCCTAATAATAAACCCGGCATGCCTAATGCCTGGCGGCTCCATTTCCAAATATCAAACTGATCGGTATG
The DNA here is from genome assembly GCA_004295245.1 of Sphingobacteriales bacterium. GTDB lineage: Bacteria > Bacteroidota > Bacteroidia > Chitinophagales > Chitinophagaceae > JACMLD01. Next base: position 2,795 of record REAR01000144.1, on the reverse strand, counting down.
CTCGGTTATTTTACCGTCTTGTATACGCAGGTGTGCTTTTATATGATTAACCACTTTGCGGCCCGTTTTTGAAAACGTATACGTGGCCACCCAATTGCAGGTGGCATACTCCTCATCCAGCAATTGTATATTTGAAAACGTAAGCGAAAACTCTTTAGCATTTTTACAAAGCATTTCCCACATCGCTTTTGCTTTAGCCCCCTGCAGAATACCAAATGCGGGGTCATTAAAAATAATAGTATCGGCATAGCACTGCTGCATGGCAGCATAATCTAATTGCTGAAATGAGATATAAAACTTACTGATTAGCGCTTCGTTGCCGTTCATAAATTGTGGAATTACGGTGGTAGAGAATGCTGTAAATTTAAACTTACAAAACCAAAGTACATGAGAAAAATATTTTTATTATTACTTGCACTACTGGCTATTGTGCTGGTGCAGGCACAAAATTCTTTAGACTCTGCATGGATACGTGACAACTATACCAAAAAAGAAATTTACATACCCATGCGGGATGGAGTGAAACTGTTTACCTCCATTTACACCCCAAAAGATGCAACAGAAGAGCATCCCATTTTAATGAGCCGCACCCCCTACTCCTGCGCCCCATACGGAGAAAATAATTACCGCAGTTTTTGGAACAACCATTGGCGTTATTACATGCGCCGCAATTATATAATTGTAATACAAGATGTGCGTGGCCGCTGGATGAGCGAAGGTGAGTTTGTGGATGTACGCCCCTTTAACCCCAATAAAAAAGGCACCGAAATTGATGAAGCCAGCGATACCTATGATGCTATTGATTGGTTGGTAAAAAACATTGCGCACAATAATAACCGCGTTGGCATATTTGGTATTTCTTACCCCGGTTTTTATTCTACTATGGCAGCATTTAGTAATCACCCATCTTTAAAAGCAGTAAGTCCGCAAGCCCCGGTAACCGATTGGTTTATGGGAGACGACTTTCACCACAACGGCGCATTTTTTCAGATGGATGGCTTTTCTTTTTACAGCAGTTTTGGCAAACCACGCCCAAAACCTACTAGCGTGGGTGCACCGGGTTATAGTTTTCCTACCAGAGACAGTTATAAATTTTATTTAGAATCGGGTGGTTTAAAAGATCTGGCAGTTAAAATGGGGCCCGATGTAAAATTCTGGCAAGACCTTTACCAACATCCTAATTACGATGATTGGTGGAAGGCCCGCAACCCACGCAACTTTACCAACTATGTGCCCAACGGTACGGCCACATTGGTTGTAGGTGGTTTGTTTGACGCAGAAGATTGTTTTGGTGCATGGCGCACTTATGAAGCCATTGAAAAGAAAGCAAAAAATAATAACCGCATTGTAATGGGCCCCTGGTTTCATGGCCAATGGGCCAGAGCCGATGGCACACAATTAGGCAATGTAAAATTTGGCAGCAATACGTCTGAGTGGTATCAAAATAATATTGAAATGCCTTTCTTTAAATATCATTTAGAAGGCAAAGGCGATATTAGTACACTGGCAGAAGCCACTATATTTTTTACCGGCGAAAACAAATGGCGCAATTACGAGCAATGGCCGCCTGCCGCCAAAGAAGATAAAGCCATTTACCTGCAGCCCAATGGTAAATTAGATTGGAACAAGCCCGCTGGTAAAAACAGTTTCAGTGAGTACATCAGTGATCCTTCAAAACCAGTGCCGTATACAGAAGATGTGCACAATAACAGAACGGTGGCTTACATGACCGATGACCAACGCTTTGCTGCCCGCCGCAACGATGTGCTGGTATATCAAACGGATGTATTGAGTGATGATGTAACACTGGCAGGCACTGTAATAGCCAACTTGCTTACATCTATTTCTACCACCGATGCCGATTTTGTGGTAAAGGTGATAGATGTGTTTCCTGATAAATTTAGTTATGCCGGTGAGCAGCAAGCGCAGGGCCGTGCCGGCGGTGGCAGTTATTTAATGGATGCATACCAGATGCTGGTACGCGGAGAAATAATGCGAGGTAAGTTTCGTAATAGTTTTGAAACACCCGTGCCCTTTAAACCTAATAAAATAGAAACGGTAAAATTTGAGCTGCCCGATGTGGCACATACATTTAAGAAAGGCCATCGTATAATGATACAAATTCAAAGCAGTTGGTTTCCGCTGGCAGACCGCAACCCGCAAAAATTTGTAAACATTTACGAAGCCAATCCAGAAGATTTTCAAAAAGCAACCATCCGTATTCATCACGATGCAGTAAATGCCTCAAGTATTATACTGCCTGTGGTTAAATAATTATTTTAGGTTGCCAGCAGTAATGTTTCATGGCAGCATCCTTGCGTCGCACACTTTTACGGCAACGCAATATTCACCGGTAAAGACAATCTCTTTACCGGTTTTTATTTCACCCTTTTCTTTTGTATAAAAAATTATTGCTGTACACTTGTAAACAAATATGATGTTATGAAGCGTTTACTGGTTTTTATTTTTGCTGCAACCTTAACACATTTGCACGCACAAGAACTACATATTGTGCCGCAACCGGCAGAAATAAACTGGCCACAAACCAAAGGCAACAATACCATTACCAGTAATACACCTATTGTACTTGCCGGCAGCGGGTTGGAGAACAGCGCCAATTTTTTAAACGATTACTTACAGCGCTTCTATGGTTTTAAACTAAAAATTATTAAAGGGACTAATTTTAAAAATGCCATTGTTTTAAACTACGAACGCATAGAGCATGAAATACCCGGTGCCTATATTGTTAATAGCTACAATGGCGGCATTTATATTGCCGGCGATAATGCAGAAGG
>REAR01000091.1 GCA_004295245.1 Sphingobacteriales bacterium | reverse complement strand
TTACCAACACCAATCAGAAAATTTATTGCAAGCCTATACCACTAATGCGCTGCGCCGTGTGTGGCGGGCACAAGATTTTAGTAACTTCATGACCTACCTGTTTCACAAGCAGGTAGCACATGGTTCTTTTGAATACCAGTTGCAGAAGGCAAAATTTGATTATATAAAAACATCTGAAGCCTATGCCACTACTATTGCAGAAAATTATGTAGGATTAAAGGAAATTTAATGTGGTACCAGCCGCAACGCTCCGGTTAAACATCGTTGCGTCGCAATCCGTTCATCTTTTGTACAACTATAAAACAAAAAAACTATGCCCTTCGCATTCATAAACAAACATACCATTCACTATAAATATTGGCAGCAGGCTTCAGCGGCGCAAGTAACATTTGTATGTATTAATTCTTTGGGCACCGATTTTAGAATTTGGAAAGAAGTGGCAGTGCAGTTACTGCCTTATGGTAATATTTTACTGTTTGATAAACGCGGCCATGGGTTGAGTGATGTGGTGGAAGATACCGAGGGGTTGAGTGATTTTGCCGACGATGTTATTGGCTTATTGCAATACCTGCATATTGAAAAAATTATTCCCATAGGTTTATCTGTAGGCGGCATGATTGCACAGTTGCTGGCAACACGTATCCCGGCGCAGGTAACAAAATTGGTATTGTGCGATACCCGCCATAAAATTGGCAATGCACAGGTATGGAACGATCGTATTAACGCTATACAAACAAACGGGTTGCCTTCTATTGCAGATGGCGTTATGCAACGCTGGTTTCCCGAAAGCTTTCACAAAGATCAGCCAGTTAAAGTGGCAGGCTATAAAAATATGCTGCAGCGCACCGATGCTTTGGGGTATATTAAAACCTGCGAAGCTATACGGGATGCCGATCTTACAGAAAAGGCAAAACTAATTAGTATGCCTGCTTTATGCGTAGTGGGTTCAGAAGATAAATCCACACTACCAGAAGAAGTAAAAAACCTGGCCGATTTAATTACACATTCAAGGTTTGAAATCATTGAAGGATCGGGGCATATACCTTGCGTAGATAACCCGGTGGCTTTAAGCAAACTGATTATTGATTTTATAAATTGATTATTTATGAGCAACTCATTGTACGATGATGGTATGCGGACAAGACGTTCTGTTTTGGGCGATGCGCATGTTGATAAAGCAGAAGCTAATAAAACAGCTTTTGATGCAGACTTTCAGGAATATATTACCAAAAATGCCTGGGGTGCTGTTTGGAACCGCCCCGGCTTAACCAAAAGAGAACGCAGTTTAATTACCATTGCACTAATGACAGCATTGGGGCATGAAGAGGAATTGGCCATGCATTTGCGTGCCACCAAAAATACCGGTGCCACAGAAGAAGATGTGAAAGAAGTGTTGCTGCACACCGCCGTGTATGCAGGTGTGCCGGTAGCCAATGGCGCTTTTAAAATTGCCAAAGAGGTTTTTAAAAAAGATACGCAATAGCAGCATTATAAAGGCTGTGCCGTTTTGTTATGCGGCACAAGAGTGCGACGCAACGGTGCCTAATAGCAGTACTACTGCCGATATCATAAAAATTAAATTATGGATGATATGATTACCAATGTGCAGCCCCCGTATTTATACCCCGAGTATAAATCAACGGTGTTGCGCAGCCCAACAAAACCATTGCTGATTATAAAAGAAAATCTGAAAAATATTCAGTTGCCGGTGTTTGGAGAATCAGTAATTGGTAAATACGATAGCGACCTTACCAAGAATGCTCGCAAAGATCATGATCCTATTGGCGAACGCATAAAAGTATCGGGTAAGGTAATGGATGAATACGGAAAACCATTGCGTAATGTATTGGTTGAAATATGGCAGGCTAATGCGGCAGGTCGTTATATACATAAAGAAGAAATACATGATGCGCCATTGGATCCGAATTTTTTAGGTGCCGGAAGAATGCTGACAGATAATGATGGCAGGTATACTTTTTACTCCATTAAGCCTGGTGCTTATCCTTGGGGCAATCATTACAATGCGTGGCGGCCCAATCATATTCATTTCTCAGTAATGGGCCACCAGTTAACACACCGGCTGGTAACGCAAATGTATTTTCCGGGAGACCCATTGTTTGAGTTTGACCCTATTTACCAATCGGTGCCGTTGCATGCACGGCATTTAATGGTGGCAAAGTTTAGAATGGATTGGACCGAACCGGAATTTGCACTGGCGTACGAATTTAATATTGTATTAAAAGGAAAATGCCAAAGCATTTTTGAATAAAACCTTGCTGTTACAAGCCAATAAAGTATGGAACAAAGTAAACTACCACAAACACCCTCGCAAACCATTGGGCCTTATTTTGCTTACGGACTAACTGCCGTACAATATGGTTATGGGTTTAGCAGTGTTATTGATAATATAATTGCTAATGAAGCGCCAGAGAAAGATATTATTTATGTAACGGGTAATATTTACGATGGCAATGGTAAAGTGATACACGATGCAATGATAGAATTATGGCAGGCCGATGCAAAGGGTGCTTACGTTAAAAATTATGAGCAGGAACTACTTTTCAAAGGGCTTGGCCGCTACGGCACAGGTACTGATGGACAGCAACGCTTTGTTTTTAAAACCATAATGCCAGGCATGGTGCAAGGGCAAGCGCCGCATATAAATGTAACACTGTTTATGAGAGGCTCTTTGCATGTGCTGTACACCCGCTTTTATTTTGAAGGTGACCCCGCAAATGAAAATGACCCGCTGCTGCTTTCGGTAGAGCCGCAAAGAAGAACTACTTTAGTAGCTGTAAAAACCAATAACACCGAACAGCAGGAATATTGCTTTAATATTTATATGCAGGGAGAAAATGAAACGGTGTTTTTTGATTTATAAATAGTATATGAACCACTACTCAAAAATATTTTCTAAATACTTGTCAGACGATGCTATGGAGGCAGTTATTGCCGATGAGGCATTAATACAACACATGCTGACATTTGAAGCGGCATTGGCAAATGCACAGGCTCAATTAAATATGATACCCCTAAAAGCGGCGCTGCAGATTGAAGCTGCCATCCGCCAACTATCACTTAAGCCCACTGCATTGGCTGCAAGTACTTTACAAAACGGCATACCGGTTATTGCACTATTGGCGCATATAAAAACAAAATTGCCGGATGGTGCAAAGGGGCACTTGCATATGGGCGCCACCTCTCAAGATGTAATGGACACAGCACAAGTATTGATTATTAAAAATGCGCTGGAAATTATTGAAACAAAAACCAGTGTATTAATAAAACAACTTACTAAACTATCTAAGCAGTTTGCTAAAACACCTTGCATGGCACATACCCGTGGCCAACAAGCTTTGCCAATTACTTTTGGCAGTAAGGTAAATGCTTGGTTGCAGCCTTTGCAAAGACAACTGCATCGATTAAAACAGATAAAGCAAGATTTGCTGGTGGTGCAATTAGGTGGTGCGGTTGGTAATTTAGCAGCCTACGTAAAAAAAGGGCCGCTGTTAAATAAATTACTGGCAAAAAAATTACAGCTACAACCAGCAGCTTCTTGGCATACGCAACGAGATGGCTTGGCCGCATTTACCAATTGGTTGGCTATGCATACAAGTATTATGGGTAAAATGGGTGCCGATGTAATGGTAATGGCGCAATCAGAAGTAAACGAAGTAACAGAAAATGTAACAGGTGGCGGCAAAAGCAGTGCAATGCCGCATAAAAATAACCCGGTATTAAGTGAAGCATTGGTAGCTATTGCAAAAATAAATGCAGGACTGCAACAGCAAATGTTACTGGCCATGCTACATCAGAATGAACGAGATGCTACTGCCTGGATACTGGAATGGAATGCATTGCCACAGCTGCTTAATTATACAGCCACTGCATTAACGCATGCTGTAAGTATTACTACAAACATTAAAATTAATGCGGCGCAAATGCTGGCCAATATAGAAAAGTTTAAAAAAGCAATTGAATAGCGCAATATCCCAATCACTCAATCACTAAATAATGAACGCATATATAATTGACGGCATCCGCACACCCATTGGCAATTTTGGCGGAACACTCTCGCCGGTAAGAGCTGATGATTTAGCCGCATTGGTAATAAAAGAACTGATGGACAGAAATGCAACAGTGCCTGCAAGTGCTATTGCAGATGTTATTATGGGCTGTGTAAACCAGGCCGGCGATGATAACCGTAACGTGGCAAGAATGGCATTGCTGCTGGCGGGTTTGCCATATACGGTTCCCGGAGAAACCATAAACCGTTTATGTGCATCTGGTATGAGTGCGGTGGTAAATGCTGCAAGGGCTATTGCCAATAATGATGGTGATTTGTTTATTGCTGGTGGTGTGGAGCATATGACCCGTGGGCCTTATGTAATTTCTAAAAGCAGCAAACCATTTGGCACCGATGCCCAATTTTTTGACAGCAGTTTTGGCTGGCGCTTTATTAATCCGCAAATGGAAAAAATGTATGGCGTGGATGCAATGGGTGTTACCGCAGAAAACCTGGCGTCAATGTATAATATCAGTCGTGCCGATCAGGATGCGTTTGCATGCCATTCTCAACTAAAAGCAACAAAAGCAAAAGAGCGATTGGCCAAAGAAATAGTGCCGGTATCTATTGCCAATAAAAAAGCAGACCCTTTTATTTTTGCTACAGATGAATTTGTAAAACCGGCTACTACTATCGAAGGGTTGGCAAAATTAAAACCTGCCTTTAAAAAAGAAAATGGAACGGTTACCGCAGGTAATGCATCTGGCTTAAATGATGGTGCTGCTGCAATACTGATGGCTTCAGAGGCAGCAATAAAAAAATATAATCTTCAAGCCAAAGCAAAAATCATCAGCAGTGCAGTGGTAGGTGTAGAGCCACGCATTATGGGCATTGGTCCGGTAGACGCCACAAAACAGGCATTAGCAAAAGCTGGGTTAACATTAAACGATATTGATATTATAGAATTGAACGAAGCATTTGCGGCGCAAAGCATTGCCTGCATTCGGGCGTTGGGTTTAAAAGATGATGATGCCAGAATAAATGTAAATGGTGGTGCCATTGCACTGGGGCATCCGCTGGGTATGAGTGGGGCACGCATTATTTACAGTGCTGCCTTGGAGCTGCAGCAGCAACAAAAAAAGTATGCGCTGGCAACCATGTGTATTGGTGTGGGCCAAGGGTATGCGGTAGTACTAGAAAGAGTGTAGTTTTTGGTTACCCGCATTTTTTTTTCATGGCAGTCCCGAAACTTCGGGATTGCGTCGCACCATTCAGCATTTTCTAATTGCTGCGCAAAGAACTGAAAGTACAAGTGAGTGACACAACAAAAGCTAAATAGTACCACTACAGCTAAGTATATACTTCAAAAACAATAACACAATATCCCAGTATCTCAATAACGTAATAAAACAAATGAAACAAGTTTCACAAATAACAGCAGCACAGGCAGCCGCATTGGTAAAAGAAGGGGATATTATTTTTGGCGGCGGCTTTGGCATGACGGGTAATCCCGTGCACCTGTTGCATGCATTGGCAGCAACCAACACTAAAAACTTAACCTTTATTGGTAACAATGTGGGTGAACCTAATTTGGGAGGTGGTAAACTGTTACTAAATGGGCAGTTAAAAAAAATGATTGGGTCTTTTTTTACCAGCAACCCCGATGCGGTGAAGGCCGCACAAAGCGGTGCGGTGCAATATGAGTTATTGCCACAGGGTACATTGGCAGAAGCCATACGTGCAGGTGGTGCAGGCATTGGTGGTTTTTATACACCTACCAGCGCAGGTACTGTAATTGCTGCTGATAAAGAAATTAAAATAATTGATGGCAAAGAATATGTTTTTGAAAAAGCATTGAAAGCTAACGTGGCTTTTATACGGGCATGGAAGGCAGATACGGCCGGCAACCTGCAATACCGCATGACCGAACAAAATTTTAATAAAGCTATGGCAACCGCGGCCGACCTGGTGATAGCAGAAGTAGAACATATTGTGCCGGTGGGCGACATAGCACCAGAAAATATTCATACGCCTTGCTGCTATGTAGATTATATAGTGCAGGCCAGTTTATCGGCTGCTAATTTGGGTAGTTCTGCTTCGGTAAAAGGTAGCAGTAAGAAAGTAGATGAAGGTAGAATGAATATGGCCCGCCGGGCATTTGCTGAATTACAAAAAGGAGATGTGGTGAATTTAGGTATTGGTATTCCTACACTGGTGGCCGATTTAATTAAACCCGAACATGAAATTATTTTGCACACAGAAAATGGCATGTTAGGTGTGGGGCCTGAGCCGGATGGTGATGCGGGTGCGTTAGATTATCCGGTGAATGCGGGCAAAGTGCCGGTAACCGCTTTAAAAGGCAGCAGTTATTTTGATAGTGCCGATAGCTTTGCCATGATACGTGGCCAGCATATTGATGTGGCCATTATGGGCGGGTTGGAAGTAGATGAGCAAGCCAACCTGGCTAATTGGGCCGTGCCGGGCAAGCCTTTGTTGGGGGTGGGAGGTGCCATGGATTTGGCTAGCGGTGCCAAAAAATTAATCATCACCATGACGCATACCAACAGCGATGGCAGTGCTAAAATTGTTCCGGCCTGCGCATTGCCGTTAACAGCTATGAATGCGGTGGCGGTGGTTATAACAGATTTGGCTGTATTTGCTTACCCCAACGGAAAACTTACTTTAATTGAATTGATGCCCGGCGCAACTATTGAAGAAGTGCGCAGTAAAACCAGCGCCACTTTTATTGAAGCATTATCATAAACAACCACTTATTCATTAAAAGAGAACGCTTTCAATTTATCTGAAAGCGTTCTCTTTTATATTTTAATTAGTAAGCCAGCGCTGGTAACTATCTGCGGCAGCCGTTGCGTCGCACACTTCAGCAGTAGTGCAAGCTGCAACAAAGTGTCCATTTATTTTATTCCTCCGTTGGCATCTAAAAAAGCAAACTCTTTAGCAAGCAATGCAGGTTTGTTTTGTGTTTGTGCATTTATTTCTAAAATATCTCCGGGTTGTTTTTTATATGCATTCCATTTAGGAAGGTTACTACCATTAGGGTTTCCGGTTTTAATAAAATTAAGCCAGTAACTGCTCATGGTTTCTTCTACTATTTTATCTGATTGCTGCCAAGGCCGTTGCCAGGTATGCAAAGTGTGTAAAGCATAGGGCACTTCTGATGTATGAAAGGCCCCATAATTAGGAAAGCCCGGTTTATCGGTAGGCACATGAGAAAACTGGTATATATAGCTGTTGGCATTATTGTAGCCTGCCATTAAATGGGCGGGGTATGCAGCAAAAGCCATTAGTGTAAATTTTTGCTGGCTTTGTTGCGCTTCAGAATCTGTTGTGCCGGGAAAGAATTGCAGATATTCTTTAGCAGCACTTGTATATTTTTCAGTGGCCTGTTTTACATATTGTGCAGCTTTAATAGTAGAGGGGCCAAATAAGCTACCATCACCCGTTACCCAGCCTATTAATAAGGGCACCTGGTTTTGCTTGCCTTCTTTAAAATGAGTTACTAAATCTTTAGGCAATACATAACCCTCACTTACCAAACCCATACGCATCATGCCCATGGCTTGCGAAGCTTTTAAAATTTCTGTTGCTGGTAATTGACGCAGATTTGCCAGCGAAATAGCGTTTGCTTTTTGCTGAAATGTTACCCCTATATTTTCCGCAGTAGATAAGCTTGCAGGCAAAAGATTACCTAATAAACCACCGCTTTGTACAATGGCGGCATGAAATAAACCTTTAGCCAGTGGAGATGCGATTAAAGCATTTACACTCATAGAACCTGCCGATTGGCCTGCAATGGTAACCTGCGCCGGGTTGCCACCAAAGGAAGTAATGTTTTGTTGTATCCATTTTAAAGCGGCTATCTGGTCTTGTAGGCCATAGTTACCTGAAGCATTGTTTTGTTCTTTACTTAATTCAGGATGTGCCAAAAAACCGAAAGCGCCTACACGGTAGTTGATGCTTACAAACACCACACCTTGCTTAGCCATCTCTTCTCCATCATAAATAGCACATGCTGCAGAACCAGAAACAAAACCGCCACCATAAATCCATACAAAAACTGGTTTTTGTTCACGACTGCCAGTGCCATTGGTCCAAATATTTAAATAAAGACAATCTTCACTCAGTGGTTCAGGAGGAGCGATGAACTCTTCTGTCCAGCAATTGAAGGGCATTGGTTTAGATTGAAAGGGGCTGGCAGCAAAACGGGTGCATTCCTTTACCCCCTCCCAATTAGTAAGAGGTTGAGGCGCTTTCCAACGCAACGCACCAACCGGTGGTGTGGCAAAGGGAATGCCTTTAAATATTTGAACCGTGCCGTTGGCAGTACCACTTACCATACCATTGACAGTTTGTACGATGGGGGCCTGCGTTTTGGCGGCATAGCTAAAAAGAATACTGAAGAGGATAAGCAAACCGTTGTTCTTTTTCATGTGTATTTATTAATTATTTGAATAAGGCCACATGTTATTCGCCATAAAAATCTCATTGCCGGTTGGCACCGTAGTTAAAAAAAATTATGGCTCATTTCATATAGCTTTTTAAAAACTGAATATATGGTTGAAATAAAAGCATAGTGTGATAACGTAAATTACGGGTTGCTGCAGGTATTTAAATAATTAGGCGTATTTTTTTTTAGCCAATAGTAATTATTTGACTTATTCGGGCCAGACTTTGTAAGTTTTTGTGCAACTTAGTAGAGAGGGATGGAATAAAAGTGTGTGGATAGCGGCGTTGCGGCTGAAGTGATTGCGACGCAACGATGCTGCTGCTTATTCTGCAGCTGGTATAAAAAACAATTTTACCATTACTACATAAACACCAAAAAAATGAAACGTTTAACGATTTGCTGCTTTCTTTTTTTATTGACAAATATGGCCGTTGCGCAATTGGTAACCGGCGAGAATATGGCCGTTGCTAATACCAACAGCGGTAAAGTAAGGGGGTATATTAATAATACCATTGTAACCTATAAGGGAATACCTTATGCTGAAGCGAAACGCTTTGAAGCGCCAAAGCCTGTAACGCCCTGGCAAGGTATACGTAGCTCTTTAAGTTATGGTCCGGTGGCACCATTGATTGACCCTACTGTGATGGTGCAGGATGAGAGTGAATTTATTTTCAATCACAACTGGGGATATACCAACGAAAATTGTTTGGTGTTAAATATATGGACGCCGGCCATAAACGATGGAAAGAAAAGACCGGTGCTATTTTGGATACACGGTGGTGGGTTTACGGCAGGCTCATCGCAAGAGTTGCCTTCTTATGACGGAGAAAATTTAGCGAAGAAGGGAGATGTGGTGGTGGTATCTATTAACCACCGTTTGAATATTTTGGGTTTTTTAGATTTATCATCTTACGGAGAAAAATACAAACACGCTGCCAATAACAGTATATTGGATATTAAAGCTGCATTGGAATGGGTGCAGCAGAATATTGCAACTTTTGGAGGTGATGCTGGTAATGTAACCATCTTTGGTCAATCAGGCGGCGGTGCAAAAGTAAATACGTTAATGGCCATGCCTGCTGCAAAAGGGCTGTTTCATAAAGCAGTAAACCAGAGCGGTTCTTTTAGAATGAATATGCTGGAGAAAACAACTACACAAGAAATTGCTGCTGAAGTATTGAAAGTATTAAATCTGCAACCAGCTCAAGCCGACTCATTACAAAAAATACCTTTTGCTGTTTTAAGTGATGCTGGTAAAAAAGCGTTGCGTGTAGTGGCCGATAGGTTGGCAAAAGCAGGTACACCGGTGCCCGGTTTTGGTTTAAGCTGGGGCCCCAGCAGAGATGGTGAAGATTTGCCTTACCAGTTATTTTCTAAAGAAGCGTTTGAGTTATCAAAAGATATTCCATTACTGGTTGGTACGGTTAAAAACGAATTTATGGCTTCGGTGGGTAACGGTTTAACAAACGCCCCAATAGAAAAAGTGACTGAGTTTATTAAAAAACAACGTGGCGATAAAGCAGATGCATTTATTGCTGCGGTTAAAAAAGCATACCCCAACGATACTAAACCTTCTGATCTGATTGATGTGGATGCTATGTTCAGACCAGGTGCTGTATTACAGGCAAAAGAAAAAGCAGCGTTGAATGCGGCGCCGGTTTATATGTATTTGTTTACCTGGCAATCTCCGGTTATGAATGGTAAGTATAAAGCCATGCATTGTATGGAACTACCTTTTGTGTTTAATAATATTGAACGCTGCAAAGAAATGACGGGTGGCACTAAAGAAGCTATTGCCCTTGCTGATAAAATGAGTGCAGCATGGATCAACTTTGCACGCAGTGGTAATCCTGCTCACAAGGGCTTGCCAGCGTGGCCGGCTTTTAATGCTGCTAATACGGCTACCATGCATTTTAATAACCAGTGTGCCATAAAACCACAACTGGATAAAGAGTTGTTTGATTTGTTGGCCCCGCGGTAAGAAAGCATTTATAGTTAGTTTATAATATTATAAAAACAGCAACGTATTTTGTTAGCTGTATTAAGTTTTTAATACCTGTCAGAATACTTTACTGTAACTGTAAATAGAAGAATGGAGTTGCCCGTAATTGTTTTTCATAGCAGTCCTGAAACTTCGGGATTGCGTTGCACACTTGTGGCGGAAGTCCGAAAGTTGGCAAGACTGAAAGACCGAAAGTAAATTCAAACTATTGTAAAATTCTTCCGGACTTTCCGACTTGTATTCAAATGCACAAGTGTGCGACGCAACGGCTGCTGATGGCAGCACTGCTGCTGGTAACAAAAATTATTTTTCTTCAATAATCTTCACATCCCACGGAGCTAATGTAAGCACAGCGTTTGCATCAACAGGTGTATTGCTAAGTAACTCGGTACCGGCTTTAAAAATGTTTTTTTGTGTAACTGTAGCAGCAGAGTAATTAAAAATAAAATGAATGGCTTTGCCCTGCTGGCTGGTACCATTTTTTATAATAACCGGGAAGGAAACGGTTTGCTGATTGCTCCATAAACCGGCTTTGGTTGCTACCTGCTCCACAATTTTTTCAGTAAGTGCTTTACTGGTAAAACAGCCCACATAAGTAGCCACCCCTTTGCCAAAATTGTTTTGTGTAACGGCGGCATAGTTGCCCCATACCGGATGGTTATACCATGCCAGCACGTTGGCCGTGGTGGGGATTATTAATTCCATCCAGGTGGTAACGGTATTGTCTGGCCCAGCTTTAAAGGGGTCGTTTTTTAAACTTACATTATTAGGTATTACAAACTGCGAGTAGCGGATGCCGCAGGCTTCATTAATAATGCCGGGTTGTACGGTGCTTCTTACTTTTACATGCTCATCAGAAAAGCCCGATTTAAATGTGTAGAGAATATGCCCGCCATTTTTTACATAGTCATTCAGTTGTTGCAGCAAACTATCTGGTGCGGCATACAACGCAGGCACAATAATTAAACGGTACTGGTTTAAATTTTTATTAGAAGGGTCAATAAAATCTGTTCCTATATTTTGTTTATACAACGCATCATAATAAGGCCGCAGCACATCGTTATAATTTTCTCGGGCACTCCAACCAAAACTAAACGCATTAAAAGCAGTAAGTGCTTCGTTGCTGAAAAGTATGGCCACTTTATTTTGCTGCTGCAGATTTGTTAGCTGGGGGCTTAGTCGTGCAAAATCAGCTCCAATGGTTTTTGCTTCTTCATAAGTGGGGTTGGGTTCAAAGTCGTGGCTCAGCAATCCTTTCCAATAAGTTTCTGCCGCATTATGAATAGAGTGCCAATGCCAATACTCCAGCATATTGGCGCCAGCAGCAATATGGCTAAAGGCCTGCAAGCGTAACTGGCCGGGGTAGGGCGTCCATTGCGGAAAGCCTTGGGCCTGTGTTTCTATAACAAAATAATTTTTGCCGTTCTTCATAGAACGGGTAATGTCTCCACCCAAAGAAATCTCCACACCGGTTAATTGATCTTGAGATGGATGATAAATATCGATGCCTGCAACATCCAATGCTTTTGCTGTAGCAAAATGGTCCACATCGGGTTGTATGCCGTAAGAGTAGCCCCGCCATTCTAAATCAAAATTTTGTGTAACAAACTGCTGAGGCTGGCTGTATTCTTTAATAATTTTTGTTTGCCATACCAGGTAATCGGTTACCAGCTTGCGCTGAAATTTTGAAAACTCTGCATTCAAACTGGCATTAATAGAACCAATTGTAGAGGGAAAATCATTCCAATTGTCAACACGGTTGCTCCAATAGTCTAGGCCAAAAGCTTTATTAAGGGCATCGGTGGTTTTAAATTTTTCTTTGAGGTAGCTAACAAATAATTGCTGCACATTTTTACCGGCAGTATTATAATGTTTGGTTTCATTGTCGGCCTGGTAACCAATTACCGCCGGGTGTTTGGCAACATGGCTTATTAGTTTACGAATCACTCTTTCTGCATGAAACAGAAAGTCTTTATTAGTAATATCCATGTTTTGGCGCATCCCGTATTGATTTTGCCCTCTTGCTGTAGTGGCTAAAATGGCCGGGTATTTTTTTGCCAGCCAGGCGGGCACCGCATAAGTGGGGGTACCAATAATTACTTTAATACCTGCTTCCTGCATGGCATCTAAAACGCGGTCAATATGGTGGTAGTTAAAAACATTGTCTTGCGGTTCAAGCGTACTCCATGTAGATTCTGCAATACGAACCACATTAATGCCTGCAGCCTTCATCAGGGTAATATCTTTTTGCAACCGCTCATAAGGCATATATTCATCGTAATAAGCTACGCCAAATAATAGCGAAGATTGTTTTTGAGCATA
This sequence comes from Sphingobacteriales bacterium, assembly GCA_004295245.1. GTDB lineage: Bacteria > Bacteroidota > Bacteroidia > Chitinophagales > Chitinophagaceae > JACMLD01. The sequence goes on along the minus strand of REAR01000091.1, from coordinate 10,195 downwards.
GCTGGCAGCCGTAACAAAGAGTAGCAGCGCAAATAATATACTTTTCATGTGTTGGTGTATCAATAAAACTAATGGCAAATACGAAAGCTAAAAGATACTACAAGTTGTAATGCGGTCTGTTTGATATATAATAAAAAAGCGGAACCATTGGTTCCGCTTTTCTTAAATATTTTTATGCGCTTATTTTCTGATTTTCATTTTTAAGTTTACCAGTTGCATATTAGACTTAGGCGCCTGATTGTTATTTACCTTGTATTTGTAAGGCATAATAAAAGTGGTATTTCCTTGCTGATAAGTAATTAATGAAGTATAAGATGTTCCGGTGCTGGTCTTACTTTTAGTTAAAGCAAAACTACCTTTGTAATTAGGGCCAGACTTCAACGTAAAACCATTGGTTGTTTTAACAGAAACAAAACCAAAGTTGTTTTGAGCCTTTTTACTTTTTGAACCGCCACCAGTAATTGCCAATGCAAAGAATGCAATGCTAACCAGAAAAATACTGGCAATTGCTTTTCTTACGTAGTGGGTTCTGATAATACTGTTTGGCATAGTGATACAAAAATAACAAAATGTTTAGGTAATAAACTAGCCTTTTATCAAGAACTTTGTAATTTTCTTAACGGGTGTGGATAAAAGAGCCTGAATTAGTTTTGGTATCAAGCACCTAAAGGCTTAATTTTCAATAACCCAATACAAAATGAAAGAAAATCCCTACCGCAAAGACAGCGAAGATTTAAAGGAGCTTCTTCAACAGTTTTTAAACCTCAAAAACGGTCGAAGCCACCGGTTTATGAGCGAGGACTCTTTCGAACAGCTGATAGAATATTTTGACGAACTGGAAGATTACCCCCAGGCATTAGAGGCTGCAGAGCTTGGTACCGAGCACTTTCCCTATTCTGCCACTCTTCAATTTAAAAAAGCCGACCTGCTGATAGCCAACCGCAAATACCCCGAAGCGCTGGAGGTTTTAGAAAAAGCCGAATTACTAGATAGTAAAGACATAAACCTTTATATTCTAAAAACAGATGTTTATCTGGCGCTGGATGAGCAGGTAAAAGCAGTACAGCTTTTACAAAAGGCATTAGATTTTTTTAAAGGAGATGAAAAGGTAGACCTGCTTTTTGAACTGGCAGATGTGTATGATGATTATGAAGAATTTGACAAGATATTTGATTGTCTGAAACTGATATTAGAACAAGAACCTACTAATGAAGAAGCGCTGTATAAAATCTGCTTCTGGACTGATTTTACCGGACGTAACGAAGAAAGCATCCGCCTGCACCAGCTAATTATTGACGATTACCCTTACAGCGAACTGGCCTGGTTTAACCTTGCATCTGCCTATCAGGGGTTGAAGCTTTTTGAAAAAGCCATTGATGCTTACCAATACGCTATTACCATTGATGAAAAATTTGACTACGCTTACCGCAATATGGGCGATGCCTATATCCGCTTGCGTAAGTACAAAGACGCCATAGAAGCACTTGAAAAAGTAAACGAATTAGCAAGGCCAGAAGACGTAATATTTGAAGCCATTGGACATTGCTATGATAAGTTAAAAAATTATGCACAGGCAAGGTTTAACTACCGGAAAGCATTGCATCTAAATCAAACCGATAGTAAGTTGTATTATAAAATTGCCACTACTTATATGAATGAGGCCTCGTGGCAACCCGCCATTAAACAACTGGAGCAGGCACTACAGATTTTCCGAAAAAATCATGAATACAATTTAGCAATCGGAGAGTGTTATTTAAAACTGGGTAAAAACAAAGAAGCCATCCAGTATTTTTCAGCAGTGGTAAGTGCCCGGCCTAAAAACACCGCAGGTTGGGAGGCGCTCATCCGTTGCTTATTTGTGTGCGAATATTATGAAGAAGCGTATGAACAAGTGCAGGCAGCTTTACTGCACACCCATAATAAACCACTTTTTATATATTATAAGAGCGCCATTTTATTTGCCTTGGGTAAAGCAAAAGAAGCGTTGTTGCAATTAGAAAAAGCAATGGCTAAATCTCCAAGGCTTATTAAAAATTTTGTAGCGTTGCAACCTTCCATATTACAAAATCAGCAGGTGGTAGATTTGGTGGCAAGGCATAAAAAAAATAAACGTATTTAGTAGGTGGTAAGCAGCAGCGCAGGTGGCAACATCCTTGCTACGCTCAGTTCAACAGCATCGCAATGGGCAACGCCAGGTTCTGATTTGCATCAACACGTTGCATATAAAATAGAAATAGCCGCAGATTGTTTATACTTTATTATTTTTGCGCCTTATTTAATTGTTAGGGCACTATAATCAACCAATATGAATTTTAAGCTTTCTCAAATGCCAGACCGGCTTTTAAAGCCACGTACAAACGGCATCACCATGGTAATGGATAAAGGATTAAGTGTAGAAGAAGCCAAAAACTTTTTAAGCGTCTCATATCCGCATGTAGATATTATTAAACTGGGGTTTGGAACTTCTTTTGTAACCCCCAACCTGGAGGAAAAGCTAAAAGTATATCGTTCTTACAACATACCTATTTACTTTGGTGGCACTTTGTTTGAGGCCTTTTTAATACGCAACCAGTTTGAAGATTATATAGCTGTTTGTAAAGAATATGGCATCAGCTTTATGGAAGTAAGTGATGGCTCTATTACCATCCCTCATGCAGAAAAATGCGGTTATATAGAAAAACTGACGCAGCACGGTACCGTGTTAAGTGAAGTGGGCAGTAAAGATGCCGCTCATATCATTCCGCCGTATAAATGGATTGAATTGATGCGGGCAGAATTAAATGCTGGCGCAACCTATGTAATTGCAGAAGCAAGAGAAGCGGGTAATGTGGGCATTTACAGAGGATCGGGCGAAGTGAGAGAAGGACTGGTGCAAGAAATATTAACCCAAATACCTTCTGAAAAAATAATTTGGGAAGCCCCGCAAAAGGCCCAGCAACTTTATTTTATAGAGTTGATAGGGTGTAACGTTAACCTTGGTAATATTGCCCCAACAGAAATGATTGCATTAGAGGCCATGCGGGTGGGTTTAAGAGGAGATACTTTTCATTTGTACCTGAATAAAGAAACCATACTATGAGACAATATGGCTTAATTGGCTATCCATTATCTCATTCCTTTTCTAAGAATTATTTTACTAATAAGTTTCAGCAAGAGCATATAGCTGGTTGCGCCTATGATTTATACCCCATTAAAGCTATTGAAGAACTACCGGCTTTACTGGCGGCTGCTGCACTCAATGGGTTTAATGTTACTATTCCTTACAAAGAAGCTGTTTTATCATACCTGCATTACCCGTCAGACGCTGTAAAAGTTATTGGCGCCTGCAATTGTGTAAAAATTGACAATGGAAAACTGTACGGCTTTAATACCGATGTAGCAGGTTTTGAAGTGTCTTTAAGAAAAAAGCTGCAACCTCATCATACTGCTGCTTTAATATTAGGTACGGGCGGTGCAGCCAAAGCGGTGGCGTATGTGCTTAAAAAATTGGGTATCAGTTTTCATTATGTTTCTCGTAAACAAGGTGTAAACAACTACTCTTATCAACAATTGAATAAAGAAACCATTGCAGCGCATCCTTTAATTATTAATACGTCTCCGTTGGGTATGTATCCAGGCGTTACAGAAGGGCCAGATATACCGTATAACTTTATTGGATCGCAGCATTACTTGTTTGATTTAATTTACAACCCGCCGCAAACTTTATTTATGCAAAAAGGGGCCGCACAAGGGGCCGTTACAGAAAACGGTTATGAAATGCTGGTACTGCAAGCAGAAGAAAGCTGGAAAATATGGAACAGTTGATTGTTTAACGGCTCAGGCTTTTTCTTACCTCATCTGGAATAGTGGCTACTTTTTTGGCCGCATAATCATAACAGATCATACCAGTTTTAACAAGCGCCACAACAACTACTTTATCATCTTTTGCAGTTTCCATTTTATAATAAAGATTAAAGCTGCTACGGCTAATATCGGCAGCGGCAACAGCTATTGATAAGTTGTTGCCATAAAATAACTCATGTTTAAATTCTATAGCCGCATCACTCATTAATAATCCCAGGCCTTGCAGGTTTAGCTCGGTATAACCCAGGTGTTGCAGGTATTGTAAACGGGCTTCGTGTATTAAAGAAAGAATAGCATCGTTGCCAACATGGCCACCATAATTTATATCTGTTATTCTTACCGGTATTTGTACAGTAAACGAAAACGTTTCGGGCATTATTAGTTTTACACGACTCATGAAAACTGTTTTGCGCTAATATAGGCTTTCTGCTGATATGCTTGTTGGTGTTGCAGGGTGCGACGCAACGGCTGCCGGGCTTTGTACCATAGCCGGTACCATAAAAAAACAGTTAGTTACTGTTCTTCTTTTATCAATTCTTTAAAGGCTTCAATATCCAGAAAATTGCCACCGGCCGGACTAAATTGAGATTGACTTATTTTTTTGCGCCATTCCTGAAAGCGTTTTTTCCAAAGGCTGCTTTCTTTCATAATACGGTCTATACCTTCTTCGGTGTCTTCGTTTCCACCGCCGGTAAGGTATCCTAATATATTACTGAACTTGGCAGAAATGCGGGTGGGCTGCCCATTAGGGCCGGTAACCATTAGGTAATTGCCATTCATGGTTATTTGTTCTATATCTCTTATTACTGCACCTGTTTCATCTCTTATTAAGGGACTATTTATGATAATGGGGGTTTCTGCAATAGAATGCACTGCTGCTACCGATGCGTAACTGATATCTTCAACTTCATTGCCCAGTTTATTATAAATATACACACCTGTGGGGGCTATTTTTTCTGTTTTTAAGTTGCCAATATTGTTATTGTTGCTGCCAACAGTAGCGGCAGCATTCGTAGCACCCGGTTTTTTATTAACAGCTATTTCGTTTTTAAAAGGTGTAGTAGCGTTGTTACTTACTAAGTAAACTGCAGTGGCAATAATGCCTATAATAACTGCGGCAGCTGCATATTTATACCAATTGGGTTTTAGTTTTACAACCGGGGTTTCAGTGGTTTTGTTTTCCAATGCAGCGGCAATCTGGTTCCAACTATTAACCGGTGGTGTTACCTGAAGGGGGTATAATTTATCAGCCAAATGTGTATGCTCAGCCGGAATTTGCAACCGCTCAGCAATGGCTTGCCAATTATTTGCGGGCGGTGTTATGGCTGCAGTATGCATCTTATCTGAAATGGGTTGGTATTGCGCATCAGCTGCCAGGCGTTCTGCAATAGTGTTAAACAAACTGGCAGGTGGTACTATTTCTAATTTTTCAAACCGTTGCATAAGGCCAGCATGTTGCACATCATCCTGCAAGCGGCTGGCAATGGTTTGCCACGCTTCTACAGGAGGGGAAACCTCCCATACTTGCATTTTATGTTTCAACTTGTCAGACATTTGCTCCAGGGTTTAGGATTTGCGTTTTATATCAAGATATTCCTGCACTTTTTTTGCCAATATAGCTTTGGCTCTTGCCAGCTGAGATTTGCTGGTGCCCTCACTGATATTTAAAATATCTCCAATCTCTTTATGCGAATACCCTTCAATAACATACATGTTAAAAACAGTGCGATAGCCGGGCGAAAGTTCTTGTACCAATTGAATAATATCTCTCTCCGCTAAATCATCCAATACATTCCAGCTGCCATCTTCAATGGTTTGTTCTTCCCTGTCTCCAATCGAATTCAGGTTTACTTTTCTGCGATAGTGTTCAATAGCTGTATTTACAAAAACCCTGCGTACCCATCCTTCAAAAGATCCTTCTCTTCTAAACTTTTCCAGGTTTCTGAACACTTTAATAAAGCCTTCTTGTAATAAGTCCTGGGCATCATCCGCATTGCTGGCATAGCGCAGGCAAACCGCATACATTTTAGGAGAAAAACGCTGGTATAATGACTCCTGCATTTTCCGGTCGCCCGCCAGGCATCCAGCAATTAAGTCGGTCTCAGTAATATTAAGGTTGCTTTGTATACTCAAGTTTTTGGTGATTTTTGGGTTGAAGCAATGTTATTTATTGAGATGCGCTTGCAAAAAAGCAATTAATTGATCGGTGGCAATACGCCGGTGGCTGTATATGTTTTTTTCAGCTATTGTCATTTCAGCAAAAGTTTTTGTAGCGCCTGTGGGGGTAAACACAGGGTCGTATCCAAAACCCTTTTCCCCTGCCGGGTGTATGCCAATCGTTCCTTCACAAATTCCTTCAAACAAAGTTTCCTGCCCATCTAAAATAAGCGAAATTATGGTTCTGAAACGGGCTTTGCGATCTACCTGCTTGTTTAGCTTGTGTAACAGCAACTGTATGTTGGCAGTAAAATCTTTATCCGCTCCGGCATAACGGGCACTTTTAACACCCGGCTCGCCACCCAATGCAGCTACTTCAAGTCCGGTATCTTCACTAAAGCAAGCTAAACCCGTTAACCTATTTATGGTAGTCGATTTTTCTGTGGCATTTGCTTCTAATGTGGCATGCGGCTCTGGTATGTCAATATCAATGCCAGCTTCCTGCAGGGTTACCAGTGTAAACGCAGTACCAATAGCAGCTTGTACTTCAGTAACCTTGTTTTTATTATTAGTAGCAAAAATTAATGTCATATTTATTGGGTAACCGGCCTCAAAATGTATGGCAACATTTGTTGCGTCGCACTCTTCAGCGGTTGGTTATATATTCAACAACTGGTTTATACGCCAAAATAGCCTTTTAAACAAAGCCATAATTTAGATTTTACCACACGGGCTTCTGCTCCATCCATCATATCATTTATACTATTGCCCCACATTACGCTGCACTCATTAAAACGGGTAATCGTAAAAGCGGGCATAGCTGGTATGTCAATAACTTCCGGCATTAGGCCAAACAGTAATAATGTTTTGCAAGAAAGCTGTGTTTTTAATTGCTCAAAATTGGCTGGGGTTTGTTCGTAGTTCACAATCGCAACGTCACCCATATTCAAATTACAAGCCTGTAAAATAGTAGTTAATAATTTCAGGTGTTCATCTGGCAAAAACGCCTGATCTTGATATGCTACCACAATGGTTATTTGTTGCTGATTTTTACCAAGGCAAGCAATAGGTTTGGCAGGCGGTGCCTTTTCTTTAGGCAAGCTGTTAGTTACCGGGGCAGTGCCAGCAATTGTTACCAGGCTTTTGTTATAAAGCCCTTCAAGCAATGTAGCATTTAAAACAATATTATTTATACTCATACCTACTCTTAATAGCCGCAAGATGCTTTATTTTATTCATAAAAAAGCCGCACTATTTATTTAAAACCAGCTTGTCTAACATTCGGTAGCTTTTTTGGTTGGCCCCGCAATTGTTTGTTTCTTTGCAACAAATTTTATGCGTTATGACGGGCACAATAGAAATACCAGTAACCAAAGTATTAAATAGCAGATTAAAAGAAACTCCTTTTGAAAACATACCCTTTGGTAAATATTTTACAGACCATATGCTGGAAGCCGATTATGAAAACGGCGAATGGAAAAATGTGGAGATTAAACCCTATCAGCCATTATTATTAAGCCCGGCAACAGCTGCGCTTCATTACGGCCAGGCTATTTTTGAAGGTATTAAGGCATATAAAAACCCTGCGGGAGAATCATTTATTTTTCGCCCATACGATAATTACCAGCGTTTCAATAAATCTGCAGAGCGTTTGCAAATGCCTGCAGTGCCTGAAGATATTTTTATGGAAGGTATGCGCCAGCTAATAGCCTTGGACAGCAGTTGGATACCTAATAAACCCGACCATGCTTTATACATTCGTCCTTTTATGTTTTCAAGCGACGAAGTGATTGGTGTAAAGCCATCAGATAATTATAAATTTTTAATACTGTTAAGCCCTACAGGCCCATATTATGCAGCCCCCATGAAAATTTATGTGGAGGAAGAATATGTGAGAGCTGCACCAGGTGGCGTAGGTTTTGCCAAAGCTGCCGGTAACTATGCTGCTGCTATGCTGGCTACCGCAGAAGCCCGCAAACAAGGCTACGATCAGGTTTTGTGGATGGATGCCAATGAACATAAATACGTACAGGAAATAGGAACTATGAATGTGTTTTTTGTTATTGGAGATACAGCCATTACCCCCGACCTGTCAGAAGGGACTATTTTAAACGGGGTTACCCGCAGCACGGCCATTACCGTTTTAAAAGAAATGGGCTTAAAGGTAGAAGAACGCCCCCTTAGCATTGAAGAAATAACCGATGCCTACAAAAAAGGCACTTTAAAAGAAGCTTTTGGAACCGGCACGGCTGCCACAATTTCTATGATCAGAGAGCTGCGTTACAAAGACTTTGTAATGAACTTTGATACCGATACCTGGCAATATTGCCCTAAGCTAAAAGATATTGTAACTGATATTCGGGAAGGCCGGGCAGCCGATACGCATGGCTGGATGTTTAAGGTATAAGCACAGGCACTGCCACCAGCACTGCGGTATACGGGTGCGACGCAACGATGTTGATAACTGGCCTAAAGTCCGTATAATAAATTGCTTAAAACACAATGCCGTCTTTGTTCAGACGGCATTTTTAATTAGGTTGAAAAAAAATGATTTCTTTTTTCCTATTTTAGTTTCCAACCCTTACCTTTGCCGTCCCAAATAAAAAAAGTAGAATGCCTACTATTCAACAGTTAGTACGTAAAGGAAGAGAGATTATCAGGGCTAAAAGTAAGTCTCGTGCTTTAGATGCATGCCCTCAGCGCCGTGGTGTTTGCACTCGTGTATACACTACCACTCCAAAGAAGCCTAACTCAGCGCTTCGTAAAGTGGCTAAGGTGCGTTTAACCAATAAAGTAGAAGTTATTGCCTACATTCCGGGCGAAGGACATAACCTGCAAGAGCACTCAATTGTTTTAATCCGCGGAGGTCGTGTTAAAGATTTACCGGGTGTACGTTACCATATCGTACGCGGTAGCTTAGATACTGCTGGTGTAAAAGACAGAAAGAAGAGCCGTTCTAAGTATGGTACTAAGAAAGATAAAGGCGGTAAAAAATAATTTATCCAACTAATTTAAATTTTCAGATACATGCGGAAAGCACAAGCCAAAAAATTACCACTGGCCCCCGATGCAAAGTATAACGACAAACTGGTTACCCGTTTTGTAAATAACCTGATGTGGCAAGGCAAGAAAAGCGGTGCATTTACCGTGTTTTATGATGCTTTAGATAAAGTGGCCAAGCAAACCAACGAAGATGGTTATGAAATATGGAAAAGAGCTTTATCAAACGTTACGCCTGCTGTAGAAGTACGCAGCCGTCGTATTGGTGGTGCCACTTTCCAAATTCCAGCAGAAGTACGTACCGATCGCAAAATTTCTTTAAGCATGAAGTGGTTGATCCGCTACAGCCGCGAAAGAAATGGCCGCAGCATGGCCGATAAATTAGCCAATGAAATTGTGGCTGCTGCAAAAGGCGAAGGTGCTGCATTTAAAAAGAAAGAAGATACACACCGCATGGCTGAAGCCAATAAAGCTTTTGCGCATTTCAGAGTGTAAGTAGTTAATAAAATTGAAAGCTCCGCCCACAAGCGGAGCTTTTTTATTGGGTTGCCGGCAACAGCTTTTTAAGTCAACATCCGTTGCGTCGCACCCTTCAGCAGCTGTACTAAACTGGGCACATAAACTGTACATTTGCAGCTTATAATTTTACATGAGTACTATAAAGAGTTACCTGTCGCTGGTTAAGTTTTCTCATACGGTATTTGCTATGCCATTTGCATTGGTAGGCTTTATGCTGGGGGCAAGTATGCCAATGTCTGTTGTGCCCGGCTGGCACAGTTTTGTTTTGCCTTTAAATCATCCATTCCCAGAAGATTCATTGATATATCAATATGCACAGGGTGCCAATTTTTGGTTGCTATTTTCTAAATATCTGGTATTGGTTATTCTTTGTATGGTGTTTGCCCGTAGTGCCGCCATGGCTTTTAACCGCTACTTAGACAGTGCTTTTGATGCCAAAAACCCCCGCACCGCCATCCGAGAAATTCCGGCGGGTATTATTTCTAAAAGTAGCGCTTTGCGCTTTGTGTTGTTTAATAGCCTTGCTTTTATAGTTACTACCTTTTTTATAAACCGGCTTTGTTTTTATTTATCGCCAGTAGCGTTGCTGGTTGTGTTAGGGTATAGTTATACCAAACGCTTTACACCGCTTTGCCATTTGGTATTGGGGTTGGGTTTGTCGTTGGCACCTATTGGT
>REAR01000143.1 GCA_004295245.1 Sphingobacteriales bacterium | reverse complement strand
TGCCCCAGCGGTCTTTTAATGGAGAGGTAATCCACGCAGGCTCCCAATACATAATGCCATTGCATTTAGCATTAATAATTTGCTGGGTTAGCTGGCGCAGGTATTCTTGCTGGCCTTGCTGTGTTATTGCAAAACCTGCAACAGTATCTGCGTTGCTGTAAAAAATATTATTGTAATTATCGTTGTTATTGTTCGTCCACGGAAAAGCAGTTTCTACAATCATTACTTTTTTACTGAAGCGTTGTTTAAAAGAACGAAGGCTATCGCCAATGGCAGTCATCTGGTTTACGGTGCTCCATTTGTAATAATGAGAGATGCCAAGAATATCAAAATCTGTAACGCCAGCTTTGGCAAGCAGGTTTTGTGTCCACCAACCGGTGTATTGTATTTGCGCTACATGCAAAATAATTTGTGGTTTTAGAGTGCTGGTTTTAGAAAAATCTCTTACTGCTTTAATACCGCTGTTTAATAAAGCACCGAAGGCGGCCCAACCTGTATCGTTTTGTATTTTACCCAAGGGCCAAAGCATACCGTTGGTAGTTTCGTTACCCACCTGTATCATTTCGGGCACCAGGTTGCGGCTGGCCAGGTATTGCAATACATTTAATGTGAAGTTGTATATAGAGTCCTGCATAACCGCTAACGAAAGGTTTTTCCATGCAGCAGGTATGTCCTGTTTATTGGGGTCAGCCCAATCGTCAGAATAATGCAGGTCTAAATTTACGGCCATACCCAAAGCTTTTGCACGGGCAATGCTTTTTGCCGCATCTTGTAAATTAGCATATAATTTACCTCCGGTAAGTGGCAGTTGCCAACTGGGGTTGTTCCATAACCGTATGCGTACGGTATTACAACCAGCCTGCTTAAAAATACCATAAGCATCCGTTACCTGATTCTTGCTTTTAAAAACGCCACCGGCATCTTCAATCTGGTTTACATAAGAGAGGTCGGCCCCCATTACAAACTCTTGCCATTGGTAGGTAACAGGTGTGGGTGCAGCTGTCTGAACCTTACAACCTGCCATTAATAAACCAACGGCGAATATTGATGAAAAAAATAAATAACGCATATACTTATTAAAGCACTAAGATAATTGTAAATATAATAACGGCATCTTTCCATACCCAAGCTTTCAGTTCAGCAAAAAAACGCAGCAAGTGCTGCACATAATGGCACAGCACATTCAAATCAGTCGCTTCTCTTAAGGATTTACTCTTAATGCCTTAATTTTTAATAATATTGCATTCACATTCACGTTAAAACCAAACAAAAATAAATTCAATACACTATGTGCGGCATTGTTGCATACATCGGACCCAGAGAAGCCTATCCTATCGTATTAAAAGGTTTGAAAAGATTAGAATACCGTGGATATGATAGTAGCGGTGTAGCCCTTCTCAACGGCGGACTAAAGGTTTATAAGAAAAAAGGGAAGGTAGCAGAGTTAGAAGAGAGCCTTATTGGCAAAGATCTTCACTCCAATATTGGCATTGGCCATACGCGTTGGGCCACCCACGGAGAGCCTAGCGACCGGAATGCCCACCCACACATGAGCGCCAATGGTAAAATTGCCATGATACATAATGGTATTATTGAAAACTACGCTCAGTTAAAGCAAGAGCTTCAAAAAAAGGGCTATCAGTTTAAAAGCGATACCGATACAGAAGTCTTGCTCAATTTTATACAAGACATACAGGAAAATAACAATTGTGGACTTGAAGAAGCCATCCGCATTGCATTGCGCCGCGTGGTGGGTGCTTATGTAATTATTTTAATAGATCAGGATAACCCCGATACCATCATTGCAGCCCGCAAGGGTAGCCCGCTGGTAATTGGTGTAGGTAAGGGAGAGCACTTTCTCGCTTCTGATGCATCGCCTATTATTGAATACACAAAAGAAGTAGTCTATGTAAACGATTATGAGTTGGCTATTTTAAAAGCCGACGAAATGATTCTGAAGAACCTGGGTAACGAAAAAATAACTCCTTACATTCAAAAGCTGGATCTTGAATTAGCCGCAATAGAAAAAGGCGGATACGATCATTTTATGATCAAAGAAATTTTTGAACAGCCACATACCATTCACGATTGTTTGCGTGGCCGTTTAGACGCTACTACCGGCACCATTACCATGAGTGGCGTGCAGAACTATATTGAACAATTAAAAAATGCACCCCGCATCCTAATTATAGCCTGCGGCACCAGCTGGCATGCCGGCCTGGTGGCAGAGTATGTTATTGAAGAATTGTGCCGCATACCGGTAGAAGTAGAATATGCTTCTGAATTTCGTTACAGAAACCCCATCGTAAATAAAGGAGATGTAATCATAGCCATTTCACAAAGTGGCGAAACAGCAGATACCCTGGTAGCAATAGAAAAAGCAAAAGAACAAGGCGCCATCATATTTGGTATTTTAAATGTAGTAGGTTCCTCTATTGCCCGTGCATCGCACAGTGGTGCTTATACCCATGCCGGACCTGAAATTGGCGTAGCCAGCACCAAGGCCTTTACCGCCCAGTTAGCAGTGCTTACCATGGTGGCATTAAAAATTGCGCACTATAAAGGCACCATCAGCAATGAGCGTTATATGCACCTGCTTTCAGAAATGAACGAAATACCGGAAAAAGTAGCCACCGCATTAAAAGACACCGATAATATTAAACGCATTGCAGAAAAATATAAAGACGCAAAAGACTTCTTATACCTGGGCCGCGGCTATAATTTTCCCATTGCATTAGAAGGTGCCTTAAAACTCAAAGAAATTTCTTACATCCACGCAGAAGGTTACCCCGCCGCAGAAATGAAGCACGGCCCCATAGCATTGGTTGATGAAAACCTGCCCGTGGTATTTGTAGCCACTAAAGATTCTTACTACGAAAAAATTGTAAGTAACATACAAGAAATTAAAGCCCGTAAAGGAAAAGTAATTGCAGTCATCAGCGAAAGCGACGAAGTTATACGAGACCTGGCCGATGATATAATTGTAGTACCCGAAGCCGATGAAATTGTAGCACCAATGCTTAGCGTTATTCCGTTGCAACTACTCAGCTATTATGTGGGTGTAGCAAAAGATCTTGATGTTGATAAACCAAGAAATCTTGCTAAGAGTGTAACCGTTGAGTAGTAGGTTACCAGCAGCGGTGCTTTTATCAGCATCCTTGCGTCGCACCCTTCAACAGCAACACTGCATGCAGCATAAAAACATACAACGTACTCAAGTCATGGCAATACCATTGCCGTGACTTTTTTAATTAAATTGCTTTATCAAGAAATCCTTCGATATGAATATTATAAGAAAGAGCCCGGTAGAAACATTGGGATATAATTTCATTCCGGCAGAATACCTGCCAAAAGATAAAGACGAATATTACCTCCGCAACCAGCAAAACCGCAATGGCATCAGCTATCGCCAGTTAACAGCTTACGAAATAGAAGTGCTGGTACGCAACCGCAACACCTCAGACGATTGGAACCGCATCCTCGTATCCGATGCCTTTACACCAGAACTGGTACATAATTGTAAATTTTATGGCCTTGTTCGTATTGGTAAACTAGAGCGCTTTTATCTGGAGTTTCATAACCTGCGCCGCCCGGTAGGTTTATATAACAGTACCATCATCAGTACCGATCTTGGTGATAATGTAGTAGTAGATAACTGCAACTATTTATCGCATTATATAATCGGTAATGAAGTAATGATTGTTAACGTAAATGAATTGGCCACAACCGACTATGCCCGCTTTGGTAATGGCATTGTAAAGCAGGGCGAAGACGAACGCAATCGCATTTGGTTGGAGATCTGTAATGAAAATGGTGGCAGAAAAATCATTCCTTTCAATGGGATGCTGCCCGGTGATGCATTTTTATGGAGCCGTTTCAGAAACGACAAAGCCCTTCAAGAAGCATTTGTAAATTTTACAGATAGTGAGTTTGACACTGCAAGAGGTTACTATGGCATGGTAGGAGACCGCACTGTTATTAAAAACACCTATATCTTAAAAGATGTTTGGATTGGTTCAGATGCATACATAAAAGGAGCCACCAAATTAAAAAACCTCACTATCAACTCTAATGTATTTGCTAAAACACAGGTGGGCGAAGGTTGCGAAATGGTAAATGGTATTATTGGAGAAGGTTGCCGTGTTTTTTATGGTATAAAAGCCGTTCGATTTGTAATGGCCTCACATTCTCAGTTAAAATATGGGGCCCGTCTCATTAATTCCTATTTAGGCAATAATGCCACCATCTCTTGTTGCGAGGTATTAAACTCATTAATCTTTCCTGCACACGAGCAACACCATAACAACTCATTTTTATGTGCAGCATTGGTAATGGGGCAAACCAATATGGCCGCTGGTGCCACCATTGGTTCTAACCACAACAGCCGCAGCCCGGATGGAGAAATAATTGCTGGCCGGGGCTTTTGGCCAGGCCTTTGCGTAAGTCTGAAACACAATTCAAAATTCGCTTCCTATACAATACTGGCAAAAGGCGATTATCCGGCAGAATTAAACATACCCTTTCCTTTTGCATTAGTAAGTAATGATGTAAGCAAAGATGAATTGATAATTATGCCCGGCTATTGGTTTTTATACAATATGTATGCACTGGCACGCAATGCATGGAAATATATTGACCGCGATAAACGCACCGATAAAACACAATTGATAGAATACGATTTTCTGGCACCAGACACCATCAATGAAATACTGGCCTCCTTACAATTGCTTAAAGAAATAACCGGCAATGCCTATGCTTTAAAAAATAATTCAGTTCTTACAAAAGAGCAGGCTATCAAAACCGGGCAAAAACTTTTAGAAACAAACAACCCTGTATTAAAAGAATTAGAATATGTTGCCACAGGCATTGAAAACACGCATAGAAAAGCAGTGATCTTAAAACTACCCAAAGCTTACCAGCTTTTTAAAGAGTTAATTGCTTACCACGCCGCACAACAATTAGTTCAGTTTATAGATGCACATGCCATTACCAATCTACGCAGCCTGCTAAAAAAACTACCTGCCGTAACAAGCCTAACGCCGTGGAGAAATATTGGCGGACAGTTAATAAAAGAAAATGAATTACAGGTATTTTTAAAACAAGTAAAAAATGGCAAAGTAAAA
>REAR01000142.1 GCA_004295245.1 Sphingobacteriales bacterium | reverse complement strand
ATTAAATTGGGCAGTAGAAAATGAAACCAATAGCCGTGGCTACCAACTGGAACGGAGTTATAATAATAACATCAATTTTGAAAACGTAGCCTTTATTCCGTCTGCTACCGGTAGCAGTAATAAATACAGTTATACTGATGCTCTGGTAGACTTGGGTAAAGAAAATGCCTACTATCGCCTTAAGCAAATAGATAAGGATGGCCGCAGCCAATACTCAACCATTGTGCAGTTAGGCCGCAAAGCAGGCAAAAAATTTGTAGAGTATGTGAGTGCCGATAAAAACCGCTTATTCATTCGCATCAACAACGGTAATCTTTCGCAGCAAATACAGGTTCGTATTTCAGATATGGCCGGTAAAACGCTGCGTAACCTGAACCTTAATTATCAAACTCAGCAAATAGATATTGCCAGCCTGCCCGCAGGTGTGTATGCAATAGAAATTACCAACAAAGCAGGCGAGCGTTTTACGCAGCAGTTTGTAAAATAAACAACGGTGGTAAATAACACAAAAAGTCCTGGTTTTTTGCCAGGACTTTTTTTATGTTGCCGGCAGTGGTAAGTATAGCAGTAGTAGTTGCGTCGCACACTTGTGCCGGTGAATATAAGTCAGCAAGTCGGGGAGGCAGAAAGTCCGGAAGACGCATCCATTCATTGTAAAATTCTTTCTGACTTTCGGTCTTGCCGACTTTCCAACGCCGACTTTCCAACTTCCTGTACAAGTGTGCGACGCAAGGATGCTACATACCTGCACTTATGCCGGCACAAAAAAAATCCATATATTTTTCTCAAATAGTTAATTTTGTGCACCTTTCTAAAAACGAAGGAATAGATGCAAACAATTTTTATAACCCATTCTTTTACCATTAAATGAATAATACCTACACCGATCTGGTGAAGCAAACCTTCAACTTTCCGCAAGAGGGGTTTGAAGTAAAGGATAATTACCTTCAATTTAACGGCCTTGATATTAAAGCGCTTATTGATAAGTATGGCACGCCAATGAAGCTTACTTACCTGCCCAAAATTGGTATGCAGATAAGAAAAGCAAAGAAGATGTTTGATACGGCCATGAAGCGGCATAAATATGAAGGCAGTTATAATTATTGTTATTGTACTAAAAGTTCTCATTTCTCTTTTGTGGTAGAAGAAGCACTGAAGCACGATATACATTTAGAAACTTCATACGCCTACGATATTGAAATAATAAAAAAACTGTACGATAAAAGAAAGATTAACAAAGAAACTTTTATTATTTGTAATGGGTATAAACAAAAAGGATACACCAGCCGCATAGCTGGTTTATTAAACAATGGGTTTAAAAATGTAATACCCATTTTAGATAATAAAGAAGAGCTGCAGCATTATAAAAAAACAGTAAAAGTTCCATTTAAATTGGGTATACGGGTAGCCGCTGAAGAAGAACCTAATTTTCCTTTTTATACCAGCAGGCTGGGTATGCGTGCAAGAGATGTGTTGGAGTTTTATGTAGATAAAATTGAAGGACAGGAAGATCGCTTTCAGTTAAAAATGCTGCACATATTTTTAAACAAAGGCATTAAAGATGATATTTATTACTGGAGCGAATTAAACAAAGTAATTAACCTGTACTGCCAACTAAAGAAAATTTGTCCGGAGCTGGATTCTATCAACATTGGCGGTGGCTTTCCTATTAAACATTCACTGGGGTTTGATTATAATTACCAGTTTATGATTAATGAAATTGTGCGCAACATTAAGCAAAGCTGTAAAAAAGCTAAAGTGCCCATGCCGCATATATTTACTGAATTTGGTAGTTATACCGTAGGTGAAAGCATGGCACATATTTACAGTGTTATTGGCCAAAAAGAACAGAACGACCGTGAAATGTGGTACATGATTGACTCTTCTTTTATTACCACCTTACCTGATACCTGGGGTATTGGAGAAAAATTTTTAATGCTGCCCATTAATAAATGGAGCGAAGAATATCAACGGGTGGTATTAGGTGGCATTACTTGCGATAGCCACGATTATTATGATTCTGAAGAACATATTAACGAAGTGTTTTTACCAAAAAACACCAATGGCGAACCGCTTTTTGTAGGCTTCTTTCATACGGGTGCTTATCAGGATCAGATTAGCGGATACGGAGGTATTAAACACTGCCTCATTCCATCGCCCAAACATATTATTGTAGGGCACGATAAAAACGGTAAGCTGGTAGATTGGGTGTATGCTAAAGAACAAACAGCTCAAAGTATGTTGAAAATTTTAGGTTATATGTAAATGCCTAAAAAATTAAATAAGTAAAAGGTCTGGCCAACTGCCAGACCTTTTTTTATTGATGCCCTCTCGGTTATATTAATGTTTCCGTCCTTTGTGTTTTTGTTTGTAATCATCGCGGTCGTCATCATCGTCTCTGTCGCGTTTATCTTTATAATAACTGTTTTTTCTGCCATACCAGTCATTGTATTCACGCTCATTGTAATCAATATCTCTCAGGTAGCGGTTGTCTAAATAAAAGCGGCGGTCGGGCCCCATCCAATAAATAAACCCGTCGCGGTTGCGGTGGTAATAGCGGCCATCGCTAAAGCGGCCAATTAAAATATCTGGCGTACGTATTATAATTAGCGGGTAATACCCCCGCACATTATACCCATACCGTTTGTTATGGCCGGGTGCATGGTTGCGTGCAGAACGATCTCCATACACACGTTTACTGTGGCCGGGTGGTAAATCATTGTTGCCATTTACTATTATAACAGGCCCATTATTACGGGGCGAAGGATAAGAACTGTTGCGTGTGGTGCTGCAACTGGCTGCAATAGCAGCAGCCAATAAAAAAAGAGCCGCTTGTGTAAAAGTTTTCGTTATCATATTGGTTGGTTTTACATTTAAAGTCCAACCACTTGCCAAAAAACCTTAAAATACATTAACATGAAATTATTTTTAGTTTTATTAACAGCTATACTCTTTACCACAAACGCAAATGCGCAAACAACAGAAGACTCAGTAAAGGCAACCGTTACTGCATTGTTTACAGCTATGAAGAATGCAGATGCAGGCGGTATAACCAATGTGTTTGCAGATAGTGCCGTGCTGCAAACCATTATGGTTACTAAAGAAGGCAAAACCATTGTGCGCAATGAAGTGGTAAGCGGTTTCAGCACGTCCATTTCAAAACTACAAGCCGGCGATGCAGATGAGCGCATTGTTTTTGAAACGGTAAAAGTAGATGCCAATCTTGCCATTGTTTGGACGCCCTACAAATTTTATTACAAAGGCAGCTTCAGCCATTGTGGGGTAAACTCTTTTCAACTGGTGCGCTTTAATGGCAGTTGGAAGATTCAATATTTAATAGATACCCGACGCCGGCAAGGTTGCCAGCAATAATTTTTTTTTATTGGGTAGCCGGCAGCAGTAACTCCGGTTAAACAGCCGTTGCGTCGCACTCTTGTACCTAAAGTTGGAAAGTCGGCAAGGCCGAAAGTCAGAAAGAATTTTACAATGAACGCATGCGTCTTCCGGACTTTCTGACCCCCCGACTTGCCGACTTATATTCAACTGCACAAGAGTGCGACGCAACGGCTGTTGCTATGAATCCCTAACGTTCGGCACCACTGCTGGTGCCATAAAACTTTACTTGCTTATCTTTGCCGCCACATGAAAGTACGCACACTAAAAAAAGACAAGGTTAATATAATTACACTGGGCTGCAGCAAAAACATGGTTGATAGCGAAGTGCTGAGTGGTCAGTTGCAGGCTAATGCTATTGAAGTGGTGCACGAGAACCATAAGCTGGACCATAATATTGTGGTGGTAAACACCTGTGGCTTTATTGATAAGGCAAAAGAAGAATCTGTTAATACCATTTTAGACCAGGTGGCTTTAAAACAAAAAGGCAAGCTGGATAAAGTATATGTTACCGGTTGCCTTAGCCATCGCTACCGCGAGGATCTGGAAAAGGAAATACCAGAAGTGGATGCCTGGTTTGGCACTATGGAGTTGCCATTGATGTTAAAACAATTTAATGCCGATTATAAAACTGAATTGTTGGGTGAGCGGTTACTGGCAACGCCAAAACATTATGCCTATTTAAAAATTAGTGAAGGCTGTAACCGTACCTGTTCTTTTTGCGCCATACCATTAATGCGTGGCGTGCATGTAAGTAAGTCTATAGAAGATTTGGTAACAGAAGCAGAAGCATTGGTTAAAAAAGGTGTAAAAGAAGTAATGCTGATTGCGCAAGAGCTTACTTATTATGGCCTGGATTTGTATAAAAAACGCAGCCTGCCCGATTTAATGAATCGTTTGGCCGATGTGAAAGGGTTGGAGTGGATACGTTTGCATTATGCCTATCCCTCAAAGTTTCCGCTGGAGATATTAGATGTAATGCGCCAGCGGGATAATATTTGCAATTACTTAGATATGCCCTTGCAGCATGCCGCTAATAATATGCTGAAGGCTATGAAGCGACAGATAACCCGTGAAGAAATGGAAGACCTTGTGCAGGCTGTTAGAGAAAAAGTACCTGGTATTTGTTTACGTACTACCCTAATTACCGGCTTTCCGGGAGAGACAAGAGATGATGTGGAAGAACTTAAACTTTTTTTGCAAAAGCAACGGTTTGATAGGGTGGGCATTTTTCAATACAGCCATGAAGAAGGCACCAGTGCCCATGATTTAGTAGATGATGTGCCTGCAGAAGAAAAAGCTGCAAGGGCAGAAGAAATAATGGAAGTGCAACAGGAAATATCGCTGGAGAAAAATATGCAGAAAGTAGGCAAGACCTTTAAAGTGATGATAGATAAAAAAGAGGCAGGCCGTTATCTGGGCCGTACAGAATTTGACAGTGTGGAAGTAGATAATGAGGTAATTATTGCTGCAGATAAGAAATTGACCGTTGGCAATTTTGTAAATGCCCGCATTACCAAGGCTTACGATTATGATTTGGAGGGGGAGGTGGTGTAAGAATTTATTTTGGGTAAAGCGTAAAAAAAATTTGGAGAAAAAGTATCCACCCTTATCTTTGCACTCCTAACAAAAAAAGGGAGTTTAGCTCAGCTGGTTCAGAGCATCTGCCTTACAAGCAGAGGGTCGGCGGTTCGAACCCGTCAACTCCCACAAGGCCTCGGTTAACGAGGCTTTTTTTATGTCAAAATTCTACCGCTACATATTATATTCTTTAAGTACAAACAGATTTTATGTTGGGCATACCGGAGAGATAATAGAAGAAAGAGTAAGAAAGCATAATAGCAACCATAAGGGTTATACTGGTAAAGCTCAAGATTGGGAAATAGCGTATTTGGAAACGTATGCAACAAAAGAGGCAGCTTATGCACGTGAGCGAACTATAAAAAGCTGGAAAAGCAGGTTAAGAATAGAGGCGTTGATTGCTGGTACATAGCATTCCGCAATAGATGCGGAAGGGTCGGCGGTTCGAACCCGTCAACTCCCACAAGGCCTCGGTTAACGAGGCTTTTTTATTTTACACTAATCCATTTTAAACAAACCGGTTTACCCACTGCAATGCGCTGACCGCTATCGGTTAAAAGACCTGTATTTATGTCTCGCTTAAAAATCACAATTTCATCGCTGTTTTGGTTGCCTACTAAAAGATAATTGCCCGTGGGGTCAAAATTAAAATTGCGGGGTGTTTTGCCTAAAACCGATTGATAGCCTACTGCTTTTAATTTTCCAGCTTTACTGATAGAAAAAATAGCAATTGTATTGCTTTCGCCCCGGTTGCTGCAATATAAAAATTTACCATCCGGAGAAACATGTATGTCGGCCGATCCTTTTGCGCCGGTATAATCTGCCGGGTGAGATGAAATAGTTTGAATGG
>REAR01000090.1 GCA_004295245.1 Sphingobacteriales bacterium | reverse complement strand
CGTAATAACTTTACCGGTGTTTTTGTAAAGGGTAACGACTTTGATGAATTAAAAATTAAAAACTTCTGGCGCATTGTATCACTTACCAACCAGGAGCAGTTTTTTAATACCGGTAACCAAAACCTTACCCGTTTACTGCATGGCAGTGATTTTTTAAAAATTAAAGCGGGTAAATAATAGCCATGTTGTTAAACATGGCTTCGTTTCATCGGGTTTTATAATTTAAACCCGATAGTAATAAGCATCTCCCGATGTTTGTTATTATGATGAGTTTCATTGGTTGTGCCAGATTATAATTTGGCCAACCCCAATACATAATTTGCCGCTACTACAATTACATTGCCTTCAAAACCAGCGGCACCTGTCAACCCACAATCAAACCACTTCATTTTACCGAAGCCTATTTCTTATTCACCCAACGGTGATTGGATTGTCGTTTAAAAAATCGATCTTCTCTTTGCTGTTGAATGCAATACCAAATATTTTTCAATCTGCTTTGAATTTGCCTGCAATACCCATAACCGTATAACCCCAGCCCTTGCCAAGAATTTCGATTCTTTATTTTAAGGAACTTCAACAAATACAGATTACTGGTTGCCTCAAAATTATACCAACATATAAAAAATGGATTTTAGATTTACAGACTTTATTTAAGTAACTGTTATTTTTGAGATAGGTTTTAGAAAAAGGTTTAAACAGTAGTCTTTTTTACTTACAGCTTATACGCATGAATGCTACCAAAAAAAAGGTGCTGGAAATTTTATTGCCTGCTTTCAGGCATAATAGAAGCGTTGTATATATAGCAGGTGCTGCTGACAGCAGAATTTTAGCGTTATTAAGTTATTGCTATGACTGTTGTGATGAATTTGGCAAAATTTATCTGGATGAAAAAAGCGGAGCTGCAGCTTTGTTACTATTACCACACCAAAAAAACAATAGTGTAAAAGCTATTCTGAGAGATTTTAAGTTTGTAATAAAAATACTTAGCTGGGGGCGTATTAAACGGGTGATGAAACGGGAGAAAGATTTAAAAAAGCTTTACCCTGAGAAAGCTTTTTACCACTTATGGTATGTGGGTGTGCTACCTGCAATGCAACAAAAGGGTAGCGGCACCCGGCTTTTGAATCAAATTATAAAGGAGGCACAAAGCAATCAGCTGCCTGTTTACCTTGAAACATCTGAGCAGCGTAATTTTAAATGGTATGAGTTAAATGGGTTTGTGCGGCAACACACATTTACTATTGGTGGTAATGATGGGTATATTTTACAAGCTTATAAAAGGTCTGTTTGATAACCCTGTTGCCACCAGCACTGCTGTTGAACCGAGCGTGGCAACGATGTTTAATAGCATTACCGAAGCCGGAAACAATACAATTTTTATAAAACAACAAAGCAGCTGTACATACTACAGCTGCCGTTGTTTTTACTCTGAGAGGTTGCTCATTGCAAAAAATTATAGCGAAGCATTAGTTCGTGGGCATTAGAGCCACGATCAAAAATGCTGAGCGGAGTTCTATACATATCAAATGAATAACCAATGGTAAACTTTTTGTTTACGTGAAGTCCGGCGGTAAGTATAAAACTTTGCTTTGCACGGAGTGCCAACCCCCACCAAAAAGTTTCATTATGCTCTACCCTGAAACCGCCTTGAAATTCTAACGGGGCATTGGGCAAATAGATCATTAAAAAATTAGGAATGATATCGGTAGTGCCATCTACATTCCATTTATAAGCTGCATGCAAATAATAATGCCGATATAAACGGCCTTGTTGACTGCGACTGAGATTACCAGAATAAAAATTAAGCTTTGATTGCACTAGTTGAGAAACGGAAGCACCAATCTGCCATTTGTCGCTAACATATGCAACCCCAAAGCCTGCATCAAACTTAACATCGTTACTGGCAGTACCAATTGCAGGATCAGCGCCCAATGTTTCCAGCAGCTTAGCCCTGTCTAATGCTAAGCTGTTTTAGGTGAGCCACTGATACCGCTCCATTGAGAACGATAGGTAGCACCCACTATATTATTTTTTTGTGTGCCGGCCATTGCAGGGTTGTGAAATACGCCTTGCACATCATACATTGAAGATGTTTGTAGTTGTTGTGCAACTGCAATATAGCCTGTTAAAATACCTATAACACTAAATAGTAAATATCTCATAACTGTTATTTTGAAATTATCTTAAAATAGTTACGTCGCCTTTCATAATAACATCTCGGCCATTCAGAAGACGATAAGTAACCGTATAATAATAAGTACCATCTGCAACCGGCTTGCCTTTATAAGTGCCATCCCAGTTATTTTGGTAATTCGTATTCTCGTAAACAATATTGCCATAGCGGTTAAATACTACTGCCTTTATTTGTGTAGCACATAAGCCACCAGTTGTTACCACCCATCTTTCATTTACACCATCACCGTTGGGGGTAAAGGCATTCATTACTTTAATACAGTTTGGAACCACTGTTACAGTTACGTTATCTGTAGCGGTACAATTGTTCAGGTCTTTAACAGTAAGTGTGTATATAGTAGTAGTATTGGGACGTGCAACCGGGCTGAATGTATTAGCCAACGAAAGAGATGAAGCTGGCGTCCATTCAATAGAAACAGGTGTAGCGGCAGAACTGCTACCTTCCAAAATAACCTGATCGCCGGTAACAATAGTTTTATCCGATCCTGCTTCAACTGACGGTGAAGGTTTAACGTTAATGGTAACAACTTTAGTTTTTACACATCCATTTAAACTGGCCGTAACGGTGTATGCCGTATTGTTGTTTACCCTTGCCACAGGATTACTAATAGTTGCATTGGATAAACCGGTAGCAGGGCTCCAGCTATAATTTGTTGCGGCACTGGTAGCCAGCATTTGTACGGGGGCGCCAGCACAAGCCAGTGTATCGTTATTGGTAGTAAGCGTTAAATTGTCAGTAAAGCCAACTGTGAGATTTTTCACAAGCAGTCCGCAGTATGCGTCTTTTATAGTTATTGTTTTAGCCCCTTGGCTTAACCCACTAAAACTATTTGCTGTTTGAAAATTTACCCCGTCGATGCTATAAGTATATGGTGCAATGCCACCAGATGCAGCTATTAAAATGCTGCCACCGTTTGGATTGGTACATGTAGCATTGGTAATAGTTTCAGCAGCATTTACTGCTATATCAGCTGGGTTTCCGTATTCCATTAATGGAGCACCAGAAATACTGGCACCCGTTACAAAGAGTTTTCTATTAACCATGCCAATATTTGCAGGAACTTTTTTGGGTGCAAATGACATTGTATTAAACAAACTGTTTGTAGGTGCTATATCTAAAATCCAACTGGCTCCTCCGTCAGTTGTTTTAAGTAAAGCACCACCCGGAGCAACTACATATCCATTATTGGCATCGTGCATTAAAATGCCATTTAAATTACCTACGGGTAATATAGCCGTTATGTTGCCGGTAATATCTACCCAGGTATTTCCGCCATTAATAGATTTATATACTCTTTTAACGCCCACGTTTGTAAACATATTACCTGTTAAAAACACCGTATTATCATCTAAAGCAAATACTTCAGTATATGTAATTGAAGCATTGGGAAATCCGGCAGGTGCAAAATTTACTGAAGGAAAAGGACTGATATTTGTCCAGGTTGCGCCACCGTCTGTTGTTTTATATACACCATTACGGCTACCCGCCACATACCCAACCGTACGGCTGGGGAAAGCCATCTGAGATAAAGTTGGCGCAGTAAATGCTGGCGTTGTAGTTGTAACAGCAATATCAAATGTTTGCCAGCTAAGCCCATTGTTAAAAGATCTGAAAATAGAAGATTTTCGGCTAGCCGCAGGAACTGAGAAAGCGCTGTAACCAACTGCCCACACCGTATCGTTTCCAATAGCAGTAACATCATTCATTTGAAAAGCAGCATTAATATATACAGGGTCTAATGTGGTGCCTTTATCAGGAGACTGATAAATAGAACCTACATTGGTGGTTAAATATAATTTTGAAAGATTAGGATAAGTAACACCGGTTATATTTACAAAAGTGGCTACAAAATCTGGCCTCACTTTATCAATCCAGTTTTGTCCGCCATCAGTTGTTACGGTAATATTACCTCCGCCAACAGCAATACCATTGTTACAATCTGTAAAGTCTATTTTATTATACCCTGCCGAAAGTGGAGTGGAAACATATGCACTTTGCCAGGTTCCACCAGGCATTGAATCTGCCACAACGCCATTTGTACCTAATGTTAGGAAACGGCCATTAGGCGCAATATCAATAGCCCAGGTGCCATTGCTGCTATAATTTTTACCCTGAGGTAAACTACTTTCACGTATCCAATTTTTTCCGGTGTCAACAGATGTCCATAAAGCACCAAAATTGCCAGCTGCGAATAGTTTACCATTAGAAGCTTTACGTATATGATATGGGTTAGACGCTAATAATACCTGAGGATTGGGAATAGGTGTTCCTCCATTAGGCGGAAAAGGAAAGTTTAATGTAACATAACGCCCCTTTTCATATAAGCCCGGTACTGCCACATTTTGAGTACTATCATTTTTACCAGTATGCACCCTTACTACAATATTATTATTAAACGACATTAATAAAACTGTACTATCATTTATAATTTGCATGGCCCGCATACTCTGTGTGGCGTTTTGTGTTGAACCATATCGGGTAGTGGTGTTAACTGTTGTGGTATTAACACCCGTATAGCCTAACCTTTCTTTACTTAAAGAGTAATCTGTAAGAGTGCCGCTACTAAACTTCCATAACATTGAAGCATGGTGTGCACCGGTGGTAGTGGTTCCAGATGGAGAAGCAGGATGCCTTTCAAAAGTACTTAAACCGGAACCGGAAACATAACCAAGGTTATCATTTACAAAAATGATTTTTAATATTTCTTTATCCTTTGCTGTTACGTCTAATAAAAAAGGTTGCAGGCTGGGATTTGCAACATAGCCAGCTCTTGATTTTCCGTTTACTGGTGCGGCTAATGAATCCCAACTGGCGCCACCGTTACGGGTAAAGTAAAGCTTAGGTATAGAGTCTATGGAATTGTACTGACCACCAATGTAGCCAGTATCCTTATTAATAAACCAAACTGCATTAATGTTTTTTGCATTTGCATAAAGAGGCGTTGTTACAAAACTCCAGGTAACACCCCCATCAATCGTTTTGGCCATGGCTCCTAAAGTACCAACTGCATATGCAATTGTTGAAGAAACAAAATGTACGTCCTGAAAAGCTGTTTTGCTTCTTACACCCGCACTATTAAAAAAAATGAACGGCCCATAGGTCCAGTTTTTACCGCCATCTATACTTTTGGCAATTCCCCCATCTGAACCAACGGCTAAAGCCGTAGTGTTGTCTATAAAGTCAACATCAAAAGGTGTAAATCCAAATTGTTTGGGATTGCTAAACTTCCAGTTAGTAGTATTGTACTGACCAGATTGGCTCATCACACAAAAAGGTATGACGAATAAGAATAACAGTAAAAGGCAACAAAGCCTTTTAGCAAAGCAGTAGTTGGTCATCTTAAGGTCTTTTTAGTTTTGGTTATATACAGTTACAAGGTTATTAAAACAGCAAGTACAATTTGTAGAATAAATTCTACGATTAATCTTGATGAAAAAATTGAACCTTTAAACTTTCTGAATTATATGCGTTGTACGATTAAGATTATTGGGGTACTAATAATAAACCTTGTACTATGTCTCAATGCTTTAGCACAAGACAAATCAAACCGGGGCAAAGAGTTTTGGCTGGGGTATGGTTTTAATTATAAATTTTTAAATGAACTCCCGCTTAATAATCAGGAACTGGCATTGTATATAAGCACAGAAGCGGCTGCAACAGTAACCGTATCCATTAATGGTACCAGTTGGTCGCAAACGCTGGCAATACCAGCGAATACTGTTGATGCTTCTATTTTAATTCCAAAATCAGGGCCAGATGATGCCCGTGTATTAACCGATGGTTTCTCTAACAAAGGAATTCATATTGTAAGCGATACCCCTATTGCCGTTTATGCACACCAATATGGACCATTAGTATCTGGCGCTACTATGCTGATGCCTGTTGAAACTTATGGATTCTCTTATTACTCTATCAATTACTATCAAACAAAATCGGAAAGCAATCCGCCAGATTGGTATTCCTGGTTTTTTGTAATTGCTACAGAAGACAATACAAGGGTTCTTATAACACCTTCAGATTCTACAAAAAATGGATGGCTGCCCGGCCAAACATATACAGTCAATCTTAACAAAGGAGAAATGTATCATGTATTTGGAAAAGCGGGCCCTTTTGGTACCAGTAATTTTGATTTATGCAGCAAAGACATGACAGGTAGTAAAATAATATCAGTTACAGGCGCTGATGGTAAATGCCATCCGGTTGGTGTGTTCTCAGGCTCCGGAGGTATTCGTCTTTGTAAAGGCGATGGCGGTGAATTTGTTCATCAACAGGTTTTCCCTGCACAGGCATGGGGTACCCGCTATCTTACCTACCATACCATTAATAATACTAATACAGATATCAACGAAACTTTTAGAAACTATTATCGCGTTTGTGTGCAAGACACTGCCACTGTTGTTAAAAGAAATGGTACAGTATTAACAGGATTAGTAAAAAATTTCTTTTATGAATTTATGGACTCTACGGGTGGCGATTACATTGAAGCAGACAGACCTATTTTAGTGGCACAATATACCCCTAACAAAAACGAATGCTGGAGAATCCCTCCTCCTTCCCCCGCACCTCCTTCTTATGGCGACCCCGAAATGTTTTATATCAGCCCCATTGAACAAGGCCAAAAATCTGTGCTGTTTTATGTAAGCCGCAAATCAACCATTGATTTTGTTTATGCCAATATACATTTACCCACAGCTTCAATAGGTTCATTAAAAGTTGATGGGGCTAGCTTACCTGCCGCAAATATTGTTACTCACCCCAACTACCCTTCTTATTCTGTGGCATTGGCCCGCTTTGCTGGCCCCGCTGCACAACATACTATAACCTGCGACGCGGCTTTTACCGCCACCGTTTATGGATTGGGCAATTATGAAAGCTATGGCTACAACGTGGGCACACTAATTAATAATCTTAATTATTACAGTGCTATAAAAAACAGTTTAAATAGTAGCGGCAGTACAGATACATTTACCTGCCCCAAAACACCTGTAAGAGTTTTTGTTAAGTTAGGCTACCCTGCTACAAGTATTCACTGGAAGCTCAGTCAGGCTACCGGCATTGCGCCTGCCGCTGATTCTATTATTGCCAATCCGGTTCCGGTAGGTACCGAGCAAATTAATGGCCGCACCTACTACGTTTACAGCTTACAGCAAGATTTTACTTTTAATACTACAGGTACCTTTTTTATACCCATTACCTATGGCGCTGCTGTAATAGAAAATTGTAGCCAAACCGAAACAGCCGCTGTAAAAATTATAGTAAAGCAAGGCCCTGTGGCAAACTTCACTTCAACTGTTCCAGCCTGCTTAAAAGATAGTGTGCTTTTCACCGGCGCTTCCAACAGCAGTAATTTTACCATTATAAACTATACATGGAATTTTGATGATGGCACAAGTGCAGGTAGTGTTAATACCGTAAAAAAATTCACCACAGCCGGCACGCAAAACATACGCTATAGAATTTTTGCCAGCAACGGATGCACAGGAGATACTACAAAAACTATTTCTATTTACGATACACCAATTGCTTTATTTGGCACCAACACCCCCATTTGCGCTGCAGATTCTGCACGGTTTACAGATAGTTCTTCTATCAGCATTGGCAACATTACTGCATGGCATTGGAATTTTGGTGATAACAATACTGCTGTTAATAACAACAACAATCCTTTTTTTCATCGCTATACACAGGCAGGTTCATACACAGCAAAACTAGTTGCCGTATCAAACAATAACTGCCCGAGTGATACTGCCTTTAAAACAATTACTGTACTACCAAAGCCACTGGCAAAATTTGGCTACAGTGACAATATTTGTGTTGGAGATTCAATTTTGCTTACAGACAGTTCTGTAAGCAATACAGGCCCTATTACCAGCTGGCGCTGGAATTTTGGAGACAACACGGCTACTGTTACCAATAATAATAATCCTTTTTATCATCGCTATGCGCAAGCAGGCACCTATAAAATTTCTTTAATAGTTACGGCTGTCACAAACTGTGTTAGCGACACGTTCTATCAAACCGTTGTGGTTAGCAATCGGCCACAGGTAAGTTTTTCTGCAACAGGTGTTTTTTGTGCAGATAGTAGCATTTTATTTACTTCCAGCTATGCGCCGGTTAATGGTGTACCCGCCACCTGGTTTTGGAGTTTTGGCGATGGGCAACAACAAATCAGTAACAGTAGTGCCATTGCTACTCATACTTACAGCGCATTTGCAGGTAACCAAATTGTAAAACATGTGCTTAGTTTGGGCAAAGGGTGTAACAGCGATACCGCAAATTTTACAATAGGTGCTATTAACAATAACCCACTGGCACAATTCAATATTACCGCAGCAGATTTTTGCGAACGCTCCCCTATTAGTTTTAGTGCTGCACTTACAAATATTGCGCAATGGAACTGGAACTTTGGTAACGGCACCGGAACCAATGTGCCGCCTTTTATAAAAACGTATAACAATGCCGGCATCTACAATATTTCTTTATCTGTAAAAGATAATAATGGCTGCGGCTCCTTGCCGGTTACACAAAACATTACTATTAATACCACCCCCGTTGTTAATGCAGGCCCTGATCAATTTATTAACCCCGGTAGTGCTGTTTTGCTTCCGGCAACCGTAAGTAATAACAATGGTGTAACCTTTAATTGGCAGCCTGCTACTTACTTAAATAACAATACAGTGTTGCAACCAACCACAACACCAGCCGCCACCATTACCTATACCGTTGCGGCAGTTAATTCACAAACCGGTTGCAGTACTACCGATGCAATTACTATTACTGTTATTACGCAATTATCAATACCCAATGCTTTTACCCCTAATAATGATGGCCACAACGACACGTGGGCCATACCCGGCATTGTGCTATACCCCAATGCCCTTGTAAAAATTTATAACCGATGGGGGCAAAAAATTTACGAGTCGGATAACTATTACAACAAACCCTGGAACGGAAAACTAAACGGACAATTACAACCCAACGGAAGCTATGCATATATAATAAAACTGCATCCAACAGAAACAAAAATATTAAGAGGCAGTTTTCTGCTGATACGATAATAAGTAGGTTGCCAACATTGGTTCTTTGTGCAACATTTGTTGCGTCGCACACGTCAGCTGAAGTGTGCGACGCAACAAATGCCCAATAGCAATTTGTGGCTGGTAACATAAAAACATATCTATAAAAAAACAGTACTATTTTTATAAACATTAAAAGAAGGCCTACCATGAGCCCCAAAATTTTGATTGCAGACGACCATAGCATGATTCGGAAGGGACTGAAAATTGACATTCAATTAAACTTTGGTATTACCGACGTGTATGAAGTGGCCAGCTGTAACGAGCTGATGAAAGAACTGGTTAAAAGAAAATATACCCACCTAATATTGGATATTATATTAACCGACGGCAGCACATTAGAAGTAATACCCAATATAAAAAAAGTGTATCCAGATTTACAAATTATGGTCTTTAGCATGCAGCCTGCAGAAGTGTATGGCGAAGCACTGAAACAATACGATATTCAATATTATCTCTCCAAATCGGTGAGCGAAGAAACAATATCGATATCGTTAAAAAAATTTTTACAAAATGAGCAACCACCAAAAACATCTAATAGTTTTATTAATAAACAAAATCCGTTCAGGGCATTAGCACCACGAGAGCTGGAGATTTTGCACTACCTGCTAAAAGGCAGTGGCACCAAAGAAATTGCAGAAGTACTCAATTTAAAAATGAATACCGTTTCTACTATTAAAACCCGCATTTACGAAAAAACCAATGCCAGCAATATTAGAGAGCTGCTGGAACTGGCCAGCTTATACAATGTAAATTATTAGTACAGGCTTTTTTCTTACTTTCAGGCATGCGCAAATATTGCTACTTCATTATACTGCTACTACTACTGCAACCCGGCTTTGCGCAACAGGGCTATTTTGTAAAACAGTTTAACACAGAAAACGGATTGCCGGCCAATGGCCTTAAAGGCATGCAATGGGATGAACGCAGCCGCTTTTTATGGATAGCTACAGAAGGCGGCCTGGTGCGGTTTAACGGTATGGACTTTAGCGTGTATACAAAAGAAAACAACCCTTTTATTGCAACAGAACGCCTGCACTTTATTGCCAAGAATAGTAAGGGCGAAATTTATACGGCCGACTTAAACGGAAATATTTTTAAAGTAGATCAACACCGCATTGTATTTTGGAAAAAAGGATTTGAAGAACAAAAACCCGTTTATAACAATACATTGAACCTGCTTTTACAGGTTTCTAACACCCTGCTCGAAAAAAAAATTACTGCAACAGATACGGTTAGTTTGCCTTTTGCATTTAATCATATTTTGCCGGTTACCGACACCAGCACTTTTTTACTTAACGGAAACGAATTGTATTACTTTTCTGTAGCCACCACAAAACCGGTTTTTTTAAAAAATAAGCAGCCGGTAAACATGCTTTTTAAAATTGGCGCCAACAATTTTTGGGTATCTACCTCAAAGCAGGTGCATGTATTAACTGATACTGCTGGCATAAACAACAGTACGGCCCAACCTATTTATACCACAGATGGAAGCGTTTTAAAAACAGCCAATACAGATGCTCAATTTTTTTGGCACAATGGAATGCAGGCACCTATATTAATTATTAATGAAAACGCCTGGCTGCTGGAATATAAAGGCAACAGCATTATTGCACAATTAATTTGCAATGTTGTACCGCTTAATGCACTTATTAGAAATGTACAATACAGTCACGAGTTACAGGTATTGTTTGTTGGCACAGACTCAAAAGGTGTATTTGTAATTAGTCGCAACAGTGTTAACTCACTTACCCCTTTTACCAAAGTAGCTAAAAGAAGAAACTCCTATTATGCTCAGATTGAACTGAGCAATGGCAATATATTAACCAATGAGGCAGATATTATTGGTAGTAGTAGGCAACCCGCCGCAATACCAACAAACGGCACCTTTGATATATATACCCATCTTACCCAAGATTCTGTTTTGTTGTTTAGCGGCAATACCCCTAAAACGGCAACTGCCTGTTTACACAGCTATAATTATAAAACCGGTGAGCGAAAACACTACCGCAAAATAAACACACAAATTTTTACAGCTTATACCAGTGTGCAAAAACAGGTTTACATTCTTACAAAAAAAGAATTACGAATTTTAAAAGACGATACTGCTATAACACTACATAAAATGCCTGCATCAGGCATTAGTAGTCTTAGTGTTAACATCAGTACTTTAAACGATAGTACACTTATTATTGCCACCTGCAGCGAATTATTACAATACAATATAAACACCAATAGTCTGCGTTCCGTCTTTCAATCAAACAATTATTGCATCAGAGCTTTATGGAAATACAAAGACTATCTTTTATTTGGTACTTATGGCAGCGGGTTTTATATACTCAAAAACGGTTTGGTAAAAAAAATGCCGTTGGATAATTTTCAATACCTGCTTTATACGCATTGTTTTATGCCAGATGGAAATGGCTTTTGCTGGATAAGTACCAACCGGGGTTTATTTAAAGTTGCTATTGATGATATGATAAATGCTTATGAAAAAAACCTGCCCGGCATTTATTATTATTATTTTGGCAAAACCGATGGCATGCTTACGAATGAACTGAATGGCGGCTGCGCTCCCTGCGCCTTGCAATTAAAAAACAAGCTGCTTTCTTTTCCTTCTATGGATGGACTGGTTATGATAAACCCTACAATAAAACTACCGCAATTACCTGTTGGCAATATTTTTATAGAAAATATAGTAAGTAGCAACCGGCAGCTTTCTTTAGACTCCTTATCAATAAAACCATTGCCGCCCACTACGCAAGAACTGGTTATTAAATTGGCGTTGGCTGCCTGGTGCAATAAAGAAAATATTTATATAGATTATCAAATTAACAATAAGAACTGGCAGCGCCTCGATCCCTTGAATGGTTTTGTCATCCGGCTTTCCAGCCTTCAATCGGGTAATTACACCATCAACATCCGCAAAAGAAATGGGTTTGGTGCAAATAATTTTACCAATAGGCAAATAAAATTTTCAATTAGTACCCCATGGTATAAAACAGGATGGTTTTATATATCAGCAATAGTAGGGGGCATTTTATTTATACTTAGTATTTTTTCTGTAAGAACCCAGCAATACAAAGCCCGGCAAAGCCAGTTAGAAAACCTGGTGTCTGATAAAACAAAAGAGCTTTTACAAAAAAACAACGAGTTGCAAAAGACAAATGATATTAAAACCAGACTTATCTCTATCATCAGTCATGATATTGTTACGCCTTTAAAATTTGTAACGGCTGCCAGTAAAAGCCTTACTGAAAACCGCAGCCGCATGTCTGCCTCTTTACAAGATGAAACCTTGCATGAAATAACCAATACCACGCAAGAGCTGCAGCTTCTTTCTACCAATATTCTTAACTGGATAAAGTACCAAAACGAAAACCGTCGCCTGAGCAAAGAAAATATTCAGGTTGCCACACTTATAAACGATATAATAAGTGTATTGCAATCAATGGCCAGGCAAAAAAACATATCCATCAAAAACAAAATAATACCCGGCCTTGAAATTGTGCAGTTTTACGAGCCCATTAAAATTTTAGTGTATAATTTATTACTCAATGCCATCAACTTCAGTAATAAAGGCACAATTATCATAGACGGGCATCTTTCCATCGATGGCTTTCGTTTCAGCATAGCCGATGAAGGCATTGGCATGTCTGCAGAGCAGGTACAAAATTTACTGGCTAATGAAGTAACCATCAACAGCAGTAGCGTTGATAAAAAAACCGGCAACGGGCTTGGCTACTTAATTATAAAAGATCTTTTACAAGTAACCGGTTGTACCCTAAACATAAACAGTATTAAAAATACAGGCACCACTGTATTTGTTTTTATACCCAACGCCGTATTAACCGGTTAGCCCAACAATCGTTTGCGTAAATACTAAAGAAATGCTAATACAACTACCAGTTCCGCCTTATTTACAGCTTTTGCCAGCCAGCCGACAACAGCAAATGACAAATTATGCACAACTTTGTGCCAGCAATGCAGGCAATGCATCTTGGAGCTAATTTTGCCACTCACTCCGTAGCAAACAAAAAAAACTATAATAAAATTTAAATTCAACATTATGGCAGCAGAGTACAACGACGCCAACTTTCAAACAGAAGTAATTGCGTCTGATAAATTAACCGTAGTAGACTTTTGGGCAGAGTGGTGTGGCCCTTGCCGTGCCATTGGGCCAGTTATTGAAGAGCTAAGTAAAGATTATGCAGGCAAGGTTAACATTGGTAAAGTAAACGTAGACCACAACCCACAAGTGTCTATGAACTTTGGCATCACATCTATACCAGCAATTCTTTTTATTAAGGGTGGTAAGGTAGTAGACAAATTAGTAGGCGCACAACCTAAAGCAAATTTTGTAAAGAAAATTGAACAGCATATTTAACGCTGTTTGCCTATAAAAAAACCAAAGCCCCGCAATATTGCGGGGCTTATTTATTTTGTTACCGGCAGTGGTGCTTTATTTGGCTTTTGTTGCGTCGCACCCTTCAGCATTTAAAATACTACTGTACAAGTACCGCTAAAGTTAGAATGAAACGCAACAGCTACCCGCCCCTCACAGCGTTGCCGCTAACAGGTGCGACGCAACGGTGATGCCATGTAATAACACCGTTGGTTACCTAATTTATTTTACAATATCTATCAGCTCCACATCAAAAATAAGGGTGCTGCCCGGCATAATATGTGGCCCGGCCTGATTGTCTCCATAAGCCAGATTGCTGGGTATAAATAATTTCCATTTGCTGCCAATGGGCATTAACTGCAAAGCCTCTACCCAACCTTGTATAACACCACCTACCGCAAAATCAATTGGCTGGCCACGGTCTACAGAGCTATCGAAAATGGTACCATTTAACAGGGTGCCGTGGTAATGGCATTTCACCTTATCGTTCACCGTGGGTTTTTCGCCAGTACCTTCTTTAATAATTTGGTACTGCAAGCCACTGGGCAAGGTTATAACACCGGGCTTCTTTTTGTTTTCTGCTAAAAAATCTTCGCCTGCTTTTCTGTTAGCAGCACTTTTCTCTGATTTTAATTTTTGTAAATAGTTACTAATACTCATGTTCATTTCTTCTTCGGTTAATAATGTTTTTTTGTTGGCTGTAGCATCGTTAATGGCTTTGCTTACCATATTGGTATTAATTTTTGTAATACCCTGTTGTTTATAAAAATTAGCAATACTTAAGCCAATAGAGTAGCTAAAAGAATCTATAGCACTTTTTAATACGGGTGCCGCAGCCGCAGGCTTTACAACAGGCTTGGGTTTGGGTGCTGGTTTTGTTTGTGCGGTAGCTGCGGTAACACTTACTAAAGCAACTGCCAGCAGGATGGATTTTTTCATTACTTATTATTTTTTTAACGATAGATTATTAGGTGATAAAATATTATAACGGGTGCGAAAATATTACAATTTATTCATCAGTAACCCGGGTTGTTTTTATTTTTTAACAAAGATTGATAGTTGGTTATGCAACACTACAACCGGGCCTTACTATCTTGCTGATACATTTAACGTATAACATATGAAATTATTTAGCCGCAATATACAGGTTCGCTGGTCCGATCTGGATCCGAACTTTCATTTAAGGCATTCTGCCTACTACGATTATGGAGCTTTTTGCCGTATTGAATTTTTTAACCAATACGGATTAACGGCACATTTTATGCAACAACATGGCTTTGGCCCCGTATTATTTAGAGAAGAAGCCCTTTTTAAACGCGAAATACAAGCCACTGACACCATTACTATTGATATGCACCTGTTAAAAAGTACTGAAGACTATAGCCGCTGGACACTGCAACACCATCTTTATAAAAATACAGATACCCTTGCTGCCGTTATTACCGTAGATGGTGCCTGGTTAAATACCCAAAAAAGAAAACTAACCACACCCCCCGCCACAGCACAAGTAACCTTTGCTGCTATTGAAAAAAGTGATGCTTTTAGCTGGACAACCAATTAATGATTTATTAAACAATATAGGTATGAAAAAAAATGTGTTTACCCTCTTATTATTAACTATCAGCTTTTTAAGCTGGGCACAACAAACCCCTACTAAAAAGAAATCATCGCTTTTTGACAAAATTAATAAAGAAGCAAAAAAAATTACTGGCGAAACTGGCACACTTAGTAATGATGATATTATTGCAGGTTTAAAAGAAGCATTAACAGTTGGTGCTACCAACAGCGGTAGCAAACTATCTGCTGCAGATGGTTTTTTTAAAGATGCTGCCGTAAAAGTTTTAATGCCCGAAGAAGCTAAGAAAGTTGAAAAAACATTGCGCAGTGCAGGCCTTGGTAAACTGGTGGATGATGCCATTTTAAGCGTTAACCGGGCTGCAGAAGATGCCAGTAAATCGGCCGCTCCTATTTTTGTTAATGCCATTAAAAAAATGAGCTTTCAGGATGCTTTGACTATTTTAAAGGGCACCGATACCGCTGCTACTTCTTATTTAAAGAAAAGTACTAATACCGATTTAACCGCAGCCTTTAAACCAGTTATAGAAAGCTCTCTGCAAAAAACAGATGCCACTAAACACTGGAAGGCAGTATTTGAAAAGTATAACAGTTTGCCCACCACTTTTAAAAAAGTAAATACAGATCTTACGGGCTACGTTACGCAAAAAGCATTGGATGGCATTTTTTATTATGTAGCAGATGAAGAGAAAAAAATACGCAAAGACCCGGCAGCACGTGCCAGCGATTTATTAAAGAAAGTATTTGGCAGTAAGTAAACAGAATTGCCACAAACGCACAAAGTAGTTAGCTGCTCATTTCATTGTTTTGTGCGTTTGTGGTAAATTCATATTCACTTTAGGGCCTACCTGTACCGGCTTATTTTTTTAAGCCCGCCAACAAATCGGTTGCAGGTTTATGGCCCGGGTCTAACTGCAACACTTTATTACAATACCCAATAGCAGCTTCTTTATCGTGTTGCATAGCACTTAGCTCTGCCAGATAATAATAGGCCGGTGAGTATAAAGGATATAAAGTAACTGTTAGCTTAAAAGCAATAGTTGCTTTTTCGTATTGCAACTCCCCCATCCAGATGCGGCCAATACTTACCAGCTCACCCTGATAACGCATCAGATTTTTATAATGTTGATAGTTGGCCGCTATCCATTCACTACTGTTTACCGGTTTTTCTTTTTCTAAAAAACCAATCAATTGTTGGGCTGCCCGGTAATTAGGGGTATAGTGCTGTTGTAGTATTTGTTGCAGGTCTTTTTCAATACTTATAACCGGTGTTTCTATAATGCGGCCTATTTCTTCTTGCTGATTATACACAATTAAATTTGGTACACGGTGTATGTTTTTATACTGCTGTTCGTTGCCCGGGCTTTTTTTATAGGCACCTGCCCGGTTATCTACAAACACAATTTGCACCTGACTTTCTTTTACACCTGCCGCTGCCAGCACTTTTAGCATGCGGGGCACTTCCCGTTGGCTATCGCCACACCACGAGCCAAGGAAAATTTCAAACCGCTTAGCTGCCAATTGCGGTGCCAATGTTTGCAGGGTTACTGTATCTGGTTGATAGTTGTTGTAATTAGGCAGGTACCAACTGTTATACGGTGGTTGTAAAAAAATATGACTATTGTGTTTGCCTAATAAAATTTTAGTGCCTTCTTCTGTTATTATTTCGGTGCCCTTAGTTTTAGTAATGATAGTATGTTGCTTACGGTTGCAGGCATATACCTGCAACAGCATAACTACTATAATAAATAGTACTCTCATAAAATAGTTTTAATAGTAAAAAATAACTGCTACCGTGGTTGGCAGATTAATAAATAGCAATTACTGTTACGATTGTAACAGTGTGCTTACATAAAAATTGCAGAAATAAAATTAACCGGCGCAAGGTGGGCGCAGCAACCCTTTGGGTGGGTGGTGTAATGTATTTTCCTGGTAGGCCCTGTAAGAAACAATAATATAATTAAAGGGTGTCTGCAACAAATTATTAGTGGCAATATGCTGCAAGCATTCTTCTGTTTTAATACCATGCATATGCCCATTGTGCGTAGTGGTAGTAGCGGGTGCATCGGTTAATTGCTTTTCGCAATCGCAGGTTACTGAGCCTGTTTGCTTATAATTTTCATACGTACAATATAAATAGCTTACCACCTTGCCGTATTGCAGCAAAAAAAATGATGCTAAAAAAAATATAGTAATGTTTTTTTTCAACTGGTAATAAAGCTACTTAAAATTACTGAAGTTTAAAAGAGATATATGCTGCCAGCGATGGTACTACTATTGAGCGTTACTTGCGTCGCACCTGTTAGCGGCAATGCTATCAGGAGCAAATAGCAGTTGTAATTAATTCTGCAATACAAGGCTTCTACTTTAAAAGTTCTGATTGGATATTGAAATTTAAAATCAGCAATCAAATGTACAAGTCCCGCTAAAGTTGGGATGATGTGCAACAGCTACTCGTGCCTCGCAGCGATGCAGCTAACATGTGCGACGCAACAGTTGCCGCCATGAAAAACCGCTGCTGGTTACAAAAAATTATTGATTATAAAAGTAGCGGGTGCGGTTTACTTTTAAATCTCTCAGCAATGAAGATTTAGGGTTAATATTTATACTGAAAGAATTATACAAACCCCTTGTATAGTTAATGCTTAGCTGCCAGCAATGCATTTCTCTGGAAAGAAAGGCCGTGGTATTGGCCAGTTTACCTTCTTTAAAATCGTAGTAAGAACTGAGGCCCATTTTCCATTTTGGGGTTAAATTAAAATCGCCACTAAAGTTAAGGCTTGAGTTTACTTCGGTTTTAAAACCACTATAGTCTGATTTTAAGAGGCGGCTAAAGTTAAGTGAATATGAAACCTGTAAAGACCAGGGCACATTAAAGTCGGCAAACTCTGCAGGGTTGTTGCGCACAAACTGTAATTGTTGTTGCTGCTCTTCTAAAGTAAGTGGTTGGTTCAATCGGTCTAGTGCCGGACCTGTTTTACCATCGCTTGCTTTCTTTTCATCTTTTGGTTTGCTTTGAAAGTTAGCGGAGATAGAAATATTTCCATTGGTAATGCGGCCTAAACTAAATTTATCTCCTTTCCATGCATATTCTTTTTTGCGGGCACCTAAAGAATCTACCTGATAGGGATCCATGGTGGCGCCGGCTGTTATATTTATTTTTTCGGCCAATGTGCTGCGCAGGTAAAGTGTTATGGGTGATAGCTTGAATGAATCGGCTAAAAAGTTATAACTGCTGTTGGCACCAAAGCCATCAATTAAACGTACTTTTTTTATACCGGCTTCTGTGGTATCTGTTTTAGAACGTTTCTTCATTTCTAAAAAATTATCAATACCAAAACTCATACCGCCAAACTCACCTTCGCCCATGGGGCCAAAAATTGATCCATCGTAATAAGAAAAACGTAATTGGCGGCCGCTGGTATCTACCTGTGTGGTATAATAATCTTTTGCTGCCAAATCTGGTTTATAACTCATGCTAAAAGATGGCCGCATTACATGGCGGATGGCCATTACGCTGCTTGTTTTCTTAAACTTGTCCATTGTACCATACAAAGCAGTATTAATACCCAGGCTAAAAGACATTTCGCTGCTGCGGTAAAAACCTTTTCTAATTACGGTATCTACTTTTGCACCGTTCCACCGGCGTTCAAATTGGCGGCTGTACCAATTTTCTCTGAAAGAAATGCCGGGGCCAATTTGAAAAGGCCCTAATTGTGGTAATGATAATTGTATGGGCACCGTGTGCTGCATGCCCCATTGTAAGGTATCTACCAGTTGTCTGAAACTAAACGCACTGTCGTAAAAAGAAATCTGATTGGCAAAGCTGGTGTTTAACCCCACCCCTAATTTTTCATACCATTTACTTTCTCCAACAAACTCTTTACGCTGAAAAGGATAAAAATTATTAACCGTAAAATTGGCATTGGGTAAATTCATACTCATTAAACGGGTATTGTTATTTTGCTGGTGGTTGGCACTCATGGTAAGGTTAAACTTATCCTTCCACATTTTGCTGTACGTTACAGAAGAGCTTAACAGGTTTTGAAAATTACGATTCGGATTATTAGCCAGCAATTGGTTAAACTTAGTTGAGCCGGCATTTACATTAGCAGAAAAACTTTGTCCGGGCCTGGCGCGGCTGTCAACAGAATGGTTCCAGTTAATATTAAACGTTTTGGTAGAAAAAAAATCTTGTTTGCCGGCATCGGCCAGTATTCTTGAGTTTTGGTAACTCAATGTCATGGTGCCCTGGTAGCGGTACCGCACCCGGTAAGTAGGCGTTAAATTAATTCTGTATCCGCCATAAGAATATAAATCGCCGCGAAGCGTTGCATCAAAATAATCGTTCAGCACTTTATAGTAACCCATACCTTCTAAACCTAAACCAAACTGCTCGTTAGTAGTAAATGTGGGTGGCAATATACCAGAGTGACGCCCTTGAGACAATGGAAAGAAACCAAAGGGAATATAGATGGGCACGGGCACGCCTTCAAACTCTGGATGCACGGGGCCGCTAACAGCCATTTTTTTGTTTACCAATTTCATCTTCTTCGTACGAAATGCAAAGTGAGGCACATCCAGATCGCAGGTGGTAAACTGGCCGCGGTAAGCAAAGTATTCGTTTTCATTAATTTTTTTCATCTTTTCACTCTGCACATACATTTCGCCCTGTACCGTTGCCGTGTTTTTTGTAATGCCTTTTTGTGTTTTAAAGTTAAATGCCATGGTATCGGCGTCCATATTATTATCGCCTTGCACAAAATGTGGCCTGCCTACATAATTGTTAGCGGTATCTATGGTGCCGTATGCATACACCGTTTGTGTTTCCTGATCAATTAAAATGCGGTTAGCATCCAGGTTAACATCTTTCTGTTTAATATTGGCTTTACTATATAACCATATTTTTTTGGTGGGCACAATCATCACCATAGAATCGGTGGCGGCATATTCAACCGGAGCATCTAAAGAGTCTTTTGAAATTTTTAAATCCAATGTATCAATTATGGGCACTAATTTTCCGGTAGTGTCTTTAATATAGGGCAGTGTGTCTTTCCTGTTGGGTAGTATAGTATCTTTGGGCGCTGTTTTAAGTGGTGTGGTATCAGCAGTTACTGTTAAAGTGCGGTGAAAAGGAGACGGTTTGATATAATTAGCGGCACCAAACAACGTTACACATATGAGTGTGGTTGTAAGGGCCATTATGCAACTGTAAATTAATTTAACTTTGTAGCTATTGGTCATAACACGTGGGCAAAAATAAGGCATCACTGTTTAAATGAATAGCTTAAGATTTCTAAACCCATTAAAATGCTGTTATTAGTATGCTAAAAAAAGGATTGATTGTATCGGGCTTATTCCTGGCCGTAATGGCAAACCTTGCTTTTATAGGCGAGGCACCCAAAAAGAAAACCAAGCCAGCAGCTACCATAAAAACCGTTATCATCGATCCTGGCCATGGCGGTATAGACCCCGGCGCTAAAGGCCTTATCTCTACTGAAGCAGTAGTGGCGTTAGAAATAAGCTTGCGCTTTGGTAAATTATTACAAGAGACCTTTCCTGATTTAAAAATTATTTATACCCGCACCACCAATACATTGCCCGGCAATTTAAACAACGTACAACAAGCCTTACGCTACCGGGCCGATTTAGCCAACAAATCAAAAGCCGATTTATTTATAAGCATCCACCTTAATGCAACCGGCCAAAAAGCAGGTGGTTGGTATGCCAAACGTATTATTGGCCATAAACCTAAAGTTGTATATGTAGGTAAAGGCAAACGCCGCAAAAAGAAAACCATTACAGAACCCATCTATGAAAGTTATTGGGTAGAAAATAAAAGAGTGGGTACAGAAACCTATGTATGGGCTGCAGACCGCACCGATGAAAAACAAGATTTTATTGAAGAAACAGAAACCGGAGAAAATGTAGAAGATACCCTGAACGTATTAGACCTTAATTCTCCCGAAGCAAAAATAAGAGCACAACTATACACCAAATATTTTTTCAAAAACAGTGCTCAGTTAGCTTATTTGGTAGAAGAAGAATTTAAAGCCACCGGCCGCCAGAGCTATGGTGTAAAACAGCGCAACAATAAAGGCATTTGGGTGCTGCAAGCCACGGGCATGCCCAGCATATTGGTAGAAACCGGTTTTATAACCAATAAGCAAGAAGAAGAATACCTCAACAGTGAAAACGGACAGGTAGAAGTTGCCGGCAATATTTTAGAAGCTTTTAAAAAATATAAAAGCGCACTGGAAACACCTAAGAACAGCGGCAATACAGCCCCCAAGCCAGCCAATGGTAAAAAATAATTTATGGTAACCAGCGGCAACGCTCCGGTTAAACATTGTTGCGTCGCACACTTCAACAGTAGAATTACAAATGTACAAGAGTGCGACGCAACCAACGCTCAATAGCAGCACAACTGCTGGTAACATTACACTTCAAAAATTTTCTCCATCAGCACCCATTTTTGGCCGGGTGCAGCAAAAGGCAGGGCCTGTTGGTATTGCCACATCAATTGCTCCCACTGTTGTACCAGCGGGTTAGCAACATCTGCAGCAGCTTTTTTGGTAAAATTAAAATCGGCTGAAGCTTGTATAATCATAAACAACCGATTGCCGGCATTATATATCTGCATGGTAAGTATGCCACTGTCTTTTATACTTTGCACAATACCGGGCCAAATTTCTTGATGGTATTGTTTATAAGCTTCAATTAATGCAGCATCGTTTTTTAAATCAAGCGCAAGGCAGTATTGTTGGGGCATGTGCTGAATTTTGCTGGTAAAATACAGAAAAAGCAGTGTATGTATATATAATAAGCTGTTAGCAACTGCAAATAGTTTTACCAAAAACAAGTGTTATTTTTGCGCATGTTTTTATTAGAGGTAAACAGTTTTTTTTCGGCAATAGATGCAATTGACAGGCAACTATTTTTTGCCGTAAACAGAGGGTTTAGCAACAATATATTTGATACGGTGTTGCCCTACCTGCGAGAAGCTACCTTTTGGGTTCCGTTATATCTTTTTATTTTGGTGTTTATGCCGCTAAATTTTGGCAAAAGAGGTTGGCTTTGGGTGTTGGTAATTTTAAGCACGGCAGCACTAACAGATATTGTAAGCAGCCATATTTTAAAACCTTTAATACAAAGGCCCCGCCCCTGCTGGAATGAAGAGATTGGTGATCAGGTACGTTTATTAGCCAGCTATTGCGGAAGAAATTTCAGCTTCACCTCATCTCATGCCACCAATCATTTTGGGGTGGCTGCATTTATAGTATTTACTTTAAAAAACTACCTGGGTAAAGGGCTGCATTTTTTCTGGTTATGGGCAGCTGCTATTTGCCTGGCACAAGTATACGTGGGGGTTCACTACCCTATTGATGTAGTGGGTGGTGCTTTGTTAGGCACTGCTATCGGGCGTTTTATGGCCACGCTTTTTAATAAAAAAATAGGCCTCATTAAACAATAACCAGTATTTTTAAATACAATGACAGAAATCCTTATAATTCTTGGGCTGATATTGCTGAATGGATTGTTTTCAATGGCTGAAATTGCCCTCGTCTCCAGCCGCAAAAGCCGCTTAGAAGCGCAAGCCAATAAAGGCGACATTAGTGCCCGTGAGGCACTAAACCTTGCAGAACATCCTGATAAATTTTTAAGCACCGTACAAATAGGCATTACCCTTATTGGTATTTTAACGGGTATTTTTTCTGGAGAAACCATTACAAAAGACCTTACTGTCTTTCTTTCTAAATTTGAATCTCTTAAAAATTATAGTGAAGGACTTGCAACAACAATTGTGGTTATCATTATCACTTTTTTCTCGTTGGTATTAGGAGAGTTGGTGCCCAAACGCATTGGCTTATCTAACCCAGAGCGGTTTGCAAAATTACTGGCCAGACCGATGCGGATAATGAGTTTAATAACACATCCCTTTGTATGGCTGCTAACCAAATCGAGCCACCTGATTACAAAACTGTTTAATATTAAACCCAACGATAGCCAGGTTACAGAAGAAGA
The DNA here is from genome assembly GCA_004295245.1 of Sphingobacteriales bacterium. GTDB lineage: Bacteria > Bacteroidota > Bacteroidia > Chitinophagales > Chitinophagaceae > JACMLD01. The sequence continues at coordinate 21,724 of REAR01000090.1, read as the reverse complement.
AATTAAAGCCATTATTAGTGAAGGTACAGAGCATGGTGCTATTGAAGAAGCTGAGCAGGAAATTATAGAACGTGTCTTTCATTTGGGCGACCGTAACATTACTTCTTTAATGACACACCGCAGCGATATTATTTGGTTTGATGTGAACGACAATGAAATTATTATTAAAGAAAAAATACTTAAAGAACCCCATTCTTCATACCCAATTTGCGATGGCGCCATTGATAATATTAAAGGCATTATTTCAATAAAAGATTTATATGTAACCGATGATGATGTAGCCTTTAGAAAAATAATGAAGCAGGCCTTGTTTGTGCCAGAAAATAATACCGCCTACCAGGTATTAGAGAAATTTAAAGAAAGCAAAATACACACTTGCTTTATTGTAGATGAATATGGCAGCCTGCAAGGTATGATAACATTAAATGATATATTAGAAGCCATAATAGGTGAAATACCAGAGCCAAATGTAGATGATTATGAAATTACAGAACGGGAAGATGGTTCTTACCTGGTTGATGCACAAATACCTTTCTACGACTTCTTAACACGTTTTGAAAAAACAGAATGGATGAATGAAGGCGAGCAGGAGTTTGATACACTGGCTGGCTTTATTCTGCATCAATTAGAACGCATTCCTTTAACCGGCGATACGCTTACCTGGCGGGGTTTTGACTTTGAAATAGTAGATATGGATGCACAACGCATCGATAAAATACTGGTACATATTAGTAAAGAACTCAAGGAAGAAATGGAAGAAGAAAACTAATTTTCCCTCGTAGTTTTTCTAATTATTTGTTGCAACATTGATAATAGTCAATTATTACTTTCAAGATTTCCACATTCATGTTAATGGGTAGATTCTGGCAAGGTGTTTGGAAAACTAGGTCAACATACTATTTGTTCGATCACCAAACTCTGATTACTATTATGAAGGTTAATGCTCTGATTAGTGCGCTGGCACTAACATGGACTCTTATTGTCCAAACCAGCTGTCAGAAAGATAATGCTATGGAAACCGCCGCTACCTCTGAAACAAAACAAATCAGAAGTCTTCCTACGCAAATAGATCCTAATCTGATACCAGAAACACAACCCGCCAATCAAACAGCGGTAACAGTAAACATTGGTACCAATGTTGGTGGCTTGTATAAAGCGTTACCCAACCGGTACGATTCTACTTCAAAAACATACCCATTAATTATTTTCATTCATGGTGTGGGTGAGTTAGGCAATGGCACCACGCAATTAAGTAAGGTGTTGGCCAACGGCATTCCCAAATTATTAAATGCCAGAACTTTTCCATCAAGATTTAATGTAAGCGGAGAGAATCATTCTTTTCTGGTGGTATCGCCCCAATTTAAGCAATGGCCGGTTGCTGCAGATGTAAATGCTGTAATAGATTGGGCCGTGGCAAATATGCGGGTAGACCAAAGTCGCATTTATGTAAGTGGCTTAAGCATGGGTGGCGGCATTGCGTGGGAGTATGCCATTGCCTACCCAAATCGTATTGCTGCGGTAGTACCTATGTGCGGTGCCGCATGGCCCACACAAGCGCAATGTAGTAATATGGCAACTGCCAGGTTACCAATATGGGCTTTTCATAATAACGATGATGGCACTGTTGGCGCAGGTATTACTAATATGATTATTGATTTTACCAATTCATTTGGCCCAACACCGGTTGCACAAAAAACAATCTGGCCCAGTGGTGGTCACGATTGCTGGACGAAAGGTTTTATTTTTGTAACCAACTGTTGTACTATTTTCAACAACTGTTGCGTCGCACCCTTTAACAGTAGAACCTGTAGCAACAAAAATTAAAAGTCAAATACAGATAGCGTCTCTGGGTTGGTAACGCGGTTACTTTTTTTTGTGCCGCCAAACGTACAATGCACAATACTTATTTGTGTGGGGTAGGTTTCGTAAAAAATAGTAGTGGTGGTTTCTGCTTTTTTAAAAGCAGCAATATTAGCAATCTGATAATAACTCCAGATAGAAGCGCCTTCAATTTCGTAGCCCACAAACTCTAAAGCAACCGGCTTGCCATCTATTTTAATTTTAAGATGCCCCTTCATATAGTCAAATACCTGTTGCTGGGCCAGCTGCGGGTTTTTAGGGTTTGTAAGTTCTACCGGTTGTTTATGAATTTTGTTCAGCGTTTTCTCCGTATCGTCTAAAAACATTTTACACGATACTTCCAGTAGCTTTTCTTTGGCATTGTGCTCAATTTCTGTAACAGAAACATAAAAAGGGTGTTTTGCTGCAGCAGCTTCTTTGGCTGGGCTGTGCCCGGCGCCTAAAAACAGCAGTAAAATGCTAAACCATTGATGTATAATTATTGCCATTGAAAAACTAAATTTTTCTACCACAAATCTCTTGTTTATTTTCCACACCTGATAAACTGAACCGTTAAAACTTTACAAGCGGCATTAATCAATACTATGCAGGAATTTTGGCTGTATCTGGGTTTAGGTAAAGACCATATATTGGATTGGGCAGGGTACGATCATATTTTGTTTGTAGCAGCCCTTTGCCTGAGATATACTTTTGCCGATTGGAAAAAAATACTGGTATTGGTTACTGCATTTACCATTGGCCACTCAGTAACCTTGGCATTAAGTGTGTTTGCCGTGGTAAACATACCTGTAAACTGGATAGAATTTTTTATACCCGTAACCATTGTTTTAACAGCCCTCAGCAATGCGTGGCAAAAAGATTTTTTGTTTAAGCAACGATTACCGTTTATTTATTTTATAGCACTGCTCTTTGGTTTAATACATGGCTTGGGTTTTTCTAATTACCTTAAGGCCCTGTTGGGTAAAGATGAAAGTATTGTATTGCAGCTATTGGCTTTTAACCTGGGGCTTGAAGCCGGGCAACTATTAATTGTAGCGGGCATTTTAGTAATCACCTACCTTGTAGTGCAATTATTAAAAGTAAACCGCCGGGAATATTTGTTGTATGCATCTGGTGCCATATTTGGCGTGGCGCTTTTAATGGCAATAGAACGCTACCCAAAAAAAGAAGCAACTGTTATTAGTACACCGTTGCCCAATGAACTAACAGATGAAGTGATTGCGACGCAACGATGTTGCTATGAAAAACAAGCGCCGGTATTTTTATTAACTCAATTACATAAACCATCATAATTATGAAACAGCTACTCTTTGCCTGTGGCCTGGGCTTAGCAGTGTGTAATGTGGCAACCGCACAAAACACGCAAAACAACCCGGGTAGCAACCATGGCAACAAATTTGAACAGTTAAACGGTATTTTACCTACCCCCAATGAGTACCGCACTGCCAGCGGCGCACCGGGCCCTAAATACTGGCAACAACGTGCCGACTATGACATTAAATGCGAATTGGATGAACCCAATTTAAAGTTAACCGGCAGCGAAACCATTACGTATTACAACAACAGCCCCGATGTATTAACTTACCTGTGGCTGCAGGTAGATGAGAATGAACACAGCAGCAGCAAAAACGCCAACTACCAGGATGGGCAAAGCATGCCCCGCCAGATAAGTGATGCCATGCTGAGCCGTGTTGAAAAAAAAGAAAATGATTACGGTGTAAATATTACCCGCATGGTAGATGCCATGGGTAAAAAATTAAACTACACGGTAAACAAAACCATGATGCGGGTAGAATTACCAGCACCTGTTAAGCCCGGTCAGAAATTTGTTTTTAGCATAGACTGGAATTATAAAATAACCGATAGAATGAGTGTGGGTGGTCGTGGTGGCTACGAGTATTTTGCTGAAGATGGCAATCATATTTTTACCATTGCACAATGGTACCCCCGCCTGTGTGTGTACAGCGATTTTCAGGGTTGGCAAAACCACCAGTTTACCGGCCGCGGAGAGTTTGCATTAGGCTTTGGCAACTTTAAAGTACAAATGACGGTGCCTGCAGACCATGTGGTAGCAGCTACCGGCGAGTGCCAGAACTATGCAGCTGTTTTATCTGCAGCGCAATTAGCCCGTTGGCAAAAAGCCACTACAGCAAAAGAGCCGGTAGAAGTAGTAACGCTTGACGAAGCAAAAGCTGCTGAAAAACAAAAAAGCAGTAAAAAGAAAACATGGATTTTTAAAGCAGATAATGTGCGTGACTTTGCCTGGGGCTCATCTCGCAAATTTATTTGGGATGCCATGCCTGCTTATGTAGAAGGCAAGAAAGTAATGTGCATGAGCGAATACCCAAAAGAAGCGTATGGCTTGTACCGCAAGCTTAGCACCAAAGCCGTAGCACACACTATTAAAAGCTACTCTAAGTTTACCATACCCTACCCCTACCCGGTGGCACAAAGCGTAGAAGCTGCCAATGGTATGGAGTACCCCATGATTTGCTTTAATTATGGCCGCACCGAAAAAGATGGCAGTTACAGCGAAGGCACCAAGTATGGTATGCTGGGTGTAATCATACATGAAGTGGGTCATAACTTCTTTCCGATGATTATTAACAGCGACGAACGCCAATGGAGCTGGATGGATGAAGGCCTGAACTCTTTTGTTGAGTATTTAACAGAAGAACTGTACGATAATAAATTTCCTACCCGCGGCGGACCAGCCTGGACGATTACTGATTATATGCGTTTGCCAAAAGATCAGTTAGAGCCTATTATGACTAATAGCGAAAACATTATACAGTTTGGCCCCAACGCTTATACCAAGCCCGCCACCGGCATGAACATATTGCGGGAGACCATTATGGGCCGCGAGTTATTTGACTATGCATTTAAAGAGTATGCACGCCGCTGGGCTTTTAAACACCCAGAACCAGGCGATCTGTTTCGCACCATGGAAGATGCCAGTGGCGAAGATTTAGATTGGTTTTGGAGAGGTTGGTTTTATGGTACAGATGCCTGCGATATTTCTTTAGACACCATTAAATACTATAAGGCAGATTTAGATTTTGTACCCACAGCTAATACAAAAGATACTGTTGCCACCCGCAGCCTGGCAAAACCTGCCGGCAGCACCTTTGATGATATTTCTAAAATACGCAACCGCCAGGATAAAAGCATTGTATTTGAAACCGATGCTGATACCACCCAACGCGATTTTTACTGGCGCTACAACCGTGGCATGGAAACCTACGATACCAGCAAATATCAGGTGCCTGTACGCGGCGCTATTGAACCCATGGATGCAGCAATGAAAGCCCAAATGGCCAATAAACATTTTTACGAAATTACCTTTAGCAACAAAGGCGGTTTGGTAATGCCCGTAATTTTAGAGTGGACCTATGCAGATGGCACCAAAGAAATAGAACGCATACCCGCACAGGTATGGCGCAAAAACGAAGGTAAACTGATTAAGACCTTTGTAAAAGACAAGCAGGTAGCCAAAGTGCAATTAGACCCCATGAAAGAAACTGCCGATATTAACACCGGCAACAACAGCTGGCCAAAAATTGCCGATGAGCCCAGCAAGTTTCAATCGTTTAAAATGAAACAAGGTGCAGTGCGTGGCCAAAGCCAAGGCATTAACCCCATGCAAAAAGCCGAAGAGAAAAAGGCAATTGATAAAAAAGGTTTCTAACAACAACAGCATACAACAACAAAACCCCGCCGCATGGCGGGGTTTTTATTTTGGGTGAGCCGGCAGCGGTAGTAATGGCAGCAGTGGTTGCGTCGCACCTGTTAGCTGCAACGCAGCGAGGCGAGTAGCTGTTGCACTGCATCCCGCATTTAGCGGGGCTTATGCCGCATAGCAGAGTTGAACAAAATTGTTGGTGGTTGGTGGTTTGGGGTTTGTAGTTGCCTAACCCCTGCATTTGTAAAAGAAATAGCGGGGCTATTTTCATTTTTTAAAGCACATTGCTTAACTTCAATTCTCACACCGGTTAAGCAGCTCCCAAATTAGTAGTAAAGTGCGCAATTGTATTGCCGCACTAAAAACAAACTAAAAAACTTACGCTTTTTTGCGTAAATAATTGAATCATAATTTTTTAAAAAAATTGTCGCTGGCTAAAAAAGCTGCGTATATTGCGGCAATACAATCGTTGGTGGCAATTATAACGCAGACAAATTAACAAACCAAGAATTAACAATGGAAAAACTTAGTGCTTTAAATAAGCTTAAACCAAAATCATATTTGAAATTTGGTTTTACATTAATTCTAGTTCTCTACATAGGTGTAATTACTTTTCAAGAGATTCTACCTTATTTAATTCTTAATAAAGAAAGTTACGGCAGGTTTTGGGATTATAAAATTCCATTGTTTTTTCATATTTCATGTGGACTTATTGCCATGATAATTGGCCCATTCCAATTTTGGAAAACATTTAGAGGAAAATATATCAAAACACACAGATTTCTTGGACGTGTATATCTAATAGCAATTTTGTTAGGTACAATCTCTGCAACTAATTTAGCTTGGACAAGTGGATATAAGATAAGTTTTTCATGGGCTTTTGGTTTACAAGCATTAGCATTTGCTTGGATTTCGACAGCTTTGATGGCTTATATTTTCGTAAGGAGAGGACGCATAATCCAACACAAAGAATGGATGATTAGAAGCTATGTTGTCACACTTGGATTTTTCTTTTTCCGTATTTTCAATAATTCGGTTTTTGTAAAATCAATAATACCAGAGTTCAAAGAAAGAGGTCTTACAATAATTTGGCTTTGTTGGGCAATACCTTTATTAATCACTGAAATTATTCTGAGTTGGAAAAAGAAATAACTGCCACCAACATGGGTATTGCTGCAAGTCTGGCTTGACGTTGTAACCTTCGGCTATAGTTCTCTATCAGCAGCGGTTTCGGCCGACGGAATTCTGTTGGGCTTTTAGTTTTTATCTTGTACTTTTAAATCTTTATTGAGCAGCAGTTCCGGGCAGGACATTCAATGAATTCCACACCTGCAGCAATACCTGTTCGTTAGCGGTAATGTGAATTGACATCATGATTAGCAAGAAGTGTATTTTTTGCGGCAACCCTCCAACAGACAAAAACAAGGAGCATGTTTTACCAAAGTGGCTTCTCAAATTGACAGGTGATGAATTTAGGACTGTCAACCTTGGTTACAACTGGAAAACGCAACAACAAATAGAATTTAATATTTCATCTTTTACATTTCCAGCTTGTGAGACATGTAACAGTAAATTTGCTGAAGTAGAATCTAAAGTTAAAGTAATTGTTGAAAGATTACTGGTTGACGAGTATTTGAATTACGAACAAATAAATCTTTTTCTTGATTGGTTAGATAAAATCAGAATTGGCATTTGGCTTGCTGTCAATTATCTTAATAAAGGGCATTTCCAAATTGAACCCAAATTCTTTATCAATCAAAGAGTAGGACTTAAAGATAGATTTCTTGCAATCACGAATTTGTATAATAATCATAAGGGATTAACTTGGATTGGTGCAAATTCACCATGCTTCATATATAGTCCAACATGCCTAAGTCTTCAAATAAATAATTTACTACTATTAAATGTGTCCTATGAGTTTATTGTATCTGAACATTTAGGATTTCCGTTTCCCAAAATTTGTCAACTACAACCCAATAATGGCATGACAGATTATTTAATTGGTCCAGCAAGTAAAAAATTTAATAGGAGATTATTTAACACAAAAATATCAGAACCACATATTAAAATCATGCAGCCTATTTATAAACAAGGAAAAGGCATTCTTCCTGAGTTTTATGACAACGAATATGTGAAAGAAAATTCCTACGACATAGAAAGTGGAATTGGCAAAATATTTCTAGAGCATGACAATTTACTCTATTCGATGGAAAAAGATGAAGAAGTAAATTTTTCTATGAAAGAAAAAATAAAAAATGGTGCACCAGTAAAAATTGTTGAGCCGACAATTGAACTTCAAATGGAACTCTTAAATAAATATAGAACTGATACAAGTTTATTAAGCGAAGAGCAAACGAATAACTATTATGAGGTTAAAAGAACTTTGCTTAATTATTCAAGAGACTATTTAGAAATCTATAAAAAAGTGAAATAAAACACTACCGCTAATAAAAGTATTTGCAAAAGCAGGGCTGGACAATGAAACATCAGCTATGTGCAAATATCAGCAGCGGTTCAGGCTCGACGTCCTATATTCAGCTTTAGTTCATAACTTCAAGAACATATTTTTAATTGGGTATTTGTACCGGGCTGAACAATCAATGAGTTCTCAGCCTTCGAAAATACTCGAATGTTTTGCGGCATTATAAAATCATTAATTTCATTTTCAGTATGAAAAAGATAGCGTTAATTGCCCTTATTATATTTTCAAGTGTCTGCTTATATGGGCAAGAAGCAAATGGATATTACATCAATAAGTCCGGGGATACAGTAAGAGGAAAGATTGAGATTCCAACAAAACGTAATCTTCTAATTGTCGGTTCATCCCGTACAGGAATGGGACAAGCACCCAAAATTGAAGCAGACCCCTTATTCAATGATTCAATTAAAGAATCAAAAAAAATTAATTACAGCAAACTCACTTTTGACTTTAAATTCGCTGAAACCGAAGGAAAATTTAAAAAAATTGACCGACTCAAAATAAAGGGATTTGGATTCTTCTACGAAGAGCATCAGTATGACTTTATTGTATGGGATGTATCGGAAAATAAACAACTCTACTTAATACCGGCAACGGGTGATGTTGTACCTGATGGCGTTTACTTTATACTAAACAGCATTACCGGATATTTTAAAATTTATTCATTGTTTCAGGAAGTTGAATTGCTTAAACAGAGTTGGGACAACCGTCCTGACCCCGGTATACCAGCTATTAAAAAAGAATATTACAAGGATGCAACTAAGAGAGATATTATTTTCAAACATCCAACCAAAGGCTATATTTATATTTCTGACCAGTACCCTTTGAAAATGAAATTTGCAGAAGCATTAAAATATTTGGAGTTAGAAGATGAATTTATTAAAACCCTGAAAAAGACCGACCTCTTATTGGATGTGATAAAGAAGTATAATTTGTGGAAAGCATCAAAATAAAATATCAACTATTTAAAATAAATTTTACCTACATGAAAAAGCTTTTATCAGCTACCCTTTTGTTGCTTTTATTTCCTCGCAGCGTTTCTCAAAAGGGCTTTGCAGATTAGCCGAGGACTCTGCAGCAATGGAAAAATAATGAACTTTTGTTTATAAATTTAGCTTCAGTTCCGGGCAGACAGTTGGTTAATTCCCCAACTGCAGCAATACTCGAACGTTAGGCACAATGTTATGGAGACCGTTACCTTACAGACAGAATCATATTTATTTCAAAACTCTGGTGGACAATTCAGAGCAATTCCCTTTTACGAACTTTCAATTGACGAGTGGATAGTTTTTGAAAGCGGACAACCAAAATATCTTTTGGACTTCAATAGACGAACTAAGCCGTTAGTGCAGGACTTAACCAAAAGGCTAAACAATGGTGAAGAATTAGATGAAGCTGTTCAAAAATTGGGCAGGTTTTTAGGGCGACAATGGACAACTAATCATAACATTGAAGGTTCTGAAATTCCCAATAGCCAGCAAGTAGAGACTGTGACGGTATCTCTTCTTGAGAATTTAGCTGACTTGTTTATGGACGTATATTTTGTAGCGACAAACACAATTGACACAAACATTTTATTAGACGAAGAAAAATTTATTAAGGCGTTTGTTACTGACATTGACGAACAAGGATTTGAAACAACATATGCAGAAAACCAAGACGACCTTGCTCGTATGTTGTCATTAATTTTTAAGCAGCCAATCAGTTTGACAGAGTTAGTTTCAAATAGCGACAGAGAAGTTTATGACTTAACTAATTTTATACAATCTTGTATAACTATTGACGAACTTGATTTGAAATATGAGCAATGGATTGAAGATAGCAAAAGAGAAAACTCAATGAATCATTACGGAATGATTATGAGTGCTGTTTCGTACATTAACAATAACCTTGACAAAAAGTATTTAGTTGTTGTGACAGAGAAACGAAAGCGTTGGTGAGAAACACTGTGCCTAACATTGGGTTTTATGCAAGTTGGGCATGACATTTTAACATCAGCTAATAGCAAATCCAAGCTTCAGTTCCAGCCGACGAATATCTATCAACTTTTGTACTTAACTTCATCAACATATTTTCAATCAGCAGCGGTTATCGGCAGACGAATTTCTAATTCCAAATCTGCATAAAACCCTCGTAGGCCATTTTTTGAAACCAATTTACAATTTTGCTAACTATAAAAATATGAAATTTAAAATTTCCTTTGGACTTGCATTTTTATTTATTTTTAATATCTCATTTTCGCAATCGTCTGTTGATAGTTTAATGAGACTTGGAAATAAATTTTACAAACAAAAAGATTTTGACAAAGCTGCATCGCTTTGGGAGCAAGGTGCTTTACTTGTAGAAAATAAATTATCAAAAAATACAAACTACTCATATGCGGCAAGTGCTTATGCAAGTGCAAAAGACAGTACAAACAGTTTTAGATGCCTTGAATTAGCGGTATATAAATTAGGTTTTAACGATCTTCCATCTTTAAAAAATGATAATTCTTATGAATTTATGAAATCTAGCAATAGGTGGAAAAAAATAATCAAATTTATAAAACCGACTTATACCACCGACCCAAATAAATTGAAAATTATAGATATTGATGTTCGTAATTTTTGGAAAGCATATGATTTAGTAGAAAAAGACTCTTTAAATGCTGAAAAAATTTATATGGATAACTATATAAATAAGGGCACAATGGCACTGCAATATTACTACATCAATAAAATTTACAACATCAATAACTTTGTCTATATGCACAATATTCGTAAAAGATATTATGCAACAATTAGAAAAAATACTTTAAAGGCAGGGCAACTAAAATCAATTTATCAAAAGTCTTTTGTAAAGCTTAAACAAATTTATCCTCAAGCAATTTTTCCACCAGTTTATTTTGTAATAGGAAAATTACGTTCAGCTGGAACAACCTCAAGTGAAGGTTTAATACTTGGAATAGACCAAGCAGTTATGTCACCAAGTGCAGATACGACTGAACTTAGCCATTGGGAAAAAGCAAATATTAGCACGTTTGAAAACCTTCCCTATACAGTGGCTCACGAATTGATACATTTTCAACAGGATGGAATGGCTTCAGATACAACACTTTTAAAAGGTGCAATTTTAGAAGGTATGGCGGATTTTATTGGGGAATTAATTTCAGGGAAATCAGCTAATGAAAGTCTTTTAATTTACGGAAAGGGGAAAGAAAAGGAAATTTGGGCAGATTTTAAAAAAGAAATGTATTTAAATAGAGCATATAACTGGATTGGAAACGGTGAACAAAAAGATTTCGATAAGCCTTCTGATTTGGGTTATTGGGTTGGTTACCAAATTTGTAAAGCATACTATGAGCAAGCGAAAGACAAGAAAAAAGCTATTTACGAAATGTTGCACATCAAAGACTATAAAAAATTTCTTGAACAAAGTAAGTTAGACGAAAAACTCAGGTAAACTTTTCATTACACTTTTGACAAGGCCCAACCAACGCCATGGTTCGTGTCTCAACGAACCATTCGATTTCCCTTCACTCTCCGTAGTTTGTAAACAATTATAAAATTAACCCACTCAACATATGGCTTTGCCTACACTGTATACTTTTGTAGCTTTTAGCTACCACAAAAGACAGAAATGATATGATAGACAAATGGTGTGTTTAAGTATGGGCGGCTTTTTTAAACCATCATGCCTCAATAATATTATTAACCAAACAACTTTTAGAAAGAACCCGCACCAAGTGATTGTTACAAACACACCAGCATTTTATAAAAGTATGCGGTACGGCTGCCACAAGCACTGCCGATGAAACGAGCGTGGCAACAACTGATGCGCATTGTTACCAAAGCTGGTAACAAAAAAAATTAAAGGGTACGAATTAAACCATGTTTTTAAAGGGAGTAATAAAGTGGTTTTTCAATAATAGTGTTATGAAGCTTTCAATACTTTTTTAGCTTCACTGTAGCGGTAATGTTTTAACCGGCAATAGGTTTCTGGCGCTATCTGCAGGTAAGAGGCCAGGTACTTTTGTGGCACACGTTGAATCAGTTCTTGTTCTTCGTTATAAAAGTTTAAGAACAATTCACGCTTAGAAAATTTGGCTCTTTTGTACTCGTTCATCTCCTTATCCGCATACATTTTTGTAAGCAATAAGCGCCACGTAGTTCCTAAAGAGGGCATTTGCACCAACAATTCTTCCAGGTGCTTTTTTTCAATACCCAGCACACTGCTGGCTTCTGTTGCTTCAATTACGTGTAAAGACGGGCCGCCTGTAATAAAAGAAATGATAGAAGACATAAATTCACCCTCTTTATAAAAAGCGGTAATTACTTCTTCTTTGTCTTTTCTAAAATACTTTCTGAACATACCCTCATTAACAAAGTACAGGTGCTCTTCTGTTTCGTTCTCGTTAATAAGCCACTCTTTAGGTTTTACCTGCTTAAAAAACAAGAAGGAAGCTAACTTACTGAACTCTGCATCCGTTAAAGGGTGCACTTTGTTAAGAACTTCACGTAAGGACATTAAACTGTTTTGCATCTTCACTTTTTTCTGGTTAATAAATAACAGCTAGGTTTTTTGGTTTGGTTGCCTTATAGATACACATCAATCAGGAAAGGTTGCATAAACAACCTATATTTGCCTAAATCAGTCAGTGAATGCCTTTTGTAGCCACCCGTAAACAAACCGTAGCAGGCATACTGTTAGCAATTGTTGCCACCCTGGTGTGGAGTGGTAATTTCATTGTAGCAAGAGCCGTAAAAAATGATATTCCGCCTGTTACCTTAGCATTTTTCAGGTGGCTGACCGCAAGCGCTATAATGTTGCCATTTGCTGTGAAGCATTTGTTAAAAGAGTGGCCTATTATTAAAACGCATTGGCTGTTATTGTTTTTTGCTGCTTTAACCGGGGTGTGTCTTTTTAATACGTTTGTCTATATGGCAGGCCATTACAGTACTGCCATTAACCTTGCATTGGTGGGCACCACTTCTTCTCCGGTAATTTCTATTGTACTCGCTTACTTTTTTTTAAAAGAAAAACTAAACCTGCTTAAAATAATTGGCTTACTAATTTGTATTACCGGTATTGCTTTATTAGTAAGCAAAGGCAACTTATCTAATTTATGGCACCTGCAATTTAGCAAAGGCGACGTATGGGTATTGTTGGGCGCCTTTTCATTTGCCATATATAATATTATTACCCGTAAAAAACCGGTTGCGCTTTCTAACATTGCCTACTTATGTGTAATATTTTGTACCGGTACCCTGTTGTTGTTACCAGCGTATTGGTGGGAGCAATCAGTAACAGCCCCGGTGCATTGGAACACGCAAAACCTGTTAATGATTTTTTACCTGGGCGCCGGCGCTTCTGTATTTTCTTTTTTATGTTGGAATGCGGCCATACATAAATTAGGGGCCGGCCGCACCGCATTATTTGGCAACCTGATACCCATTTTTAGCACAATAGAAGCAGCTCTTTTATTAAACGAGCAAATACTTCCCTATCACTTCATCAGTTTTGTGGTAATTATTGGCGGTTTATTAATTGCCAATTTAAAAACAAAGCAACCAGCAGCTAAAGAAAATCAACAATAGCTTTTACTATTTTAGTATCGCGGTAAATGCGCCGATGGCCCAGGCCTTTTGTTATTAAAAAAGATACATGCGGGTATTGTTTCTCAATTACTGGCACCACATCTGCATACGGGGTTATATCATCTTCTTCATCGTGCACCCAAAAAACAGCAGCATTTATTAACGATAAAGCTCTTGCTGTTGAATAATGACTGGGAGGCATCCCTCGTATAGCTGTAATAATATTTTCAAAAGGCGCTCTTACTTCAGTATCTATTTTTAAAAAATCAAAAAAGCTATCAATGGCCGTGGTGGTTTCCGTCATGGGTGCAAGTAATGCCACTTTTAGTTGCGGGGTGGTGGCAATGGTTTCTAAAAAATGTACCAGCGCTATACCACCAAAAGAATGTGCCATAAAACTATCTATTGGGCCGTATTGATGGTAAACAGCAGCAATCATATCCAGATACATCGGTAAAATAATGCGTTTGCCATCACTGTCTCCGTGGCCGGGTGCATCAAAAGCCAGCACTTCATAATCTTTTTTAAGCAGCGGGTGAATGTATTGGTCAAAATTGCGTACACTACTTTCAAAGCCATGTATGATTAATACTTTTTTTACACCCCCTTTATTAAACCGATAGCCCCTTATCTTTTTGTTGCCCAGCATAAAATGTAAGCGCTCTGCTTTGCCAAACACGGCCGGCCATTTCTTTTTTGTTTTTCTTATTGGGGTAGAAAATAATTTAAACGCTGCCTTTGCCGCCCTTTCCTTGCTAACAAGTGCCAGCAGGTTTAATTTTGCCCGGTAATAATTAACAGCCATTTTTTGTGCCAGCTTCATAATTTGCTTTTTATTGAACCCAACAGTATCACCACCCTCAACTTTTGTTGCGTCGCACACTTGTGCCCTGTATCTTTATGCAACTATAGTAATACTTAAATTTACGGTTCTGTTTAATACGCCTCAAAGATAGCAGATGGATATTGTAATTATAGGCACCGGCAATGTAGCCACTGTTTTAGGCCGCAAATTAAAAGCAGCCGGCCACCGTATTGTGCAGGTATTTGGCCGCACCCCTATTGTTGCCAATGAACTGGCATTGATTTTAGAAGCGCCATATTGCAGCAGTTGGAGCCAGTTACATAAAAACGCCGATTTTTATTTGGTGGCCGTATCAGACGATGTGTTACAAAACCTATCTGATTATATTGACCTTGATAATAAGCTGGTGGCACACACTGCCGGCGCTGTGCCTATTAAAGTATTAAAAAGCATCTCTGGCAATTATGGCTTGTTTTATCCGCTGCAAAGCCTGCGTAAAGATGTAAAAGACCTGCCCACCACGCCCATTATTGTAGAAGCAAATAACACAAAAAGTTTAGAACAGTTAACGGCTATTGCCCAAAGCATATCGCCCCTGGTAACAGAGCTGAATGATGCGCAACGCCTGCACCTGCACTTAGCAGCTGTGCTGGTAAGCAATTTTACCAACCACCTGTATGCATTAGCAGAAGAGTATTGCATACAGCATAACCTTAACTTTAAAAAGCTGCACCCGCTGCTGCAGGAAACCGCCAACCGCATACAATTGTATTCGCCGGCAGAAGTGCAAACAGGGCCCGCAATAAGAAACGATACCACCACCTTGCAAAAACATATTGATTTATTAAAAGACAACGAACCTTTAAAACATATTTATGAAGTGCTTAGCAAAAGCATCCGGCATTTTCATAAAGTATAATAACCACTATGAGTAAAACAATTATAGCAGTACAAAACCTGCATAAAAAATACGGTAATTTTGAAGCAGTAAAAGGCATCAGCTTTAATGTACTGGAAGGAGAAATTTTTGGCTTGCTGGGCCCAAACGGCGCGGGTAAAAGCACTACGCTTGAAATTATTGAAACCCTCAGAGAAAAAACATCGGGCACCATTACCGTAGATGGTTTTGATTTAGACAAAGACCCCAACGAAATAAAAAAATGTATTGGCGTGCAATTGCAAACCAGTGGTTACTACCCCGGCCTCTCGCTTACAGAACTGATAGGCCTGTTTGCCGGTTTATACAATAAAAATGTAGATGCCGCTGAGCTGCTGGCTAAAGTAAACCTGCAGGATAAAGCAAAAGCCAAATACAAAGAACTGAGCGGCGGACAAAAACAACGTTTTTCTATTGCCACTACTTTAATAAACGAACCCAAAATTATTTTTTTAGACGAGCCCACCACCGGCCTTGACCCACAAGCCCGCCGCAACTTATGGGAGCTGATATTGGACATACGTAAAAAAGGCACTACCGTTATTATAACCACGCACTATATGGATGAAGCAGAAATACTGTGCGACCGTGTTGCCATCATCGATAGTGGTAAAATAATAGCATTAGAAAGCCCCGATAAATTAATAGACAATTTAGTGGCCACCGGTTTTGAACGCCCCAAAGAAGTTAAAAAAGCCAATCTGGAAGATGTGTTTATACATTTAACCGGGCATACTTTAAGAGAAGAAGCATAATCTTATAGGGTTAACCCTTTTCTGAACCATATAAGCAATACGAGGCATTAAAGCATTTCTCTTGTATAGTTAAAAAATTACTCGGCTGTATTTATTTCCTGTATCAATACCGGTGTGGGTAAGGCCACCATTTCAATTTCATTGAGGCGGCCTAAATCTAATATGGTTTTATTGCGCTCTTCATTGGGGTAATACATAGGTTTAAACTTTGCCCCAAATACAATTTCTTTAGCAGTATAAGAACTGCGGGCTACCACATTGTTAGAAAAAGATTCATCAAACGCTTTTATAAAAATTAAAAACTCCGTACTCAGGCTTTCATATTCTTCTGGTTTTAAATTATACAGCGGGCTTTTTTCTGTAATGGGGTGCACCAGCGTCCAGCTAAGCGTTAAAGCATTTACTTTAGAAATTTCAAGATCCAGGTTGAAAAAGCGATTCATTATTTGCCCGCCTTCATCCACTTTCATACCAAGCGATACCTTTGCTTCTGCATCCAGCAACTGGTTATTTTTAAACGGAGACATTCTGATCATAAAAGCTGTGCCGCCACGGTAAGGTGCAATTACTGCATAATCGCTGAAACGTAAATACGCTTTGGGTTTGGCAAACCTGCCATACAGCAAACCGGTGGCTACTGCAAAACACAGCAATCCTATTAAGGCTTCTAATGCTGCAATAAAACTGGTAACAAAACCCACCGGACTGATGCGGCCATAACCTACCGTGGTAAATGTTTGGGCACTGAAGAAAAAAGCTTCTCCAAAATTTTCTAATGGGGTGCCGGGTGCCATACCTCCTAAATGATCGATACCAATAAGATAATACAAACTGGCAAAGGCAAGGTTAATAAGGACAAAGCCGCCTATTACCACCAATAGAAACTTCCAGCTGGAGTAACCAATGAGCGTATGATAAATACTGTTTCTATCCCAAAAGGGTAAGCCCCGTTTAATAATATTGGGCGATCCATCGCGGTTTATAAACCTACCGCCACTGTATGAACTGTTTGCCCCAAAGCCCGTATTGTCTTCTGCTTTGGCTCTTGTATTTATTTTTCGCAGTAATGCCATCTGGCTTAAATTTACAGCATTGCAGCAATGCAACACCGGTTGAATAAAGATATACAGTTGAAGGGTGCGACGCAACGGAGGCTATATAGTACCACTGCTGCCCGCTACCAACAATAGGTCTACCAAATTTAATGCAAGCTTGCCATAAGCCGACAAGATTGCAGTAAACGACTATCATGAAATTTAAACAGGTACTATTTAGCAGTTTACTGTGGAGAGGCATTTATTTTTTTACGGTACTGCTGTTGAACATTATTGTATCCCGCTACTACGAGGCTGCTGCCACGGGTTGGATTTACTATATATCAAATTATTTTTCTTTTATTCTGCTGCTGGCCAGTTTAAGTTTAGAAAGTGGCATGACGTATTATGCTGCTCAAAAAAAAATCAGTCGCAACAAACTGGCAACGCTTAGTTTAATATGGTCGGCAGTGGCAGCACTGCTTATTGTAGGCCTGTTGTGGTTGTTTTATGTAAATGATGCTGCCCCTTACAGTAAAAAGGAGTTTATACTGTTTGCACTAACCTATACCACCGGACTTATTTTAACCAACTATTTTTGTGCGTTGTTTTATACACAGCAAAACTATCAGTTGCCCAATGGCATTATGAGTGTTGCCAATATAATTACCAGTGTTGTTATTGTGCTTTTGTTTAGCAAAGGCGCCGGTAATGCACCAGCGCTTGCATTAAAAGTATATTTTATAAATTTTTTGGTGCAAGGGGTTTTGTTAAGCATGGCTTTTTTGCGCAGCAACCGCCTGGCAGAAAAAATGCAATTACCTACAGCAACAGAATTGCGGCTGTTGGTAAACTACTCCATGTTATCGCTGGTTACTAATATTGTTTTCTTTTTACTTTATAGAATAGATTATTGGCTGGTAAAAAAAACCTGCACCGTTTGTGCTGCAGAAGATTTGGGTAATTATATACAAGCTTCTAAACTGGCGCAACTGTTATTATTATTGCCCACTATTATGGCCGGTGCTGTTTTTCCGGAAACGGCCAATGCCAACCAGCAAGCCCTGCACCAGCCGGTAAAAAAACTGGCTTTCTATCTTTTTTGGTTGTGTGTTTTGGGCTGTGCAATGCTGGCAGTAAGCGGCCACTGGTTATTTGTATGGGTGTTTGGCAGCAGCTTTAATAATATGTACACCCCATTTGTTTTATTAATACCGGGCATATTAGCATTAACAGTGGTGCGGGTGGTGGCGGCGCATTTTGCAGGTTTAAATTTGGTGAAGCATAATTTAACAGGCGGCATACTGGCATTGGTAATAATAGTGCTGGGCGATTGGTGGCTGATACCCGTTTATGGCATTGCAGCAGCAGCAGCAGTAAGCAGTGTGGGCTATCTGTTATACATGGGTTATCTGTTGTTGCAGTTTAATAAAAAATACGCCACCGGTATTGGCAGCTTTTTTTATAACCGACAGTTTTCTTTTACAGAAATTAAAAAACTATTGCTGCCACCAAATAAGTAAAGATATTTGCCGGCACACAGCAGCACTACATGAAAAAAGTACTTTGGTTATGCAGTTGGTTTCCTAACCGCCTTAATGCTTTTGAGGGCGACCCGATAGAGCGGCTGGCCCTTGCTGCTGCTGCACTTAGTAAAATTACCCTGCTGTTTGTAAAGAAAGACCCCAACCTGCCCGCAGGTAAAACAGAAACCGTTACAGAACAGCCACACCCCAATTTAGAAATTATAAAACTGTATTATGGGGTGCCCGCCAAATGGGGGGTGCTGGTAGCAAAAACATATTCCACCATACAGTATTATAAACTGTTTATACAGCAAATAAAAAAGCATATTGCAGAAAATGGTTTGCCCAACGGCATACAGGTAAACGTGGCCATGAAAGCTGGACTGCCTGCCGTATGGGCTAAACAAAAATTTAAACTGCCCTTTATTATTGTAGAACGCAATGGCTGGTTTTTACCAGAGGCCAACCCCAATTACCGCAGCACCAACTTTATTAATAAATGGCTGTATAAAAAAGTGTACAAAGAAGCCAAAGCAGTGGTGAGTGTATCGGCGCACCTGGCTACTTATTTAAAACAATGGTTTAACCGTAACGCCATAGTAGTACCCAATGTGGTAGATACCGATAGCTTCTACCCTGCTGCTACTGCAAATGATGGCCGGTTTCATTACATCCATATTTCCTCGCTGGATTACCCCAAGAACCCCGAACTGTTATTAGAAGCCTTTGCCATTGCATACCAGCAAAACAACAGCATGGTATTGCATTTATATGGCCCGCAGCGGCCAGCATTAAAAGCCCTGTGCCAGCAACTGCATATAGCAAACGCAGTACATTTTTATGCAGAAGCTACGCACCAGCAATTAAGCAAAGCACTGCAACAGGCAAACGCATTACTACTCTGCAGCCGCTACGAAAGTTTTGGCATTGTAGTAATAGAAGCGCAGGCTTGCGGGCTGCCCGTTATTGTAAGCAACTATAAAGTGTTTGAAGAAACAGTAGTGCCCAATAGCACAGGCCTGGTGGTAGAAAATTACAATGCCCCTGCTTTAGCCCATGCAATGTTGCAACTAAAAAACCATCCGCAGGCATTTAATAAAAATAATATTGCCGCTATTACAAAAGAAAAATTCAGTTACCCGGTAGTGGCGCAGCAGTTAACAGCTATTTATCAGCAGCAGTTTTAACACCGGTAATATTAAAACCAAACACTTCGTTGGTGGTAATAGCCGTATTGGCAAAGCCGCGTTTATAAAACCATGCTTTTGCCTCATCGTGTGTATGCTCCCACCTGAACTCAGGAGAAAACCAGTCCAGTATATCAATCATCATTTCGCGGGGGTTTTGTTTATTGCCCTTTATGCGTTTAATAATATAGCTGATGGGTAAGAGCGTAAACTTGTATAAATAGTATTGCAGCTTCACTGGCAGTTTGCTGGTAAAGCGGCGTATAAAATTAAAGAGGTTGTGTATAGCATCTTTTCGTGGGTGGTAAAGCCACACACTCAGCTTGCCCCCTGCCTTTACACAGGGGCTGATGCAGCTAAACGACAGCTCTGTATTATTGGTGCAAATTAAAACGCCACTGCTATGCACAATATCAAACACTTCAAAAGCCACGGGCGGAAACTGCACATCGCCCTGTATAAACAAAGCATTCTCTTCCTCGTTTTTATCAAAAGCCCGTTCAATGCTATTGCTAAAATCCATACCCAATATGGTAGCACCTTCTGCTGACACCAGTTGGTTTAATAATCCATTGCCGCAGCCGGCATCAAAAATAAGTTTACCGTTTAGAGATTGTGGCGTCTCTGCCGTCTCCCGTAAAAAACGTTGCAGCATACCGGCTTTACCCGCATCCCACACTTTATCTTCTTCGTAGTTAAAAAGGCCCCACTCCTGCGCAAAGCTCTGTTTGGTGCGTTTATTTTTTTTAAGCACATAGGCCAGCAGACCCGGATATTTTTGTTCTATAAACGAGCGGCGCTGGGCATAATCTTCAATATGCGATTTTAAAAATTCGTCATAGTCAATAAACGCCTCCACGGTTAAGCGGGGTATGCCATTAATAACCGGGTAAAACCAATCTTCATCGGCCCATAAAATAGCCTGCCACTGTATGGTGCGGCCCTGACCGTTATATACTTTTACGCAAGAGCTAATGGGTTGCAGGCGCAACGCACTGCGGGTAACCGGGCAACGTAAATAGGTAAGCAAAGCAGCCTGCACCCGGCTTAGTTTTTAAGTTTGCCAATAAGATCCACGTATTCTTGCTGGGCAGCTTCTTTAGTTTTGCCTTTTAAGCCACTCCATGCCTCGTACTTGGCCTTGCTCACAAAATCAAACGGATTGCTGGGCGGGTCGGTATTTACATCACCTTCGGTGCTTTGTTTGTATAAAGAGTAAAGTTGCAAAAGCGTTTCATTACTGGGCCGCTCACTAAGCGATTTGCTATCTGCCACCGCCTGATCAAAAAGCATTTTCAAGTCCATATGCACCTTGGTTTTTTGCGAAAATAAGGTATTTTAATTTGGCATATCCTACGTGTAAGAGGGTAGTTTTTGGTAGCCAGCCGCAAGGCTTTGGGCGGCAGTGGTTGCGTCGCACATGTTAACGGCAACGCTGCGAGGGACGAGTAGCTGCTGCATTGCATTCCGACTTTAGCCAAACTTGTACAGTACAATATAACGGAGCTTTAATGAGGGGATAGCATAATTACAAAACCAGAGCGCAATAATAATCCAACTTCTTTTTTATTTAAAACAAACTCATTAGCTATGCAGTTTATACAAGCCCATAAAAACTTGTTGTTTATTAAAGTTACAAGAGTTGCAGTGTGCCCCGAAAGCGCTGCACAAACTAACTCGGGGTTTACAACAAGCAACCACTGCTGCCATTTGCACTGCTGCTGGTTACACAAAAAAAATAACTGCATGCTGTGTGTAGCTCCCCCAAAAAACAGTACCTTTTAAAATAATTACAGATAAAGAGTAGTTTAACAAAGGAATTAAAGATTGTATCAGTTCAGACAGTTGAAATAATTTTAAACAAAAAATACAATTATGGCACT
>REAR01000089.1 GCA_004295245.1 Sphingobacteriales bacterium | reverse complement strand
GGTGGTGGCAAGGTCGGCCACAAAAGCGGGTTGCTTACCAGCAGGTATGGCCACACAAATAGGGTTGGTGCCCAGCATGCGCTCAGTAGAAAAGGTAGGTGCCACCAGGGCACTGGCATTGGTCATTGCCATACCAATCATATCTTTTTCTAGAGCCATCATGGCATGGTAACCGGCAATACCAAAATGATTGCTATTACAAACGCTTACCCAGCCAGTGCCTACATTAGCGGCTTTTTCAATGGCTATTTTCATAGCAAAGGGGGCCACCACCAGGCCCAGTCCGCTGTCTCCATCCACCACGGCGGTAGAAGGTGTTTCGTGCACTACTTTAATATGGGGTGTGGCATTTACTCTCTTGGCTTCCCACAAGCGCACATAACCACTCAGGCGGGCCACGCCATGCGAGTCGATACCGCGGAGATCTGCACTTAAAAGTGTTTCAGTAGCGGTAGTGGCATGTTCTTCTGAACAGCCAATTTGCAAAAAAATATTTTTTGTAAACGCAGCTAATTGCTGGTAAGAAATGGTAATAGCGGGCATGTTGCAAAGAAACAAAAAGGCGGGGTTAGGCCCGCCTTTTATTTTAAAAGTTAAAGAGTTGATTAACCCATATTATGAAACACTTTTTGTACATCATCATCCTGCTCCAGTTTGTCAATTAGTTTACTGATGTCTTCTGCCTGTTCATCGTTTACGGGTACGGTAGTGGTGGGTATCCATTCCAGCTCTGCGCTAATGGGGTGGATATTCCGTTCTTCTAATCCTTTTTGCAGGTTACCAAAATCTGCAAAGGCACAACGCAATACCAATACCGTATCTCCATTTTCTGCGCTGCCTTCGCCCATTTCTTCCAGGCCTGCGTCAATCAGTTCCAGCTCTAAATCATCGGCACTTAAACCGGTGGGGTTTAGTTTAAACACGCCCATCTTTTTAAACTGAAATGCCACACTACCGCTGTTGCCCAAAGCGCCGCCGCCTTTATTAAAATGGCTTTTTACATTGGCAACGGTACGCACATGGTTATCGGTAGCCGTTTCTACCAGCAGGGCTACACCGTGTGGGGCATACCCTTCGTATAAAATTTCATCATAGTTAATCAGCTCTTTACCCTGTGCTCTTTTAATAGCAGCTTCCACGCGGTCTTTAGGCATGCCCACACTGCGGGCATTTTGAAAGCAACGGCGCAAGGCGGCATTGGTACCGGGGTCGGGTCCACCAGCTTTTACGGCAATAACAATTTCTTTACCTATACGGGTAAAGTTTTTAGCCATCTTATCCCAGCGGGCAAACATAGAGGCTTTACGTACTTCAAAAATCCGTCCCATGAATCTGTAGTTATTAGTTGTTTTAAATACCGGCTGCTGGTTTTAGCATTGCAGCGTTTGCAGTAATCGGTTTTTAGTGGTGCAATTACATCAGCTGTTGTGTAAGGGCAGTAACTAAATGCCGGGTGGCAAATTTAAGGAGATGGCGCTAAACAAAAAACCGCCCTTTTAAAAGGCGGTTTTTTTGCTAATAAAACTAATGAAATTATTTATTAAGCTTACTGTTTTTCTTACTGTAGAGGAAGTAAACCACCAAACCAATAGCCATCCATCCAAAGGCTACTAATAAAGTTTGTGTGTCTAACCCTATAATCATGGCGGTACAAATAAGTACACCCAAAGTTGAAACAACTGGTACTAATGGTGTTTTAAACGGCCTTTCTGTATTAGGTTCTTTTTTACGCATAATCCAAACACCTGCACTTACTAATACAAATGCAAACAAAGTTCCAAAAGAAGTCAGGTCTCCTGCTAAATGCCCTGGAACGAAGGCTGCAAATGCACCTACAAAAACAAATAATATCCAGTTGGCTTTATAAGGCGTTTGAAATTTAGGATGCAAATCGCCAAAAGCTTTTGGTATTAATCCATCATTACTCATGGTATAGAAAATACGGCTTTGGCCCATTAGCATTACTAATATTACAGAAGAAAAACCTGCTAAGATGGCTACTGTTACAGCTGTAGATAACCAGCTATACCCTGTCATGTAAGTAGAAATAGCATAGGCAACAGAAGCTTCACGGCCTTTTTCGGGATCAACAAAATCTTGCCAGTTAGCAACACCGGTTAATACGTGGCCAAAAAGAATATAAAGAATAGTACAAACCACCAGTGAACCTAAGATACCAATCGGCATATCTCTTTTTGGGTTTTTTGCTTCTTGTGCTGCAGTAGATACAGCATCAAAACCAATGAAGGCAAAAAATACAATAGCAGCACCACCCAGTATACCGCCCCATCCGTGTTTATTCCATCCGCTATAATCTGCAATTACTTTACCCGCCTGGTCTACTACAGCAGGTGTTCCTTCCGGAATGAAATAAGGCGTATGATTTTCTGGTTTAATAAACTGCCAGCCCAGGGCAATAAATAAAATTACAATGGCCACTTTAATAAATACAATAATGGCATTTACAAAAGCACTTTCCTGCGTACCTTTTATAAGTAATAAGGTTAACAATAATAAGATTACTAATGCAGGTGCATTCATTATACCTGCATGGGTAACACCCGTTGAATCAGTAAAACTTTCAAAAGGGGAGTGGCACCATTCATACGGTATTCGTCCGTCAAAGAGTTTGTTCAGGTACTCGCTCCATGCAATAGAAACAGTGGCAGCACCCAAAGCGTATTCCATAATCAATGCCCAACCAATAATCCATGCAACCAATTCGCCCATGGTTACATAAGAGTAGGCATAAGCGCTACCTGCAATGGGTATCATAGCTGCAAACTCTGCATAACACAAACCTGCAAATGCGCAACCTACTGCGGCAACAATAAAAGATAATGTAACACCAGGGCCTGCGGCCTGGCCTGCAGCAGCAGCGGTTCTTACAAAAAGACCTGCACCAATAATAGCACCAATACCCAATGCTACCAGGTTTACAGCGCCTAAGGTCTTCTTTAATCCCTTTTCAGAATCAGCCGCTTGTGACAGTAAAACGTTCAATGATTTTTTACGAAACAAACTCATAACGTAGTTGTTGGTTAACAAATAAATAGTAAAAAAATAATACGAATTGGAAAGATAAGGATTTTGTAAT
Source organism: Sphingobacteriales bacterium (assembly GCA_004295245.1). Lineage (GTDB taxonomy): Bacteria > Bacteroidota > Bacteroidia > Chitinophagales > Chitinophagaceae > JACMLD01. The sequence goes on along the minus strand of REAR01000089.1, from coordinate 33,048 downwards.
ACCAGCAAACTAAAAGATTTCACCGGTGGTAAAGGCGTTTTTTACAGCAGGTATATCCTGCTTTTCTGTAAGGCTTTAATACTTATATTGCAACCTTATTATTTAACCACTCTCAATGAAAAAAAATAAGTTAACCCTGTTTATTTTGCTGGCTATGGCCTTGGGTATTGGTGTGGGCTATTTGGTGCACATTAATGCTTCGCCTGATTTTATTGCGAGTTTTTCTAATAGCATAAAACTCCTCAGCAAAATATTCATACGCCTGGTGCAAATGATTATTGCCCCGCTGGTATTTAGTACGCTTGTGGTGGGCATTGCCAAGCTGGGCGATTTAAAAGCAGTAGGCCGTGTAGGTGGCAAAGCCATTCTTTGGTTTATTACTGCTTCATTAATATCCTTATTAATAGGTATGCTGCTGGTAAATACTTTTGAGCCCGGAAAAACCATCGATCTTTCTCAGGCAGACATGAGTGGCTTAAAAGATTTGCAGGGAAAAACCACCGAGTTCTCCTTAGAAAAATTTGTAGAGCATATCATTCCCCGCAGTTTAATAGAAGCAATGGCCACCAACGAAATATTACAGATTGTAATTTTCTCTATCTTATTTGGTGTAGCCGCCGCTGCCATGGGCGATTATTCAAAGCCGGTGGTTAAAGCATTGGATGTGGCCTCGCACATTATTCTTAAAATGGTAAACTATGTAATGAACTTTGCACCACTGGGGGTGTTTGGTGCCATTGCCGCAGTAGTTGCAACCAAGGGTTTGGGTATCTTTAAATTCTACCTGGTTTATTTTGCTTATTTTCTATTGGGTATTGCCATATTGTGGGTGGTACTTATTGCCGTGGGGTATCTTATTTTACGACATCGCACCCCCGAGCTATTAAAACGAATTGGCAACCCCTTGCTAATTGCTTTTAGTACTACCAGCAGCGAAGCTGTGTTTCCAAAATTAAAAGAAGAGCTGGAGCGTTTTGGTTGTAAAGACCGCATCGTTTCTTTTATATTGCCATTGGGCTATAGTTTTAATTTAGATGGCAGCATGATGTATATGACCTTTGCCAGCCTTGCCATAGCACAGGCATATGGCGTGCATTTAGATTTGGGTACGCAGTTAACCATGCTGTTGGTATTAATGCTTACCAGTAAAGGTATTGCGGGTGTGCCCCGTGCATCGTTAGTGGTAGTGCTGGCCACTTGCGCCATGTTTAAAATACCAGAAGCCGGTGTGGCGTTAATATTACCAATAGATCATTTTTGCGATATGTTTAGAAGTATGACCAATGTGTTGGGCAATGCACTTGCCACCAGTGTTGTAAGCAAGTGGGAAGGAGAATTGCAAGAGGGCAGTGAACCTGCAGTAGAACAGTTATAATTATGTAGCCGGCAGCAGTAATGCTATTAAGCACCGTTGCGTCGCACACTTCAACGGTAGAATTTCTGATTTGAAATTTTAAATCATAAATATCAAATTTCAAATGCTTAAGTGTGCGACGCAACGATGACCCCATGAAAAACCAAAGGCTGGTACCAGTAAAAAATAAATAAATAATAAAGTATGTTAGATCTTATTCTGTTAGATTTTCATTTTACGGATTTGTTACAACCGCAATGGTATATTCAAAATGGCGGGCTTTGGTTTGTATTGTTTGTAGTGTTTGCCGAAACAGGTTTGTTTGCCGGTTTTTTTCTACCCGGAGACTCGCTGCTATTTGTTACCGGCATTTACAGCAACGATATGGTAAAGCAGGGATTGAAGTTTGATACTGGCAGTGACTTTTTTAATATGATGATTGTGGTATTACTGGTAACCGTTGCCGGCATTATTGGCAATTATGTAGGGTATTGGTTTGGCCGCAAAAGTGGCCCGGCATTATACAACCGTAAAGACACCTTTTTATTTAAGCAGAAATATTTGCAGCAGGCCCGCGATTTTTATGAGAAGAATGGCGGCTTTACTATTGTAGTGGCCCGCTTTGTACCTTTTGTAAGAACGTTTGCACCCATTGTTGCTGGCATTGTACAAATGGATTACAAACGCTTTGCTTATTATAATGTGGTAGGTTGTGTGGCATGGAGTTTTTCAATGATTGCCGCAGGGCATTATTTGCAAAAACTGTTTATGAGCCAGTTTAATTTTGATTTAACCAAGCACCTGGAAATAATTGTTTTGGGTATTGTGCTGGTATCTACGCTGCCCATTATATTTAAGTTGCTAAAAAACCGCCAGGAAGAAAAGAAAAAAGGATCTTAATATTTATCTATTGCATGCTATATGAATAAATCAGCTCAACCTTCTCTATTAAATATTGCAGTAATAGTAGCTGCCCTGGGTTATTTTGTTGATATCTATGATTTGTTACTGTTTACCATTGTACGTGAACCCAGTTTGAAAGGAATTGGTATTGATCTGACAGATACCAAAGCTGCAATAGCGGCCAGTACAAAAATTATTAACTGGCAAATGGTAGGCTTATTAATTGGTGGAATTGTATGGGGTACTATAGGAGATAAAAAAGGACGTTTAAGTGTATTGTTTGGTTCTATTCTTTTATACTCTGTAGCTAATTTTATTACAGGCTATGTTCAAACAGTAGATCAATATGCATATGCACGTTTTGTGGCAGGCATTGGCCTTGCCGGAGAGTTGGGGGCGGGTATAACATTGGTGAGCGAACTATTGCCCAAAAATAAAAGAGGGGTAGGTACATCTTTAGTAGCAGGCATTGGTTTATTTGGTGCCGTGTTTGCTTACTTTACTTATAAGTTTACCAACGATTGGCGCCTGTGTTATAAAATAGGTGGTGGCTTGGGTATTATTTTATTATTACTGCGTATTAGTGTGGCAGAAAGCGGCATGTTTAAACAAATTAAAGAAACCAATGTAAGCAGGGGTAATTTTTTAATGTTTTTTAATAATCGGCTACGGTTTAAAAAATATGTGTTGGCTATTTTAATTGGTTTGCCCACATGGTATGTAATTGGTGTATTGGTAAACCTCAGCAACCGCTTTGCAAAAGATTTTTACGGAGAAACTACCATTGAGAGTGGCCGTGCTATTATGTATGCGTATGCTGCCATTGCTATTGGCGATATCTTGGTAGGGTTGGTAAGTCAGTATTTTAAAAGCCGTAAAAAAGCATTATTTCTTTTTTATGGTTTAACAATAATAGCGATGGCTCTTTTCTTTTCAACATTTAATAACAGCGATGCAAGAATGTATGCTATTTGTGCATTTCTTGGCTTTAGTACTGGCTTTTGGGCCATTTTTGTAACGATGGGAGCTGAGCAATTTGGTACTAATCTCAGGGCAACCGCCGCAACTACTATCCCTAATATGGTTCGCGGGGCATTACCACTTATTAACTTGTTATTTTTAAATGTGTTTCAGAAAAAAATGGGCTGGAGTTTAACCCAAAGTGGCGTTGTAACAGGTATACTTGTAATTGCAGTTACATTAGTGGCTGCTTACTTTACAGAAGAAACCTTTCACAAAGACCTTAATTATATTGAAGAATAATTTATGGGTTTATTAAACCGGAACAGGCTATGAAGTTTTTAATCATCCGCTTTTCATCTATTGGAGATATTGTGCTGGCCTCACCGGTGTTTCGTTGTTTAAAAACACAGGCACAAACTGCCGAAATTCATTTCTTAACCAAGCAATCTTTTAAAGCTGTTACAGAAGCCAATCCCTATATTGACCGCTTCTTTTATTTTGATAAAGATTTAGGTGCTGTAATTGACCAACTGAAACTGGAAGATTATGATTATGTGATAGACCTGCACAACAATATTCGTTCTAACAAAGTGAAGCGGGCACTCAAGAAACAGTCTTTTACCATCAACAAACTTTCTATTGAGAAATTTTTATTAACCCGGTTGGGCATTAACCGTATGCCACCAAGGCATATTACACAAAGAAGTTTGGATACAGTAGCCAGCTTTGGAGTTAAAGATGATGGACTGGGGTTGGATTATTTTATACCTCCTTCTTGCCGTATTAAAGACAATGATATACCCACCTCTCACCAGGCGGGTTATATAGCTTTGGTAATTGGGGCTTCGTATTTTACAAAGCGATTACCGCAAGAAAAGCTGCAGGAGCTGTGCAAGCTGATAACGCATCCTATTATTTTATTAGGTGGTAAAGAAGAAAAAGAAACGGGGGATGCTATAGCTGCTGCCGACCCGGTTAAAATATATAACGCTTGTGGTAAGTTTAGTTTAAATGAAAGTGCTGATTTGGTGCGCCGCTCAAAGCTGGTCATCTCTCACGATACGGGCTTGCAATATATTGCCTGTGCTTATAGAAAACCGGTATTGGCCATTTGGGGCGCTACCTCTCCTAAATTAGCGGTAGAACCTTATTATGGTAGCAAACAAATGACAGGCGAAACCTTGTATGAAAATATTATAGTGCCCAATCTTAGCTGCCAGCCTTGTAGTAATTATGGCACAAAAAAATGCCCCAAGGGGCATTTTAAATGTATGCGGCAACAAGATATGCCATTGATAGCCGAAATGGCGCTCCGGCGTATCCGTGGTTGACAATTACTTTATATGTGTGCCGGTAAACTCGCCCCCTTTATCAAATAAATTATAGCCTACCATTCCATCAGAGCAGATGTACTCTCCCGTCCATTTACCATCCATATTAAAGCGATTAAAGGTGCCTTTACTGGTTTTAATGTAAAAGAAATTCCAATTGGATTCTTTGTCAAACTCTAGTAACAAATCCTGACTGTAAACGGTTATATAACCGGTATGCTCATCGTCTGCATTAAACAGAAACATTCCCTTCCAGCTATAATGACGCGGCGAAAGGTTGATGGTGAACATTGGGTTCAACTCGTTATTCATTAGCGGATTTAGATTGGCATTACCCGAGGGGTTAATGGCTAAAATATTATCCGGGTTAATGGCTTTATTTTTAACAGGGTTAATACTCCAATTAAACTTAGGGTTGATTACAGGGTTGTGTTTGGGGTGTATTACCAGGTTGCGAACAGGACTCAGGTTGATGTCTTGTTTAGGGCTGTGTTTTACATCTAAATGCTGGGCCTTACTAAGGCCGGCTGCAAATAACAGTAAGAATAAGAACGTAAATTTCTTCTCCATGAAACAATTGTTTTGTGATTTTTTAAAAGCTAAGCAAGCTTTAAAGGGGCAGGAAATTTCATGGAATTGATTGACTAGTGGATGCACAAAAATAATAATCTTACTTGTATTTAATAGTAATATTTTCGCTATTGAAATTTTTTTTTGAAATATACCTGCTTACCAGTGGTTTACAGCTACAATTGTGCGACGCAACAATGCACAACCGGAGTTACCGGTGCTGGTAACAAAAAATAACACTGCCATGAATGTTGGGGCGTATATAGATCATACGATACTTAAACCCACTACCACATTAGCTGAGGTAGAACAGTTGTGTACTGAAGCAATTACCTATGAATTTGCAGCGGTTTGCGTGCCGCCTCCGTTTGTAAAGCGGGCAGCGGCTTTATTAAACCCAACCCTTGTTAAAGTGGCAACGGTCGTAGGCTTTCCGTTTGGGTATGCCGCTACAGAAGCTAAAATGGCCGAAACCATTATGGCATTGGTAGATGGAGCGGAAGAGATTGATATGGTTATTAATTTAATAGCACTGCGCATGGGTGATTGGCGTTTTATAAGTAATGAAGTGCATCAGTTAAAAGAAGTGGTGCATAAAAAGCAAGCCCGTTTAAAAGTGATTATAGAAAGTGGCATCTTAACAGATGAAGAAATTATTAATTGCTGCCATCTTTTAGGGCCGTTAGGAATAGATTTTATGAAGACCAGTACCGGCTATGCAGAAAATGGAGCTACTGTGGCGGCGGTGCAACTGATGCGCCGGCATTTACCGTCTGGTGTACAGATTAAAGCATCGGGCGGCATAAGAACTTATGAATTTGCTAAAGAACTGATTGAGGCAGGAGCCACCCGTTTGGGTTGCAGTGCCAGTGTAGGTATTGTAAAGGGCAATCCGGATTTTAACAGCGACAACTATTAGCTTTGGCAACAATTTTGCCATTGAAAAAACTATGATGCACATGAAACACTTTTTTATATTGGCTATTGGTTTGTTAACGGGTTTATGGCTGCAGGCACAAGCAGATACAGCCACTGTTATGGTACATAAAGATGCCCGTTTAGATATGCTGGTAAAAAAACAGGCACAAATTAATGAAGAAACCACCCGGGATGCCCGCCGTAGTGCACCGGGTTACCGCATACAGGTTATTAATACCAGCGATCGCACAGCAGCTATTAACGCAAAAACAAAAGTATACCAGTTATACCCCGAGCTGAAGGCATACCTCTTATACCAGGCTCCTTATTTCAGATTAAAGGTGGGTAATTTTAAAGACCGAAAAGAGGCTGAGGAATATTTTAAAATGCTATCAAAAGAATTTCCGCGGGGGGTAAATATTATAAGAGATGTAATTGAAGTAAAACCTGAAAAAGCAGAAGGAGACAAGTAAACCACCATTCCACTATTGGTTGTGCTATTGTAGTTATCTTTGCCGCATTCAAATTTTTAATACGCACGCCAATATGCTGCAGCAACAAATAAAAGAATTAGCCCGCCAATACGCTCCAGATTTTATAGCAGTAAGACAGCACTTGCATGCAAACCCGGAACTGAGTTATAAAGAATTTGAAACCAGCCAATACATTCAGCAGCAGTTAACTGCCATGGGTATTTCTTTTGAAACCATGGCCACCACCGGTGTGGTAGGGCTTATACAAGGAAAGAACCCCAATAAACGAATTGTAGCACTAAGAGCAGATATTGATGCCTTGCCTATAGAAGAAGAAAATAAAGTTCCTTACGTGTCAAAAAACAAAGGCATTATGCATGCCTGTGGGCACGATGTGCATACCACTGTGCTGCTGGGTGCTGCCAAAATTTTAAATGCATTAAAGCATGAATGGGAAGGTTCGGTGAAATTAATTTTTCAGCCCGGTGAAGAACGCAACCCCGGTGGCGCCAGTATTATGATTAAAGAAGGCGTTTTAGAAAACCCCAAACCGCAAAGCATTTTTGGTTTGCATGTGCACCCCGGCTTGCCTATTGGTAAGTTAAGTTTCAGGGGCGGTAAGGTAATGGCCAGTGCCGATGAATTGTATTTCACTATTCGTAGTAAAGGCGGCCATGCAGCCGGTCCGCATTTAACGGCCGATACCATTTTAATAGCCTCGCATCTTATAATAGCCCTGCAACAGGTTATCAGCCGTAATAGAGATCCGTTGCTGGCTTCTGTATTATCGGTTACTTCTTTTCAAGGAGGCCATACTACAAATGTGATTCCGCATGAAGTAAAACTGATGGGTACTTTTCGTGCCATGGATGAAGCCTGGCGGTTTAAAGCACATGAATTAATACGCACCATTGCTAAAAGCGTGGTAGAAGGTATGGGTGCCGAATTAGAAATGCATATTGACGTAGGCTACCCCACTGTATTTAACAATGAAGCATTAAATGATAAAGCAAGAATACTTGCGGAACAATATATGGGTGCGGCCAATGTAGAAACTACTGAATTAAGAATGGGTGCCGAAGATTTTGGTTATTACTCGCAGGTAATACCCGGCTGTTTTTACCGCCTGGGTGTACGTAACGAAGCGCAAGGCATTACCAGTGGCGTACACACCCCCACGTTTAATATTGATGAAAATGCCATAGAAATTGGAATGGGAATGATGGCATGGTTGGGCAGCACTGTTGTAACACAGTAATTTTTTGTTGCCAGCAGTAGTACCAATGGCAGCAGCGTTGCGTCGCACCATTCAACGGCAACGCAATGTTTTACAAATTGCTTGTTGTAGCACAGCAGCTCAATATAGTCTGTTCAATTGTGTGTAACAAAAATTTCCGTTAGCAGTTAATAATATTTACCAAATAGCTTGTCTTGCAAACTTCACAAGAAAATTTTAAGATACAGAAACTGGTGGTTACCGTTGCGGTGCTGCTGTTTATTATTAAAGTAGTTGCTTTTTTGCTTACAAAATCTGTAGCTATACTAACCGATGCGTTAGAAAGCACAGCCAATGTTATTGCAGGTTTTGTAGGCTTGTATAGTTTATATGTAGCAGCCAAACCACGAGATGCTGATCATCCGTACGGGCATGGTAAGGCAGAGTTTGTTTCTGCTGCGGTAGAAGGCACCTTAATAGTAGTGGCAGGGGGCATTATTATTTATGAAGCCATCATCAATTTTATAAACCCGCATCCGCTGCAAAAACTAGATTATGGTATAATACTGGTTGCCATAACTGCGGCTGTAAATTATGCAGTGGGCTATTTCAGCATAAAAAAAGGACAAAAAAATAATTCGCTGGCGCTTATTGCCAGTGGCAAACATTTACAAAGCGATACCTATTCTACACTGGGTTTAATTGCCGGGTTGGCACTTATTTATTTTACAAAGCTAAACTGGATTGATAGCGTGGTAGCAATTTTATTTGCCTTTATTATTATTTATACGGGCTATAAAATACTGCGCAGCTCACTGGCCGGCATTATGGATGAAGCTGATAAAGAACTAATAGAAAAACTGGTTACCAGTTTAAATGCACAGCGTAACGAAAACTGGATAGACCTGCACAACCTTCGGGTAATTAAATATGGTGGGCAGTTGCATGTTGATTGTCATTTAACCGTGCCCTGGTATTTAAACGTGCACGAAGCACACAAAGAAATTGATCAATTAAGCGCTATTATACGCCAAGAGTTTGGTAATGCTTTAGAATTATTTGTACACTCAGACGGTTGTTTAGATTTTAGTTGTGCTATTTGCACTAAAAAAGATTGTGGGGTTCGTAAGCAAACATTTGAGAAAAAAATTACCTGGACTTTTGAAAATGTTATTTCAGACGCAAAGCACCAGGTAACTGATTAAAGCTGCATAAAAAACACATGTTGAAGTGTGCGACGCAACCATAGCTGCATAAAGAATCTGCTGCTGGTTACACAATTATAAAATCCTAACTATATTCGCTGCAATTAAAACTACTGTTATGCAGGCTTGGAAAGATTATCAGGAAAATAATAAAGAACGTTTTTTAAATGAGCTGCTGGACTTATTGCGCATTCCCAGTGTAAGTGCCCGCAGCGAGCATAAAGAAGATATGCAACGCTGTGCAGATGCGGTAAAAGCATCGTTACTAAAAGCCGGTGCAAATACAGCTACTATTTATTCAACAGAAGGGCACCCCATTGTTTACGGAGAAAAAATAACAGACCCCGCTAAACCCACGGTATTGGTATATGGGCACTATGATGTGCAGCCCGCAGATCCTTTAAATTTATGGAAGAGTGGTCCGTTTGAACCGATAATTAAAGACGGTAAAATTTTTGCCCGTGGTAGCTGTGATGATAAAGGCCAGTTTTACATGCACATAAAGGCATTAGAAATTATGAATACCACCGATAGCCTTGCCACTAATATTAAATTTTTAATTGAAGGAGAAGAAGAAGTAGGCAGCCCTAATCTGGCCAGACGTGGTATTAATAAGTGATACTGCTATGCTAAGTTTAGATACCCCTTCAATGGATGTGGGGGTACGTGGCTTAAGTTATATTGAAGTGGAAGTAATAGGCCCCAACCGCGATTTGCACAGTGGTGTGTATGGCGGTGCTGTTGCAAACCCAATTACTATTTTAGCAAAAATGATTGCAAGTCTGCACGATGAAAATAGCCATATTACCATACCCGGTTTTTATGATGCAGTTGTAAACGCCACACCAGAAGAAAGAGCGTTGATGGCAGCCGCACCTTTTAGTGAAATGGGGAGAGAAAGGGTACACCACCAATGAACGTACGGGTATCCGTCCTACATTAGAGTTAAACGGAATTTGGGGTGGATATACTGGTGAAGGTGCAAAAACTGTATTGCCATCAAAAGCGTTTGCAAAAATCAGTTGTCGCCTAGTACCCAATCAGGATAGCCATACTATTACCGATTTACTGATTAACCACCTTAAAAAAATAGCACCACCGTATGTGCAGCTAAATGCGCAATTACACCATGGTGGCGAACCTTATATGACACCCATTGACAGCAAAGGCTACAAAGCTGCTGCAAAAGCTATTGAGGCTACTTTTGGCAAACAGCCCATTCCGGTACGGGGTGGTGGTAGTATTCCAATATGTTCTTTATTTGAAAAAGAGCTGGGTCTTAAAATAATTTTTATGGGCTTTGGTTTGGATAGCGATAACCTGCATAGCCCCAACGAAAAGTTTGATTTGGCCAATTATTACAAAGGCATTGAAACCATCCCTTATTTTCATAAATACTTTGCAGAAGTATAAAGTAATTGCTTTACCTAAGCTATAGCCGCCACAAGGCGGCTTTTTTTTGTGGAAGCAGTTCTGTGCATGCAACCATTGTTTCTTTGTTTAAAACTTATAATTGCTTTAGCGGCGTTGGGTAAAACTTTTAATGAATTACCCAACTGCCTGAAAGCTTGTACACTCATTTTACTTAACTTGGTAGTGCTTTATCCAACTAAAATTTTTTTGTATGCCAGTAAGAATGACCGATGATCAACAAGATCAACAAGAACAATTTGATGACCGCGGCGGCGGTGGCGGTGGTGGTCGTTTTCCCGTAGGCCCCGGCGGCGGAGGTGGGGGCGGTGGTTTGTTTCAATTACTGCCATTGTTATTAGGATTGTTCAGAGGCAAGGGAGGGATTTTTATTTTAATTGTGGGTGCTTTATTATACTTCTTTGTATTCAGGGGTGGTGGTTGTAACCTTTCTCAATTAGCTGGGTTAGCTACCGGCGGCATGTTAGACCCTCAGCAATTTGCCAAAGCAGCAGTGTATGAACCGCTGACAGACGACAATACAAAAAACCCGTTGCCAGAATCAGTTTCTTTACTGCGTTATGCGCCTGCCCGCCAAAACCAGGGGCAGCAAGGTAGCTGTGTGGCGTGGAGCAGTGCTTATGCTGCACACACTATTGCACAAGCAGCCAGCAGCGGAGAAAATCCCAATCAAACAGCATTCAGCCCGGCGTTTTTATACAATCAAATTGGTTTAGATGGTTGTCAGGGTTCTTATATCATTCGGGCAATGGAGTATATGTCTAAACGTGGCTCTGTGGTAATGGATAAGTTTCCGTATACCGATCAGGATTGTCAGCGCCAGCCCGACCGGCAATTGGTTGAAGATGCAGCGCAGCACCGTATTCACGGCTTTAACCGCTTAACAGCAAACGAAGGCACAGAACAACTAAATATAAGAGCCATAAAAGAACATCTTGCTAAAGATGCGCCTGTTGTAATTGGTATGATGGTAGGGCAAAGCTTTATGCAGTCTATGATGGGGCAAGAGGTTTGGATACCTGCCGCCGGAGATGAAAGCCAAATGGGTATGGGCGGGCATGCCATGTGTGTAATTGGTTATGATGATAGAAAATATGGAGGAGCTTTTCAGATAATGAATAGCTGGGGCCCGGAGTGGGGCGTAGATGGGGTAGCTTATGTACGCTATGGCGATTTTAAAAATTATGTAAGAGAAGCATACGGCGTAGATCCATTGCCCAAGCAAGGCGTTGCGGCTAACACACCCTTAAATGTAGAAGTAGGTTTAATGCAAGTGGTTTACGATGGTAAAAAAACAGTAGGTAAAGATTATATTTCACTGCGTACTGCAGGCAGCAATGTTTTTACAACTACCAGCAAAGTAGCCTTAGGCACCCGCTTCAAAATGGAAGTAAAAAACACCCGCGAGTGTTATGTATATGTTTTTGGTAAAGATGTAGACGGCAGCAGCTACACACTGTTTCCATACCCCACAAAAGAAGATGCCACTAAAACAAAGTACTCGCCGTTTTGCGGCATTACCGGTTATCGCATGTTTCCAAGAGATAAAAGTATGGAGCCCGATAGCATAGGTGCAAAAGACCTTATTGCTGTTGTCATAACCCGCCAGCCTTTAGATTGGTATGCACTTAATCAACGCATCAGTCAAAACCCGCAGCAAGATTATGGCCAACGTTTAAACAATGCGTTGGGCAGTGCACAAAATCGTAAGGTACGCTTTGCAACCACAGGTAAAGGCACTATGCAATTTACATTTGAAGGTAATAACGATGACGAGGTGGTAGCCTGCGTGGTAGAAATAAATAAGTAGGTAACCGGCAGCAGTACTACTATTGCGCATTGTTGCGTCGCACCCTTCAACAGCAGTGCAAAAGCAAGCTATAAAAACTAATATGAATAGTCAAACACAGCAATTCATCAAAATTTTAAAACATCCTGTTAAGTTCAGGATGTTTCTGTTTATGAAATTACCCGCTGCTTTTTTTTCTGGTATAAGAATAAAGCAGGTAACAGAAAATGAATGCCATGTAACCGTGCCTTTTAAATGGCTTACTCAAAACCCCTTTAAATCTACCTATTTTGCAAGCCTTAGTATGGCCGCAGAATTAAGCACAGGGGCATTAGCGCTTGCATGTATTTATAAAAGCAAGCCAGGTATATCAATGCTGGTAGTACAAGTAAACTCGTCTTACTTTAAAAAAGCTACAGGTATAACTACATTTATTTGTCAGGATGGGCCAGCATTTAAAGCAGCCGTAGAAAAAGCAATTAATACTAAAGAAGGGCAAACTGTTATAGCCCATTCAGCAGGTTATAATAAGGCCGGTGAAAAAGTGGCGGCATTTGAAATCACCTGGTCGTTTAAAGCAAAAGCAGCGTAATAAAAAAATAAAATGACTTCTATATGAAAATAGCATTTCATGGTGCAGCAAGAACGGTAACCGGAAGCAAGCATCTATTAACATTAAAAAATAACCGTAAATATCTGTTAGACTGCGGCATGTTTCAGGGTATGGGCAAAGAAACAGATGCATTAAACCGTCAATGGGGTTTTGATCCCAAAGAAGTGGATGTAATGATATTAAGTCATGCACATATTGACCATAGTGGTTTAATACCCAAGCTGGTAAAAGATGGCTTTGGCGGTAAAATTTATTGTACACCAGCTACTAAAGAGTTGGCCACAATCTTACTGGAAGATTCTGCTGAAATACAGGAAGACGATATAAAATATGTAAATAAACGCCGCGTGGCAGAAGGCCTGCCTTATTTGAAAGCTTTATACACCGCAGAAGATGCAAAAGCTGCAGCAGGGCATTTTAATGCAGTAGAATATGGTAGTTGGTTTGCTGTTGACGAATTTGTTGAAGTGAAGTTTACAGATGCCGGTCATATAATTGGCAGTGCCGTAGTGCACCTGCGTATTAAAGAGCAGGACAAAACTACAAGGCTTACATTTAGCGGAGATGTGGGAAGGTACCGCGATGTTATTTTAAAATCTCCGGAAGAGTTTGACCAGGCAGATTATATAATTATGGAATCTACCTATGGTAACAGCCTGCATGAAATGAATGTAACCACCCCGGATTTATTATTGCAATGGATAGAAAAGGCCTGTGTGCAAAAGAAAGGAAAGTTAATTGTGCCGGCATTTAGTGTGGGCAGAACACAAGAGTTACTATATGCACTAAATCAGTTAGAGTTAGAAAGACGACTGCCGGAAGTAGAATATTTTGTAGATAGTCCGTTGAGTGTGGAAGCTACTGAGGTGGTAAAAAAATATCCTAAGTATTTTAATAAGACCATACAAAAAGTGTTAGAGAGTGATGATGATCCTTTTGGATTTAGTGGATTGAAATATGTGAAAACAGTTGATCAGTCAAAGATGCTGAATTTTAGAAATGAACCCTGTGTAATTATTTCTGCCAGTGGTATGGCAGATGCGGGCCGTGTGAAGCACCATATAAGCAACAATATTGAAAACAGCCGCAATACTATATTAATGACAGGTTATTGTGAACCCAATTCATTAGGTGGCCGTTTAATGCGTGGGGCTAAAGAAGTAAAGATTTTTGGAGTGCTGCACGAAGTACACGCAACAGTAGGATCTATTAGAAGTATGAGTGCACATGGAGATTATGAGGATTTAAGCCAATGGTTGAGTTGCCAGGATGAAAAGAAAGTTAAGAAACTATTTTTAGTACACGGTGAATATGAAGTGCAGCAGCAGTTTAAACAACGCCTTATTAATAAGGGGTTTGCTGATGTTGAAATACCAGAACAACATTATGAAGTTGGGTTAGCTTGATATAAATTAATGATAGTGAATATTGAAAGCCTGCGTAAGCAGGTTTTTTTACGTCTGTACTTGTGTAATCAGTAGTTTTTAACAGGCTGAATGTTGCGTTACTGTACAAGTGAGTGACACAATCCCAAAGCTTCGGGACTGAATAGTGAAGAGATGCCGGTTTCAACAGTTCTTCACATTTTGTTAGATAAACTTTCACATAGTATTAGTAAGCCCTAGGGTAAAAATCTCGTTTAATATACAATAGAGGTTTAGTAAACTTTAAAACGAGAAATATGAAAAGGGTAACAACAAAATGGCTGGGTTTACTAAGTGCTGCTTTTATTATACTAAGCAGTTGTAATACCGCCACTCACATAGAAAAAGATAAGAATGCTGACTTTTCCGGTTATAAAAATTTTGCCTGGCTGGATGTAAAGAATACAAAAAGCAACAATGATCTTGTTGAAAGACAGGTGATGGATGCGGTAACAAAAGAATTAGAAAAAGAAGGCTGGCGGCAAGTGAAAAACAACCCCGATGTGTTACTGAATTATGATTTAATGATTGAAAAGACAGTAAAACAAAACCGGGATGCTGTTTACAGCCAACCGATAAACAGGTTAGTATATAACCCATACACACGAAGATGGACTACGATTTATTACCCCTCTCAATTTGTGGGGTATGAGAATAGTGAACGACCAGTGAAACAGGGTACTATTACCATTACAATGATTGATGCAAAAACAGATAGAACCGTATGGCAGGGATGGACGACAGAAGAAGTAAACAGCCGCCATATTACCAACAAGGAAATACAAAATAGTGTACGTTCTATTTTCAGAAAGTTTGATGTGGCAAAAAACTAATAATCAGGGACGGTTAATATAAGGTAAGCCAATAGGCTTTTTTTAACCCGGCAGTAAGAGACTACTGCCGGGTTTGTTATATAGCAAAATAGCTGTTCTGGTTAGAACAGCTATTTTAAAAATTTTCGGGACGAGCTTTTAGTAATTAATCTTCAATAAGTACTGACATTTCGGTTTAATGATTTCCGGGTTTTTCTTCAAGGAAGCGGATCGTTGTTTTTTCAATGGATAATGATTCTTTTTTCAGAACAATGTTACCAATAGTTAAAAGGGTCTGCTTTTTAATAGGATTAAGATTTGGTTTGCGGTTATTCTGAAGAGGTGGATTTTGTGGCTTCAGTGGATATTGTGACTTGCTGATACAAATGTTGACAATATTTACTGGGCCGCATAATTTTTTCGATTTGGAGAATAGTTTCTTAGATTTTTGACCAAAAATCTTCGATAAAATAGCTACACAATATTTAACCTTTTGAGAACTTCTGCCTTATGGGCTTTACTGATGGGTATTTCAACGCCTTTAATAAATAGCATATTCTCTCTTATGTCGGCTATTTTATTAATATTGACAATGTATGAGCGGTGTACTTTAAGAAAGTGATCTTTACTTATTTTTTCCTCCAGCTTTTTCATGGTGTTGTGGGTGATGTATTTTTTTTCTGCAGTTATAAACTTCACATAATCGCCCATGCTTTCTATATATAAAATATCATTATTTTGAAGGCGTACCAGTTTGCCATCTGTTTTAATAAAAATATGATCGTCTTCTGTATTGCCTTCTGTAATTTCTGGCTGTGCAGCTTTTACTTTTTGTAGGGCTTCCTGAAAGCGCTGATAAGTAAATGGCTTTTTTAGAAAGTCGGTTACTTTGTATTCAAAAGCGTTGTAAGCGTATTCAGTTTTAGAGGTGGTTAATATTACTTTGGGATGGTAGGCTAATTGGTCTAATAGTTCAAAACCACTGGCGCCTGGCATTTCTACATCAAGAAACAATAAATCAATAGTAACCTGGTTCAGGTAAGGTAAGGCTTCCTGCACATTGGTGAAATGCCCTTTCACTTCCAGTTCGCCGCTTTTTTCGCAGCAACGAGCCAAATAATCGGCCGCTACTTGCAAATCTTCAACTATTACACAGGTCATAGAACCAGGTTCTTTATAGGTTATTGAATGAATGAAGCCGGGTAATTTCTTCAGCAATTTTTTCATTTGCTGTTGTTAACCCTACTAATAACGTATGATAATTGATAATTATTTCTTTAAACTCTTGTTTTGCAGCACATTCTTGTTCAAAATTCTGACATTGCTCCTGTAGCGCTAATAAACCCACAAATCCCATGGCGGGTTTCATTTTGTGTACGGCTTTTTTTAAAGTTGCTAAATCCTGTTGATCAAAGGCTTTTTTTATTGCTTCAAAATCAGCCTGAAATCCTTCGTTGGTGGTACTAAAAATTTCTTCAACATACTGGTAGTCATTTTCGTACATCTCGTACAAAAAAGCGCTATCGAATATAGGGCTGAAATTAAATTCTTGATTAGAAAGTTCCTCGTTCATAGAATAGAGCTTGACTTTTTACGTTTAAGTGAAAAATTGATGCCAATGCATCCAATTTCCGACAATCCAATAACTCTATGAAGGAGAAAATATTACATGAATTCTGGTCTTTTTACCAGTATATTATCTACTCAGGTATAGATGATACGGTTAGTGAAGAGAAGAAAAAGAAGATGATTCGCTTCAGCCAGTTTGTGCTGCTGGCCTCTATGATTAACCTGTTATCTGTAACTTCTTATTTTTCCTTAAAACTCTACATCAGTGCTTTAATCAGTTTTACTTCTGGCTATATTTTTTGGATGGCCTATTATTTTAATACAAAAAAGAAAGTAGAGGCTGCCCGTATAATTTCTGTGGTGAATGTAAATCTTTACATCATTGTTATGAGCTATGTAGAAGGTTTGCGGGCTTCTGAGTACTTGCTGTATTTTCCATACTTTCTCATTCTTACATTTATTGTAAACATCCGAAAAGATTTTACTGAGTTTCTGGTAGTTTATCTTATTACAATTTTCTCCTCTTTTATTTGCCTTAAAATAAGCCCTAATACCAATGATGTGCAAATAATGACCGATCATATTTATGAACGTCTTTTTACCACTAACCTTTCTTTATCGTTGGTATTAACCATCTTCTTTTCTTATGCCATCATTCGTGTAAACAGAGACAATGAAGTGGCAATACTTCAGGAAAAGAAGTTTGTAGATACGATTTATAATACTTCTTTAGATGGCGTATTTATTGTGGACCGGGCAAACCATAAAATAACCAACTGCAATCAACGGGCACAAGAAATGGTTATGCAGGCTGAGCTCAGGTATATTGCAAATACCAGTATCGAAACATGGCTACATGAAAGTAGCCGGAAATCGTTTAGCGACTTAGTAAATAGGTTTAATGAAGGGTTAGAGAATTGGCAGGGAGAGATGTCATTCATCAGTTCTAGCAACAAAGTGTTGTATAGTTATGTAAGTATAGTGCCATTTGTAAACAAAGAAATGCAGTATTTAAAAATCAGTGTTCTTGATATTTCTGAAATTAAGATGGCCGAATTTGAATTAATGAAAGCCAAGGAAAGAGCAGAAGTGGCTGCGCATGTGAAGGCACGGTTTTTAAGTAATATGAGCCACGAGTTAAGAACACCCCTAAATGGAATTATTGGCTCAACAAATTTATTGTTACAGGAAGATTTTTTACAAACGCAAAAACCTCATTTGGATGTATTGAAGTATTCTTCTGAACACATGATGGTGCTGATAAATGATATTCTGGATTTTAATAAAATTGAAGCGGGTAAGCTGGAACTGGCGGCAGCACCCGTAAATATTAAAGAGTTTGCGCAGAAAGTAATTGCACAGTTCAGCCGCTCAGTATCAGAAAAGGGGCTGCGGTTTATTACAGAAATTGATGACCGCTTGGATACTGAATACCTTTCTGATGAAACACGTTTAAACCAAATTTTAAGTAACCTGTTGTCTAATGCCATTAAGTTTACACATAGTGGCAGCATTACTTTTTCTGTAAGTAAATTGTTTTCAACCAGCAGCAAATCAACCGTGCATTTTTTGGTAAAAGATACGGGCATTGGCATTGCACCGGCAAAGCATAAAGAAATATTTGAAAGCTTTACACAAGCTGATATTAATACTACCCGTAAATATGGTGGCACTGGCCTTGGTTTAACTATTACCAAAAAACTCATCAATATTTTTGGCTCTGAGCTACGCTTAGAAAGCCAGGAAGGCAAAGGCAGCGCTTTTCAGTTTACTGTTGAAATGCCCATTAATGAAAACCGTAAAGAATACATTACTGAACATAAAGCCACGCAGCCGGGTAGCTTAACGGGTGTACGTATTTTAATAGCAGAAGACAACCCGGTTAACCTATCGGTAGCCCGACGTTTTTTATTAAAATGGGGTGTTGAGCTTACTGAAGCCAAGAACGGACTGGAGGCTGTACAGAAATTTAAAGAAGGCAATTTTGACCTTGTATTGCTTGATTTGGAAATGCCTGAAATGGATGGGGCCACTGCTTTAGTTACCATTAAAAAGATACAACCTCAGGCTATTGTGTTGGCTTTTACCGCTGCTGTTTATGATAATATGGTGGATGACCTGATGCAAAAAGGCTTTCTGGACTTTATTCATAAACCCTTCAGGCCAGAAGAATTACATGCAAAAATTACGCAATACCACCGTTTAAGCAAGGTGGCTTAAGTAACAAAACTGCTTTAGCCTGTTGCAGACATTCTTTAATGCGGGCATTTTTGTTCCTTTTTTTTGACTTCCCTCAAGTTTTTTTACTGGGGCTAAGATTTTTTTTTAACCCCGTTACCTTTTGCCCAATAGCGTATTAATGGCACAAGTGTGCGACGCAACGGCTGCCCAAACATAGCACTGTAGCTGGTTACACCTTACTTGCCATTACGCTTTATGCGGTATATACTCACTTTTGTAAGGGCCTGCTGCAATAGTTTGCGCTTAGTTTTTTTTATAAACACTATGAGTTATGAAAATTGCAGATTACATTTGTTGCAGTTCTGGACGGATAACCTGAGGTTTAACTACTCAATAGCTTATAAAGCTGCAACTTCCCCCGAACATTCCTTGTCTTACAACTGTTGATCCCGTACCCCGCTAAACACTTTTATTTAACGGCAGGATTATTCATTAACTCAAGATAAGATATGAGACAGCTCAAAATCGCTACACAGATCACCAACCGGGATTCGCAGGCAGTTGAAAAGTATTTACAAGAAATTTCTAAAATTTCTATGATCACTCCTGAAGAGGAGACCATACTTGCCCAGCGTATTAAGATGGGAGACCAGCGTGCATTAGATAAATTAGTACAGGCCAACCTTCGTTTTGTGGTATCGGTTGCAAAACAATACCAACACCAGGGTTTAAGCTTAAGCGACCTTATTAATGAAGGTAACCTTGGTTTAATTAAAGCTGCCCAGCGTTTTGATGAAACGAAAGGGTTTAAATTCATTTCTTACGCCGTTTGGTGGATTCGTCAGAGCATTTTACAGGCTTTAGCAGAACAAGGCCGTTTGGTGCGTTTGCCACAAAACAAAATAGGCACCTACAACAAAGCCAATAAAGCTTATATGGCTTTTGAGCAGGAGCATGAACGTGAGCCCTCTACCGAAGAGCTGGCAGATATTTTGGAAATGAGTGAAACGGAAATCAATAATATTTTCCAAAGCAATACCCGCCATACTTCATTAGACGCTCCGGTGCACGAAGCAGAAGATGTTGCCATGGGCGATTTATTAGAAGGCAGTGATGATACAGATGATGATGTGATGAAAGATTCATTGCGCAACGAAATCCGCCGCGTTTTAAAATCATTATCTCCGCGTGAAGCTGAGATTGTGAATGCCTACTTTGGGTTGGATGGAGAAAATGGTGTTACCATTGAGCAAATTGGTCAGAAATACGATCTTACTAAAGAGCGTATCCGCCAGATCAAAGAAAGAGCCATCAAGCGTTTACAAAAAGCCCGTTACAGCAGCGCCTTAAAGTCTTATTTAGGTTAATTTGTAACAAGCATATTATATAAAAGCCCCGGAAATTTTCCGGGGCTTTTTTTTGTCACCAGCCGCATCGCTATGGGCAGCATCGTTGCGTCGCACCTGTTAGCTGCAATGCTTCAAGCCTCGCCGTATATAAAAAAAGCGGTTTTAACAATTGGGGTTGGTTCATTGTTATATGCTAACAATTAACTTTGCAGCATGAACCGTTATCTTATTCTGGTATTAATTGTTACCGTTTTTTTGGCATGCGAAAAAGCCGTTAGTTTTAATGTAGAAAAAACAACCCCTGCAATAGTGGTAGAAGCTACCATTGAAGATGGGCAGCCACCCATTGTATTACTTAGCAATAGCTATGATTATTTTGGAAAGATTACGCCAGAACTACTGGCCAATTCATTTATAAGAAATGCCATAGTTACGGTTAACAACGGCACCAAAACACATACCTTAAAAGAGTATTCTTTAACTACCACGGGAGGCGCAAAAATTTACTATTATAGTATTGATTCGGCTAATCTTGCCACAGCTTTTGTAGGCGAGTTTACTAAAAAATATGAGTTAGCAATAACGGTTAACGGGCAAACTATTACTGGTACTACAACTATACCAGCTTTAGTAAAAAAAATAGATTCAGTTTGGTGGAGACCTGCCCCTAATAATCCGGATACTAATAAGGTGATACTTGCGGCCAAAGTAACAGATCCACCCGGTTTTGGTAATTATATTCGCTATTATACAAAAGCAAACCGGGATCCTTTTTTTCCGGGGCTTAATTCTGTTTTTGATGACCAGATAATTGACGGAAAAACTTATTCTATAGATGTAGAAAGAGGGGCCGACCGGAATGAAGAAATTGACCGCGACAATTTTTCGTTTTTTGAGAAAGGCGATACTATAACCGTTAAATTCTGCAATATTGATAAAGCCACTTATGACTTTTGGCGCACTATGGAATATAGCTATGCCAGTATTGGCAATCCATTTTCTTCTCCAACCAAAGTACTGAGTAATGTAAAAGGGGCGCTGGGGTATTTTGGCGGTTATGCCGTTCAATACAAAACCCTGGTGGTGCCAAAATAAACATTGCAAGCCTGTTTATGCACATGTAATTTATCTTACACAATGGTATTTGTGTAACAGTTATTTTTGTCAACTTTAAATTTATTAAGAAAGCTATGGCTACTACAGAAAAAGTACATTGTTTAATTATAGGTTCGGGCCCTGCAGGATATACCGCAGCAATTTATGCTGCCCGTGCAAATATGCATCCGGTTTTATACCAGGGCATACAACCCGGGGGGCAGTTAACCATTACCACGGAAGTTGAGAATTATCCCGGTTATGCAGATGGTATTCAGGGGCCAGAAATGATGGTGCATTTTGAAAAGCAGGCGGTGCGCATGGGGGCAGATATCCGTTTTGGGTTAGCTACAGAAGTAGATTTTAGTAAACAACCCTTTAGCGTTACAATTGATGAAGAAAAGATTATAGAAGCGGATGCGGTAATTATTGCAACGGGTGCTTCTGCTAAATGGTTGGGTTTAGAAAGTGAACAAAGATTAAATGGGTTTGGTGTAAGCGCTTGTGCCGTTTGTGATGGTTTCTTTTTCAGAAACAAAGAGGTGGCCATTGTAGGCGCCGGCGATACTGCTTGCGAAGAAGCCGTGTATCTTTCTAAGCTTTGCACCACCGTACATATGATTGTAAGAAAAGGAGAAGATGGAATGAAAGCTTCAAAGGTTATGCAGGATAGGGTTAAGAATACGACTAATATAAAAATTTATTGGAACAGCGAAACAGACGAAGTAATTGGTGACAACAAAGTTGAAAAAGTACGCATTAAAAATGTGGTTACCGGTGAAAAAACAGAAGTACCTGTAAGTGGTTTTTTTGTAGCTATTGGCCACCAGCCCAACTCCGATATTTTTAAAGAGTGGCTGCAAATGGATGAGGCGGGCTATATTAAAACGATACCGGGTTCTGCTAAAACAAATATTGAAGGGGTTTTTGCGGCGGGAGATGTACAGGATAAAATTTATCGCCAGGCAGTAACAGCAGCTGGTAGTGGTTGTATGGCTGCGCTGGATGCCGAACGCTATTTGTCGGCAAAAGGTGTAATGTAAGCTAATAGCTAAAATTTAATATTGGGTTCTGCCTATTCTCAATAAATTCGGGTTTCTTTAACCCGAATTTATTTTTTATGCTAACAGTACAATTGGCGGATTTGCGTTTTCAGGCTTTTCATGGCATTTATGAGGAAGAAAAAATTAATGGCAGCGAATACGAAGTGCATTTACAGGTGAAATATGAGGAAAAGAAAATCAAATTCACCGACATTAAAAATGTTATAGACTACGTAGAATTATATAAAATTGTAAAAAAAAGAATGGCCGCACCCACACCTTTGCTGGAAGAGGTGGCTGAAAGTATCATCAGAAAAATAAGACACGAATATTCTTTTGCAAAAGAGGTTATTATTACTATTTTTAAATTACAACCGCCCATTGAAGATTTTAATGGAAAAGTGGGGGTGACTTTGCACAAGAAATTTGATGATTAGTGAAATGTAAACTCCTTATTCTTTGTTGCTTATTGTTATTAATAGCTCCGGGTTTTGCACAACCGGATATAGCTATTTTATTAAAAGAGGCGGAACGCCTGGAGCCTGCCAACCAGGAAGCTGCATTTATCAAATACAAAGAAATAATTAAAATTAAGCCTGCTCATATAAGGGCATTGTATAAATGCAGTGAGTTGTGTAGTTCTATTGGCAATAGACAGCTTACCAAGGAAACTAAGATAGATTACTTTAAAGCAGCAAAAATTTATGCCCAAACTGCAATAAAAGTTGAGCCCAAAAATGCGGAAGCAAATTTTGCAATGGCAGTTGCAATGGGGCGGATGGCCCTTGTTGTGGGTGGGAAAGAAAAAATTACAGCCGTTAATGATATAAAAAAATATGCTGAGTTAGCGGTTCTTTACGATAGCAGCAATTTTAAGCCCTACCATGTGCTTGGTAAATGGCACTATGAAGTAAGTAACCTGAGTGGTTTTGAACGCTCAGCAGCAAAAGTATTTTATGGAGGGTTACCCGCTGCAAGTTTTAAAGAGTCTATACGGTTTTATGAAAAAAGCAAAAAAATAGCCCCCGATTTTTTATTAAACTACCTTGAGCTGGCAAAAGCTTATTATAAGAATAATGAAAAAGCGAAAGCCCACCAGCTATTAACAACTTTATTGGCAATGCCAGTTAAGATACAGGATGATGTACCTATTAAAGA
Organism: Sphingobacteriales bacterium; assembly: GCA_004295245.1. Lineage (GTDB taxonomy): Bacteria > Bacteroidota > Bacteroidia > Chitinophagales > Chitinophagaceae > JACMLD01. The sequence goes on along the minus strand of REAR01000089.1, from coordinate 9,651 downwards.
AGAGGCAAAGCAATTACAGAAAGCATGGAAATAAAGGTTTTATTTTCTCAACGCATCAAGAGCCTTTAATACTGTGGGATCGTTATTATTCAGTACTTCATAAAAACCGTTGTTCCGCCATTGCTGCCGTGCAATTAAAGCGGTCAGCCGTTGGCTTACAAAAGCTTTGTCTTTATTTGTAAAAGCACTTGCATTTACACTATCTGTTGCTGCAAATTGTACAAAGCCATTCCAGAAATCTGGTTGCGCTGTTACAGTGGCAAAAAAGGTACTAGCATTTTGCTGGTTACTGATTGCTTTTTTATTTTGTATATAATATCGGTATGCATAGTTGCTGATAGTATTATGCATATATAGTTTGCTTATCAGTGGTGTCAGCAGGCTGGTGTCGGCAGGCACAAACATATCTGGCATAATACCACCACCTCCGTAAACAATGTTGCCTTTTTGTGTTTTAAATACTTTGCCATTGGTAATATGATTACTGTCTGCCACCGCCATTGAACCATTGTGATAGCGGTCTGCAATTTCATTTCTATACACATCTTTACCTTCACCTTTAGCATAGGGTTTTTGAATGCTTCTTCCTAATGGGGTGTAATATCTTGAAACCGTAAGGCGCAAAGCAGCGCCATTGCTTAAGTCATATTGTTCTTGCACAAGTCCTTTTCCAAAACTTCTGCGGCCAATTATGGTAGCTCTGTCCCAATCTTGCAATGCACCGGCTAAAACTTCACTGGCAGAAGCACTGCCTTCATCAATAAGCAATACCAGTTTGCCGGTTTCAAAAAGACCATCGCGTTTGCAGCGATAATCTTGCCGCTTTTGATGCGTACCTTCTGTGTAAACAATTAGTTTATTAGCATCTAAAAATTCATCAGCAATGTCTACTGCTTCTTGTAAAATACCTCCTCCATTATCTCTCAGATCTACTATTAACTGCGTCATTCCTTTTTGCTGCAACAATTCCAGGCTTTTCATAAACTCTTCATACGTGTTCTCAGAAAACTTATTAATGTGTATAAAGCCGGTAGTTTTATTTGCCATATAAGCAGCATCTACAGAGGGTATTGGAATAATACCGCGTTGAATGTTGAACTGCTTTTTTTCATTGTCTCGAAGCACTTGAATAGCAACGGTGCTATTGCCGGGGCCTCGTAAAAGTTTTTTTATGCGAAGACTGGTAATATTGTTGCCAGCAACGCCAGAGTCGTTTACTTGTAAAAACCGGTCGCCAACCTGCAAGCCTGCTTTATGGCTGGGGCCATTTTCCATAACAGAGATTACGTGAACAGTATCATTAAAAATATTAAACTCAACACCAATACCTTGAAAATTTCCTTGCAGGTCTTCATTTACATCTTGTAAAGTAATGGCTGGTATGTAAACAGAGTGAGGATCTAGTTGGGTAAGCATTTCATTAATGGCACTGTCAGTTATACTGTCTACTTTCACAGTATCCACATATTTTAATTGTACCAGATCTAAAATTTCTTGTAGCGATGAGTTGCTTTGTGTACTGAAAATAGAGCCTGGCCGGCTGGTTTTTTGTCGTAGTTTAAAACCCAGTACCATACCTACCACCATTACAATAGCAAATAACAAGGGAAGCCAACTATTGAATTTTTTACCTGTCATACTAAAACCAATTTTAAAACCTGATAAATTACTTTTCGCAAAAGTAGTTGATACGGGCAGGTTGTACAATTTTTATATGCATAAACAGCGCTTTGCCGATGAACTGAGCGTAGCAACGATGTTGCTGTAGGTGTTGCTGCTGGTTACCCTATAATTGCATATGTACATTGAAGGGTTAACAGCTGTAGTAATATTTACTGCTGTTAATTTGAAAATGGAATATTAACTTCGTTGCAACTAGTTTTTATGGCCATACTGATAGCCGATAGCGGTGCAACAAAATGTGAGTGGTGCCTTATTAATAATGGGCGCAAAAAAATTGTATTTACACAGGGTATCAGCCCCTATTTTTTAGACAGTGAAGGGGTGCAGACCATTGTATTGAAAGAGCTATTGCCTTCAATAAAAAAATATGCTATTGATGCAGTGTACTATTATGGTACAGGTTGTGGTAACCCCGCCAATGTAAAAATGATAAAGGGGGCATTAAAAAAAATATTTGCAGGTGCCGTGGTGGCCGTTGAAAGTGATTTAACGGCTGCGGCACGTGCATTGTGTGGCCACAAAAAGGGGATAGCCTGTATTTTGGGTACGGGTAGTAATTCTTGCTTTTATAATGGAAAAAAAATTGTGAAGAATAGCCCGGGGCTGGGTTATGTACTGGGCGATGAGGGTAGTGGCGCATACTTAGGGAAAAAAGTAATTCAGTATTATTTATATGGCACGTTTGATGAAGACCTGCGCTATAAGTTTAACGACCAATACAAGACGGATACCGTTGATATTTTAGAAAACGTATATCGCAAACCATTGGCAAACCGGTATCTGGCTACCTACTCGTTGTTTTTAGCAGAAAATCGTGGACATTACATGGTTGAAAATATTATTGAAGACGGGTTGAATGATTTTTTCTTTACTCATTTGTGTAAATATTCTGAGAGCTGGAAATATCCAATCAATTTTGTGGGCAGCGTAGCCTGGGGGTTTAGAGACGTAATTACAGAACTTTGTAATGGCTATGAATTTGAAATGGGCCGAATATTAAAAAATCCCATGGAGGGGTTAATAGATTATCATTGCTAAAACGATTCTATGTCATTTGAGAAAGTTACCGAGCAAACAAGTAATTACCGGCACCTGGATAAGATGAGTGTGGAGGCGATTTTGCATAACATTAATGCTGAAGATAAGACGGTTCCTCTGGCCGTAGAAAAGGCTATTCCTCAAATAGAAAAGTTGGTAACAATTATTATTGATAAAATGCTGGCAGGTGGCCGTTTGTTTTACATGGGTGCAGGCACCAGTGGCCGCTTGGGTATTTTAGATGCCAGCGAAATACCACCTACTTATGGCATGCCATATGGGCTGGTAATTGGTTTAATTGCTGGTGGAGAACAGGCCATTCAAAAAGCAGTGGAAAAAGCAGAAGATAGTACAGCGCAAGGATGGGAAGATTTATCAGAACATCATATAGATGAAAATGACGTGGTAATAGGCATTGCCGCCAGTGGCAGTACCCCCTACGTAATTGGCGCCTTAGATGAATGCAGAAAAAGAGGCATTGTTACTGGTTGTATAACCTGTAATGCCGGTAGTCCGTTGGCTGCCGCAGCAGAATATCCGGTAGAAGTAGTAGTGGGGCCCGAGTTTGTAACCGGCAGCACCCGTATGAAAAGTGGCACTGCACAAAAGTTGGTGCTGAATATGATTTCTACAGCTGTTATGATACAAATTGGCCGTGTAGAAGATAACAAAATGGTAAACATGCAACTTACCAATGACAAGCTGGTAGATCGGGGCACCCGCATGATTATGGAGCGGTTGTCGCTCACCGATTATGAAAAAGCTAAAACACTATTACTGCAATACGGCAGTGTAAAAAAAGCAGTAGATGCATTCTTAATCTCCCGGTAAAATCTTCTTTCAAAAAAGTTTTCATGTGTGGGTTTTAATTGCTGGTAAGCCGCAAAAACGGTAACTTACTAGTGCCTTATTAATAGCCAAAAAACGTTGTTTATGAAATACAAAATTTTACCTGTCGCATTATTGTTGTTTGCTGCTGCTACTGCACAAAAGCAAGGAAAAACATTTGCTATTACTGCCGATAGCCAGCAACGGTTATGGATGAACCTGAATGAAGTAGATGTTAGCACCGGAAAAATAATCCGCCCCTTGTTTGAACGTTCTAAAACTTCTTTTTTGTTATATGATGGAACTTCTAAAACCAAAATAGAGGCACCGGTAACAACCACAGGCAATACTGGTTTAATGGCTGCCGCTGCTTTTGATGCAAGGCATAACAAACTTTTTATAGCACCTATGTACCTGCCTGTAATACGCTGGGTAGATATGGATGATAATAACACTACCTTAAAAGTTTATACCCAGCCCTTGCCCGGTTTTACAGATCAACACATGCAAAACGATGCAAATCATATTACCCGAATGACGATGGCGCCCGATGGTAATGGGTACGCATTAACCAACGATGGCAATCACTTATTTCAATTTACTACTGGTAAAAAAACAACTATAACAGATTTTGGGGCTTTGCAAGATGCCGGCGCTCAAACACAAATTTCAATACACAATCGTTGCAGTAGTTGGGGCGGCGATATGATTGCTGCTGCCAATGGAGATTTGTATATTATTACAGCATATCAATCTGTATTTAAGGTTACAGTAATAGATCGTAAAGCTTATTACCTCGCTAACATAACAGGGCTGCCTGCTAATTACACTACCAATGGTGCCGCCATTAATACACAGGGAGAATTAATTGTTTGCAGTGCCAATTCAACAGAAGGTTATTATAAAGTAGATATGCAAAACTGGAAAGCACAAAAACACAGCAATGGCGCCAGCGCATCAGACCTTGCCAGTAGCTATTTTGCCTTTCAGCAGCCCAATCAAATACCCGTACAGCAACCAGTAACAAAAGAAACATTGCAACGCATTGTCGTTTATCCAAACCCCGTAACAGAAGGCTTGTTCAGAGTAAGTTTTGATAACCGCGAGACCGGTAATTATCAGGTGCAGGTAACAGACCTTGGCGGCAGGCAATTACTAAATAAACAAATTAATGTTACCACCAATAAACAGTTAATAGAAGTAGCAGTACCCGCAACTTTAGCCAAAGGGCTATACTTGGTTAAAATAATAAACGCAGCCGGAAAAAATGCATATACCGATAAAATTATGATTCAATAAACAATAAAAAATATTTGGCCGTCGCAGGGCTAAGGTTGTAACTTGCTTGCAACCTTTTTTTATTTTTGTAACCAGCAGGGGTAATGCTATTGAGCAGCCGTTGCGTCGCACATGTTAGCTGTAACGCTACTATCAACAAGTAGCAATTGTACTTCATCCCGCAAAGCGGAGCTTCATCAGTACATGGGCATGCAACCTTTTTTCTAATTGCCAAAAGCTACAAACTGCGGTAATTTTTTAATTGTTTTATGCAGGATATAGAACCATTTTACAATTGGCGGCATATTTATATTAGCGAAGAAGATGAGCGTTCTCCTTTTTACGGACGTGAGTACAGCGAGTTTGAATTTTCTCAAACCATTTACAATTATTACATACATCCGCAATGGGATGATTTTGGCAGCCGCACCCTTTACATAAAAGTGTTACTGGCCGATTACGAAGAGCACTACATGATAATTGAAATGATTGGCGAGTGGAATGATGCCATAGAAAACGATATTATGGAACTGAAGCGGGAAGTAACCGATAAATTTTACGCTCTGGGCATCAATAAATTCATACTCATAGCAGAAAACGTTTTAAATTTTCATAGTGATGGAAAAGATTATTACGAAGAATGGTATGAAGAAGTAAGTGATGAAAACGGATGGGTGGTGGTTTTAAATATGCCACAACAAACCCAGCACGATTTTATAAAAGCCCGCCTGAACCGCTACCTTGAGTTAATGCAAACAGACGATTGGCGTATTTACAGACCCTTTCACCTCTTTAAAAAACTAGATGAGCAAATAAGCAAACGTCTGCTGTAACAAACGTTAGCTAAACCTTGCTGGTAGCGCATTTCAGCACATTAGCATAAAAATATTTTTTGTACAGAACTAATTAGTCTTTATTTTTGAAACATGACCAAAGCAAGAGCATACGGTTTTTTTTATTTTTATTACTTCTTTTTTACAATGAAGCCGGGACTGCTTTTGTTGAACAAATAATTTTATAAAACAATCAACATAAGAATCCCGGCCAAAAGGTCGGGATTCTGCTTTTTAAAATATGGCAAAGAAAGTAACCATACAAGGCTATGAAGGAAGTTTTCACCAGGAGGCTGCCCGGCAGTTTCATGGTAAAGAGGTGGAAGTAATACCTTGTGCTACTTTCAGAGACGTAATAAAAATTGGCTCCAATAAAAAAGAAAGCAATGGTGCAGTAATGGCCATAGAAAATTCTATTGCCGGCAGCATTTTACCCAACTATAACCTGCTTAAAAAAAGTAACCTAAAAATAGCTGGCGAAGTGTACTTGCAGATAAAACAAAACTTGCTGGTAAATCCTGGGGTGCAACTGCAAGACATCCGGGAGGTACATTCTCACACCATGGCTTTACAGCAATGCTATGATTTTTTGGATAAGTATAAATGGAAGCTGGTAGAAACAGAAGATACTGCGTTAAGTGCACGCCATATTCACCAGCACAAAAGCAAACACATTGCAGCCATTGCCAGCAAACTGGCAGCAGAACTTTATAAGTTAGATGTAATTGCCCCTTCTATACAAACCATGAAGAATAATTACACCCGCTTTCTGATATTGGAAAGAGAAGAAACTGTAGTGCCTGTAAAAGCGGCGGATAAAGCTTCTGTAAATTTTGTAACCGATCATTCAAAAGGAAGTTTGGCCAGAGTACTTACTAAAATTGCAGATGGTGGTATTAACCTCAGCAAATTGCAAAGCTTTCCTATTCCGGGCAGCGATTTTAAATACAGTTTTCATGTTGATATGGAATTTGAAACAATCAACCAGTTTCAACAGGTAATGCAGTTAATTACCCCATTAACGGTTGAAATAAAAGTATATGGCATTTACAAAAGTGGCAAATTAAAATAGTAAACAGTTAACCAGAAGCAGATGCAAACGGCAAAAAGACTGGAAGGAATTGGTGAATATTATTTCTCTCAGAAATTAAGAGAAATTGATGAACTTAATAAACAGGGAAAAGCCGTTATCAATTTAGGTATTGGCAGCCCCGATTTACCACCACACCCAGAGGTGATTAAAGTATTACAGGAAGAAAGTGCAAAACCTAATGTACATGCATACCAGTCTTACAAGGGCTCTCTGGTATTGCGTAAGGCAATAAGTGATTGGTATAAAAACTGGTATCAGGTAAGCTTGGATGCAGATACTGAAATACTGCCGCTTATTGGTAGCAAAGAAGGTATTATGCACATCTGCATGACGTATTTAAATGAAGGTGATAAAGTGCTGGTGCCAAACCCGGGGTATCCAACGTACCGCAGTGCTGTTAAACTGGCAGGGGGTGTTTGTGTAGACTATGATTTAAAAGAAGCAAATAACTATGCACCTGATTTTACAGCATTGGCTGCAGCTGATTTAAGTGACGTGAAGTTGCTTTTTGTAAACTATCCGCAAATGCCTACAGGGCAATTACCCACTAAAGAATTATTTAACCAACTAGTGGCATTTGGTAGGCAACATAGTATTCTTATTATTCATGATAACCCCTATAGTTTTATTTTGAATGATAACCCTATGAGTTTGCTAAGTGTGGAAGGAGCAAAAGACTGTGTGTTAGAATTAAACTCATTAAGTAAAAGTCAGAATATGGCTGGCTGGAGAGTAGGTTTATTGGCAGGTGCTAAAGAAAGAATAGAAGAGGTATTACGCTTTAAAAGTAATATGGATAGTGGTATGTTTTTGCCATTGCAATTAGCAGCGGCTAAAGCACTAGGCCTTGGTAAAGATTGGTACGATGGGGTGAATGCCGTTTATCTTAAACGGAGAGAAAAAGTATTTGAGTTGTTGCAGCTGTTACACTGCGATTTTTCTACTGATCAGGCCGGTATGTTTGTATGGGCTAAAATCCCCGGCAACTATAAAACAGGGTTTGAGTTAAGTGATGCTGTGTTGTACAATGCCGGCGTGTTTATAACACCCGGTGGCATATTTGGTAATGCCGGCGATGGCTTTGTAAGAGTAAGTCTCTGCAGCCCCGAAGAAAAATTTGAAGAAAGTATACAGCGTATAAAAACGCATCTGAATAAATGATTCAATAGCATATATGTTTAATACAGTTGCAATAGTTGGTACAGGTTTAATTGGCGGATCGTTTAGTCTTTGTTTAAAAGACCGCGAACTGGTACAACATGTTATTGGAGTAACCCGTAGTGCTGCAAGTGCTGCAAAAGCATTAGAGTTAGGTATAGTGGATGAAGTATTGCCGTTGCAAGAAGCAGTTAAGAAAGCCGATTTAATTTATGTGGCCATACCGGTTGATACAACCGTGCCCACCATGCTGCAGATAATGAGCCTTGTAACAGATAAACAAGTAGTGGTAGATGCCGGTTCAACTAAAAATGTATTATGTAAAGCGCTAGATAATCATCCTATGCGTGGCAGGTTTGTTGCCACACACCCTATGTGGGGTACAGAGTATAGTGGCCCGGAAGCTGCGGTAAGAAATGCATTTACCGGCCGCGCCTGCGTAATATGCGAAAAAGAAAAAAGTGATGCCGATGCTTTGACGCAGGTAGAAACTATTTACAGGCAGTTGGGTATGCATATGGTGTATATGCATGCAGCTAATCATGATGTGCATGCAGCGTATGTAAGTCATATTTCTCATATTACTTCTTTTGCACTGGCTAATACTGTATTGGAAAAAGAAAGAGAAGAAGATGCCATTTTTGAATTAGCGGGTGGTGGCTTTGAAAGTACGGTACGCCTGGCAAAAAGTAATCCGGCTATGTGGGTGCCCATTTTTATGCAGAACAAGGAGAATATTTTGGATGTGCTGAACGAACATATCAGCCAGTTGAGAAAGTTTAAGGCCTCTTTAGAAAAAGAAAACGCCGATTATTTGCTGGAGCTGATAGAGAATGCTAATAAGATAAGGAGAATATTGAAATAACAAATTGTTCAATTATTATTATGTGGCACAAGGGTGCGACGCAACGATGCTTAACAAAGAACGGTTGCTGGTAACAAAAAAATTAACTTTACAAACAATACAACATGCAAACAATTGAAGCAAACATGAAAGAGAAAGTGCAGGCGGCGTGGGGAAAGCGACCGCTTATTATTAGCGGGCCTTGCAGTGCCGAAACGGAAGATCAATTGGTAACTACCGCTCAGCGCTTAGCGGCTACCGGAAAAATTGATATGCTGCGTGCCGGCATTTGGAAACCCCGTACCAAACCCGGTATGTTTGAAGGTATTGGTGCCAAAGGATTGCCCTGGTTGCAAAAAGCAAAAACAGTTACCGGCTTACCTACTACCGTTGAAGTGGCTACTGCCAAGCAGGTAGAAGATGCATTGACTTTTGACGTTGATGTATTGTGGATTGGTGCCCGTACTACAGTAAACCCTTTTAGCGTACAAGAAGTAGCCGATGCATTACGTGGTGTGGATGTACCTGTTTTAATAAAAAATCCTATTAATCCCGATTTGGAATTGTGGAGTGGTGCGGTAGAACGTGTGGCCCGTGCAGGTGTTAAGCAAGTGGGTTTAATACATCGCGGCTTTAGCTCTTATGGCAATACTGAATACCGCAATGCACCTATGTGGCATTTGGCTATTGAAATGAAACGCCGCAACCCAGAGTTAATGATTATTAACGACCCTTCTCATATTTGCGGCCGCAGAGATATTTTACAAGAGACCGCTCAAAAAGCCATTGACCTTGACTTTGATGGCCTGATGATAGAAAGCCATATTGATCCGGACAATGCCTGGAGCGATGCCAAGCAACAAGTAACACCAGAGCGTTTGGCAGAAATGCTCAGC
>REAR01000245.1 GCA_004295245.1 Sphingobacteriales bacterium | reverse complement strand
CGTAGTTAACCTTGCGCTAAAATGACCGCCGCCACGATAATCCTCATGACCACCAAATTTTTGATGGGCCACCCAGTCTGCATGACCGGGGCGGGGAAAGCTGCGTTGTTTATTATAATCTTCGCTGCGGGTATTATTGTTTTCAAAAAAAAGAGCAATAGGAAAACCCGTGGTGGTATTATTAAATACGCCACTTTTTATAAAAGGATAGTCTGCCTCTTGTCGTGGCCTTTTTGCTTACCGCCTTTGCGGCGTTCCAGGTCGGGCAACATATCTTCAGCAGTTAATGGCAAACCCGCAGGGCAACCATCCACTACAATGCCTACGCTTTCTCCGTGCGACTCTCCAAAAATTTGCACCCTGAATAATTTTCCAAATGCGTTCATAGCTGTTGCAATTAAAGAAACAAGTTTCTTATTATTTCAATACTGTAAAATACACTAACTATTAATAACCGCTCCTAATGTTTTCAGATGTTCATAAAACTCCGGGTACGATTTATTGATAGCTGCAGCTTCTTCTATAACAGTAGCACCCTTTGCTTTTAAGGCGGCCACCGCACAGGCCATGGCTATACGATGATCGTGGCGTGAGTGTACCACAGCACCTGTTAAACCATTGCCGCCGTGTACAATCATCAGGTCATCCTGCAAATCAATTTTTACACCCAGCTTCCCAAATTCGTCTTGCAGGGTGATAGCCCTGTTGCTTTCCTTATGAGTTAAACGGCTGGTGCCTTCAATAACTGTTTTGCCATTGCAGTAAGCAGCCAGTGCTACTAATGGCGGAAACAGATCTGGGCACTCGGTGGCATTAAAATGAAAGGGTTGTAAAGGCAATGGCCCTACTTCTATAGCTTCTGGCGTAACGGATAGTTTGCAACCGCTGCTCATGAGTGCCTGCAAAATAGCTTTATCGGCTTGTGTTGAAAACACATCTAAACCCTTTACTGTTATTGGCCCTGCAATAGCACCGGCTACTAATAAAAAAGCAGCGCCACTCCAATCGCCTTCTACTGTATATTGGCGGGTGGTATTGTTGGCAACACTATCAATAAAATCAAACGACTCGTAATTATTATTTACTGGTACCGGCAAGCCAAACTGTTTCATCACATCCAGTGTCAGATCTACATAAGGTTTGCTTTTAAGATTATGCACTTTAATAGCAACCCCTTTTGCACCGCTGGCGGCATACGCCAGCAATAAGCCCGTTAAAAACTGTGAGCTTAAAGAACCATCTATTGAAATTGTTTTTGGTATTACCGGACCTTGCACCACCAGTGGTAGTTTACCATTATTACTTTTAATAGCAACAGAAAGCTGTGGCAGTATTTCGTCAAAAAAATCCATTGGCCGGGTAGTTAAACTGCCCGTGCCGTTAATTGTTATTTGCTGGTTGCTTAATGCTACCAGCGGCGTAAACATGCGAATGCTTAGGCCACTTTCGCCACAACTGATGTTTGCATTTATGGGTTGCACCCCGTTGCTTTGCACCACAAGGTTACCATCTTCCATTTTTAATTG
>REAR01000244.1 GCA_004295245.1 Sphingobacteriales bacterium | reverse complement strand
CATCGGTTGCGTTATTCAAGCTGGCTTCGACGGCGATTAAATTGTCAGATGATACTACTTTATTGACTCTATTGTCGCCCTCTTTTGCCGTTCTTAGACAAACTTTGTTTTCTAACCAACCTAAAACCGTTACCGTTACGGGTTGCGTTGATTTGTTTTTAATCGAAAAAGTATAAATCGTAGCGGGTAAGCCCGAATTTTTTTCATCCAGAGCAATGAAAGGAGAATAGACTTCGGCAGAAATTTCTACGGGCAGGGCTTTGTCCATATAGCGGATTTTGGCCATTGGATAAGTAGCTTCAAAGGCAATATCGTCCCAATCGGCAGCTTCCATTTTTTTGATAATGGTCTTGCCGCCCCATGTTATTTTAAAAGCAAAACCCTGCTCCAAAGGGCGTATATCCTGTGCAGGTTTCACGTAAGCAGAGCCATTTCTGGAAATCAAAGTTGAAAAATTAGAATCGCCTGGCGGCTTTTCCATTGGCTCAATCCCTTCTTGATTGGCATTGAAAATATCCCACAGCCAGAGCCGACCGTCACCACCAAGATAGACCGTGCCTGTATTGATTCCCCCAACGGGCATACCGATATATTGGAGTTCTTTTTTTGATTTAAAATATTTGGTGGCAAAACCTCTTTGGTACAAGGACTTTATCCATTCAGGGTCTATTTTTTTATCTTCGGGTATTCGATAAGACAACTCCCCTACTTTAAAAGGACCTGCAATGGCTTTTAAACCCAATAAACTGGCCGTAAAAATACCTGATGTTTTTAAAAAATTTCTGCGTAGCATATTCAATAGTTTGAAAGATTTGGTTATACTTCAAAGCATTGACCTTTGAGTTTCTATTTGTAAAAATGGTAGTTTATTATAACTTAACACTCAAAAAAGCACCTACACTTGTAAGTAAATGAACACGAATGCCATGCAAGTTGTCAATTCAGAACCAATCTGAAAGCAACCCTCGACCGTGTAACCCACGACGAAGACACGATAATTGTGAGTCGTGGTAGCGACAAAGATGCCGTTATCAGACAACCAACTACACATCTTAACCGCTTTCATTATGGCGACTGAAATACTTTTGATGGCGCGAGCCTCTGGCTCGTGCTGCTATCATGTGGCTTCCAGCCACTTTTTTTGTAGCACAACTGAGGCTGGAAGCCTTTTGATAATAGGCACGAGCCAGAGGCTCGCGCTATCGCGGGATTTTAAGTTTCTATTGGCTCTGGCTCGTGCTGCTATTATGTGGCTTCCAGCCGCTTTGTTTGTAGCACAACTGAGGCTGGAAGCCTTTTGATAATA
>REAR01000141.1 GCA_004295245.1 Sphingobacteriales bacterium | reverse complement strand
GGCATACTTATTAACCCAAAGTTGAAGAGATTGCGACGCAACGATGATGCTATGAAAAACAAAAGCTGGTATAAAAAACTTTTAAAGCAACTAATAAATAAAAACAGATGAAAGTGTTGAAGTTTGGCGGCACCTCAATGGGAAGTGCCAGTGCCATGAAACAGGTGATAGCGATTGTGAAAAGCAAACAGAATGGAAAACCCGTGGTAGCAGTTGTAAGCGCCATGAGTGGTACTACCGATGTTTTACTAAACGCAGGTGTATTAGCCGCTGCTTCTGATGAAAGCTATAAAGAACTTTTAAAGAAAAGTGAAGAACGCCATTTAGAAACGGCCCGTAGTAGTATTAATGTGCAGCAACAAAGTGCCACATTAAGCATGCTAAAAAAATTGTTTAATGAAATTGAAGATATCTGTAATGGTATTTACTTGCTGGGCGAATTAACCAGCCGCACTAAAGATAAACTGATGAGTTATGGTGAGTTGCTTTCATCTCAATTAATTACAGCGGCTTTTATAAGTGATGGTGTAAATGCTGTGTGGAAAGATGCCCGTGAGTTGATTGTTACCAATGCCAATTATGGTAATGCCGCTGTTGATGCTGCATTAACCCAGCAATTAATAGATAATTATTTTATAGCCTGCGATAACGCCGTGGTAGTGGTGCCGGGTTTTGTTGCACGTAATGCCAATGGGGTTACCACTACTTTAGGTAGAGGCGGGTCTGATTATACGGCTGCTATTATTGGTGCGGCAGTAAATGCTGCTTGTGTTGAAATATGGACAGACGTAAGTGGTATGATGACCGCCGACCCACGCATGGTGCCTAATGCAAAAATAATTTCTAATATCAGTTACCAGGAGGCTATGGAGCTAAGCCATTTTGGAGCTAAAGTAATTTACCCGCCCACTATACAACCGGTAATGAAAAAAGAAATACCGGTTTGGGTAAAAAACACTTTTGCACCGGATGATTTTGGCACTTTAATAGAAAGTAAAACAGCTGTTGCTAATAAAAATATCTGCGGTATTTCTAATATGGCCAAAATGGCACTGCTTAGTTTAGAGGGCAGTGGCATGGTAGGTATTCCGGGTTTTTCAAAACGCTTATTTGAAGCATTGGCTAATGAGCAGGTAAATGTTATTTTAATTACACAAAGCTCTTCTGAGCATTCTATTTGTGTGGCTATTGAAGAAGCATCGGTTGCCAAAGCGCAGCATGCAGTAGGCAAGGCATTTGAATATGAAATGGAAACTGGTAAAATAGATCCGCTGGTGGTAGAAAAAGGATTGGCAGTTATTGCACTGGTGGGCGATAATATGAAGAGCCATACCGGTATTGCCGGAAAAATGTTTGGCGCATTGGGCCGCAATGGTGTTAACATACGTGCCATTGCGCAAGGTAGTAGCGAAAGAAATATATCGGCTGTAATTGCTGGGGCAGATGTGGCAAAAGCTATTAACGTATTGCACGAAGAATTTTTTGAAACCACCTACAAACAAGTAAACCTTTTTGTAATTGGCACCGGCAACGTAGGCAAAAAATTATTAGGTCAGTTAAAACAACAACAAGCATTTTTAGAAAGCAAACTGCGCCTGCAGGTAAATGTAGTGGGCTTAAGCAACAGCCGCAAAATGCTGATTAACGAAGCAGGTATCGATTTAAATAATTGGGAAGCAGCCCTGCAAGGTGGCCAGCAGGCAGACCTGAATGCTTTTATCAATACCATTATTGATAAAAACCTGCGCAATGCCGTGGTGGCCGATATTACGGCCAACGATACCGTTGCAAAAGTGTACGACCAACTATTACAAAAAAGTATTGCCGTAGTGGCTTGTAATAAAGTAGCCGCATCATCTGCTTACAGTAACTATAAAAAATTAAAAGATCTTTCCAGAGAATTTAACTCACCGTTTTTATTTGAAACCAATGTAGGTGCCGGCTTACCGGTAATTGGTACGTTGAATGATTTAATGAGCAGCGGCGATACCATTAATAAAATTGAAGCGGTGCTGAGTGGTACACTCAATTTTGTGTTTAATAATTACGATGGCAGCCGCCCATTTGCAGCAGTAGTAAAACAAGCGCAGGATGAAGGCTATACAGAACCCGATCCACGCTTGGATTTAAGTGGTACCGATGTAATGCGCAAAATTATGATACTGGCCCGCGAAGCCGGTGTGCAGTTAGAAATGGAAGCTATTACCAACAGTGGTTTTATGCCAGCGTCTTGCATGACCGGTAGCGTGGATGATTTTTATAAGGCAATGGAAAAAGAAGAAGCACATTTTAAAAAAATATACGAAGCAGCGGCAGCCGCTAACTGTAAACTAAAATTTGTTGCCAAATATGAAAACGGAAAAGCAGCAGTAGGTTTGCAACACATACCTGCACAACACGATTTTTACCATCTCTACGGAAAAGATAATATTGTATTGTTTATAACAGAACGATACAGTCAGCAACCATTGGTAGTAAAAGGTGCGGGTGCCGGTGCAGAAGTAACCGCCAGTGGCGTTTTTGCCGATATCATCAGAGCCAGTAAAATGTAAATAGTATGAAGCGTGTAATTGTAAAATGCCCCGGTACGGTAGCTAATCTTGTTTGTGGTTTTGATGTGTTGGGGCTTGCACTGCAAGAACCTGCTGATATTTTAGAACTGCAATTGATTGATGAACCCGTGGTACGCATCACCAACAGAGATGCGTATAACCTTCCTACTGAGCCAGAAAAAAATGTGGCGGGTGTGGTATTGCTGTCAATAATGCAGCATTGCAATAACGCTTTTGGTTTTGAAGTGGCTATAGAAAAACGCATTAAGCCAGGCAGTGGTATTGGCAGCAGTGCCGCCAGTGCAGCCGGTGCCGCTGTAGCAGCCAACTATTTATTAAATAACCAATTTACCAAAGAAGAGCTGGTACAGTTTGCTATGAATGGCGAGAAACTGGCCAGCGGTGTAAAGCATGCCGATAATATTGCGCCGGGTATTTACGGGGGTGTTACATTAATACGTTCCATTTATCCGTTGGATATAATTAGTATTGACGCCCCATCTTTATTTGTAACTGTGGTGCATCCTCAAATTGAGGTACGCACCAGCGATGCACGACAGATATTAAAACAACAGGTACAATTAAAAGATGCCATTCGCCAATGGGGTAATGTGGCTGGTTTAGTAGCCGGTTTTATGAAAGGCGATTATGAATTAATTGGCCGCTCTTTAGAAGATGTGATTATAGAACCTGTGCGCAGTATTTTAATTCCGGGTTTTGATGCCGTTAAAAAAGATTGTATTGATGCAGGCGCATTGGGTGGTGGTATATCGGGTAGTGGTCCTTCTATTTTTATGCTGAGTAAAGATGCTGTAACGGCTAATAAAGTGGCTGCTGTTATGCAAAATGTTTACCAGCAAATTGGTATCGATCATCATGTGTATGTAACGGCCATTAATAAATCGGGCGTTACAGTAGTAGAAGAAGGATAGTGTTACCGGCTGCAGTAACGCTGTTCAACATCCTTGCGTCGCACTCTTGTACCAAATAACAATAGGCATCATTGATAAAAATTTAAAGCAAGCAAATAGTCTGATGAAATATTATAGTCTTAATCATCAATCACCAGTAACTAATTTTAAAGAGGCTACCATTAAAGGACAGGCGCCCGATAAAGGATTGTATTTTCCGGAATACATACCACAAGTGCCGCAGGCTGTATTACAAAACTTACAAAGCCTGAGCCGAGAAGAAATTGCATACACTGTAATTCAGCCATATGTAGGCGATGCTATTCCTGAAAACGATTTACACCGTATTGTAACAGAAACCGTCAATTTTCCCATACCACTGGTTCAAATAAAAGAAGGCGTTTTTTCATTAGAATTATTTCATGGCCCCACGTTGGCATTTAAAGATATTGGCGCCCGTTTTATGAGCCGGTGTTTGGGGTATTTTATGGGGCAGCAACAACAGCAGAAAAAAGTAATTGTGTTAGTAGCCACATCCGGCGATACGGGTGGTGCCGTAGCCAATGGCTTTTATGATGTGGAAGGGGTGGAAGTGGTAATCCTGTATCCATCGGGTAAAGTAAGCAGCATACAAGAAAAACAGTTAACCACTTTAGGCAAAAATATTCGTGCCTTAGAAGTTACTGGTACGTTTGACGATTGCCAGCAATTAGTAAAACAAGCTTTTGCAGATAGCGCATTAACCAGCGATTTGTTTTTAACCTCTGCCAACTCTATTAATGTAGCCCGCTGGTTGCCACAGCAGTTTTATTATTTCTTTGCGTTGCAGCAATGGAAAGAAAAAGAAGCACCTGTTATTGCTGTACCCAGTGGTAATTTCGGAAATATTTGTGCCGGCATGCTGGCACATTTATCGGGCCTGCCGGTAAAACATTTTATTGCTGCCTGCAATGCCAACGATGTGGTTACGCAATACCTGCACACACAACAATACCAGCCTCGCCCTGCGGTTGCTACCATTAGTAATGCTATGGATGTGGGCAACCCCAGTAATTTCATTCGTATACAGGAGTTGTATCAACAACAGTTTGGCCCCCTGCAACAGGTGTTAAGCAGTTATTGCATTAGTGATGATACAACTAAGCAAGTAATTAAAGAAGTGGCAGCCACAGAAGATTATTTATTAGACCCGCATGGCGCTGTTGCTTATAAAGCGTTGCAGCAATACCAGCAGCAACATGCAGGCGCAGCAGGCTTTATTTTAGAAACAGCACACCCGGTTAAGTTTCCGGATGTGGTGGAAGAAGTAACCGGCAAACCAGTGCCGGTGCCACCATCGGTGGCCTATCTTTTAGACAAAGAAAAAAAATCGAAAGTAATAGCAGTGAGTTACGATGCGTTGAAAGAAGCTTTGTACGAGATATAAAAACAAAACCGGGCTTACACCCGGTTTTGTTCTATTTTATACTGCATGAGTGCGGCAATATTGTTGGCTCTCTTAATAGCAGCTGTTGCCACAGGCCCATTAAAATGTTCTTGCACGGTGGCTTCCCATAACTGTAACCAGCGGTTAAAATGAGCGGGTTCTAATTTTACTTTTTTATCCAACGCAAAATGCGGACTCATGGGGTTGCCTTCATAATTATCTTTTCCTAATAAAATACTGCCCCAGAATTGATACATAATGGGGATATGTTTTTCCCAAGAGAGTTGTGCAATGTCTGTAAAAATATAACCAATCAAAGGGTCG
>REAR01000243.1 GCA_004295245.1 Sphingobacteriales bacterium | reverse complement strand
GCGGCGTACCAATTGCATCCGCTACATTTTGCCAACTTACTTTTTTTCCGTTTACAATTACAGATTTAATAGCAGCGCCATTTGCCTTTACTACTAATTTCAATGGCATCTTTTTGAAAAATGCAGGAATGATAGTATAAATATCTTCTTTATTTTTTCTTTTAAAATCAATACTGACATCTGGCAACGTAATAGCTGCAGTATTCCAATGTGAGGGAAAGCCGGGTTTAATAACCAGCTCGTTTTGTAATGCATTGGGTTGAATACCAAATAAACCTTCCACCAGGCTTCTGGCTGTCATAGCAACAGGGTCTGCAAAATCTCGGTATGCTTCACCCCTAGCTGCATCATAAAAAGATATTTGCCCAATGTTGCCCGCACTACCGCCCAAATACATGGTGGATAATAATTCGCTCTTAAATAAATTAAATCCCTTGTCGTTTCTACCAGCTTGCCAGTAGGCTAAAGCTGTATGCATTACTTCTGCAGTGGCTACATTATTCAAACTCCAGTCGTATGGCATCCATTTACTGGTGCTAATGGTACTGTACCCTTCTTCCAATCCTTTTGCCCGAACAGGAATATGTGGAATATTATTATCAATATATTTCATTGCCTGATATGCCTGAAAAGGATTTGGCACATCGCTATCAAGACTATTATATATCGTCCACAGTGCCGCGTTTGGATGAATTAATTTATTACCCAACAAATCTTTAAACTCTGCATAGCTACCTACTAATGGCATCCACAAGACAGCATTGATTGCCTTTAAAATTTTGGCAGCTTCTTTTTCAAATGGCGTTGCATCTTCGCCAATCAATTTTGCAAGTACAGCTATTTCTTTATTGGCATAATAATTATAGGCTGATGAATGTGTAACACTGCCGCCACTGTATTGCAAAGCATCACTTGCCCAAATGGCTGCATACGCATCATACAAACCATCATCATCACTGTCAAAATTGCGTTTCTCCCATGCAAGGTGCCGGGTAATAACCGGCCACATTTTTTTGGCAAAAGCCCAATCACCCGTCCATTTAAAATGACGAACTAAGCCATCAATATAAACCAGGTTCATATTATAATGGTGCGGACGAAAATCGCCATTGGGATTACGGCTGATATAACCGCTGCTGAAAACAGATGTTCCCATTTTTTCTAATGATCTTGCCAAATTCAACGCCGTATCCATTACCACCGGGCCAGTTAGCGGACTTTTTACCTGCGATAAAGCGTATGCCTTGAAATGTGTTTTTGCCCTGTCATGCCAACTCAACACATCCCCCATATAAGGCCCTCTCCATCCATTCAG
>REAR01000088.1 GCA_004295245.1 Sphingobacteriales bacterium | reverse complement strand
ACCAGTGCTATAGAAACAATTGCAAGTAATGACACTGAAAAAAGCATAAAAGAGGAAGCGATGCTACCAGATTCTATTTGAATATTCTTTTTGCTGGCAGGCGTAAAAAGAACAATAAACATACTTACGCCTAAAAAAAATACCAAATAAAAAATCTGAAAAAGCAATGCCCGCAACCAGCCTTGTGTAATCAATGGTTTTTGATAAGTTAGGTCCGTTGCAGGTTTCATTATTATTTATTTTAATTGTACACTTGCCAAATAAAAATACAACTATGTTTGAGAATTATAATTTTACTATTACCGAGCGGTTTATGCGCTATGTGGCAATAGATACACAAAGTGATCCGCAAAGCAATCGTTTTCCTTCAACTGAAAAACAAAAAGATCTGGGCCGTTTATTAGTGCAGGAACTGCAGGAGATGAATATTACTGATGCGCATTTGGACGAGTATGGATATGTGTATGCAACGGTGCCTGCAACAACTTATAAAGAACTTCCGGTAATTTGTTTTTGCGCACATATGGATACTGCACCAGATTGCAGTGGCAAAAATGTAAAACCAATACTTCATCAGCAATATGATGGTACTGCAATAGTGTTGCCAGACGATATCAACCAGGTTATTACTATTGAAAATCACCCTTACCTTAAAGAGAAAATAGGTGAAGATATTATAACAGCCTCGGGCACTACTTTATTGGGGGCTGATGATAAAGCCGGTGTGGCAATTATTATGGAGTTGGTTCGTTACCTTCAGCTTAACCAGCAAATAAAACATGGGGTAATTAAAATATTATTTACCCCCGATGAGGAAATTGGCAGGGGTGTTGACAAATTAGATCTAAAAAAATTGGGCGCAGCCTTTGGTTATACATTGGATGGCGGAGAGCGAGGAAGCCTGGAAGATGAAAATTTTTCTGCAGACGGTGTTACGATTACTATTTATGGGGTTAGTGCGCATCCCGGTGCTGCAAAAGATAAACTGGTAAATGCTATTAAGGTAGCTGCCTATTTTATTGGTTTATTGCCAACAAATGAGTTAAGTCCTGAAACAACTGATGACCGTTATGGATTTGTACACCCGGTGCACATTGATGGAATTGCTGAAAAGGCAACTGTTCAATTTATTATCAGAGATTTTATGACGGCAAAGCTTTCTGCGTATGAAAATTATCTTAAAGACAAACTTGAAACAGCACTATTAAAATTTCCGGGGGCAACAGCCACATTTGATATTACTGAACAATACCGAAACATGAAAGAAGTGTTGGATTTACATCCACAGGTTATAGCACTGGCAAAACAAGCTATAGAAAAATCCGGATTAACGGTTCGTACAAATGGCATTCGGGGCGGAACTGATGGTGCACGTTTGTCTTTTATGGGTCTACCGTGTGCTAATATTTTTACCGGAGAAATGGCATTGCATGGTTTGCAAGAATATGTATCGGCGCAAGACATGCAAAAAAGTATGGAGGTTTTGGTAAATATAGTAACGCTGCAAGAAGCGGCTTTTGAAAATTAATGAAATATAACTGCCGAAATCGTTTGCAGTTTACCAAAGTATTTACAGCGTAACATTGTACAATTGATTTTAAATTTATCCGTTATATTGCGTATTCATCACACGTTGAAATTGAAAGAAATTAACTTTTATGAGTTTTAGAAATTACAAAGTGCCCTATGCAGGCGAAGAGCGTTATACTAAGAAAGTAGCTTATTTTTCAATGGAGTTTGCCGTGCACCAACCATTAAAAATTTACAGTGGTGGTTTGGGGTTTTTATCGGGTTCGCATTTACGCAGTGCGTATGAACTGCGCCAGAATATGATTGGTATTGGCATTTTGTGGAAGTATGGTTATTATGATCAGGGCCGCAATCAGGACCAAACTTTACAGGTTAGCTGGATGGAAAAGAATTATAGCTTTTTAGAAGATACGGGTATTAAATTTCAGATAAATATTCATGAGCATCCGGTATGGGTTAAAGCTTATTACCTTAACCCCGAAACGTTTAAAAGTGCCCCGCTGTTTTTACTAAGCACCGATTTGCCAGAGAACGATTACGTGTCTCAAACAATAACCCACAGATTATATGATGCCAATGTTGCTACCAAAGTAGCACAGTTTATTTTATTAGGCGTGGCTGGCGCAAAGCTGATGGATGAAATTGGTTTCAATCCGGAGTTATATCATCTGAACGAAGCCCATGGTCTAAGTGCCGCATTTTACTTATACAAAAAGTATGGTAACAATATACAAGAAGTAAGAAAGCGATTGGTATTTACCACACATACCCCAGAAGAAGCAGGTAATGAAAAACACGATATTTACTTATGCCATAAAATGAGTTATTTCTGTGGCTTAAGTGTAGATGAGGTAAGAAAACTTACCGGTATTCACGATGATCAGTTTAACCATTCATTAGTAGCCTTAAGATTTGCAAAACTGGCCAATGCCGTTTCTCAATTGCACGGTCATGTATCTCGTGCCATGTGGAATAAGTATGAAGGCGTATGTGAGATAATAGCCATTACCAATTCTCAAAACTGGCGTTATTGGGCCGATAAACAATTGTACAAAGCAATGGATGAAGGCAACGATGGATTGTGGGATGACAGAAAAAAATATTTAAAACGCCGTGCCTTTGAAATTGTAGCCGATCAGACAGGAAAGGTATTTGACCCCAATGTATTTACTATAGTGTGGAGCCGCCGTTTTGCAGGCTATAAACGTGCAGAGTTAGTTACCAGAGATATGGATCGTTTCAATAAACTATTGGCAAATACCAAATACCCTGTTCAGTTTATTTGGGCTGGTAAACCATACCCAATGGATTACCCGGCTATTAACGACTTTAATCATCTGGTGCACTTAAGTAAAGGCTATAAAAATGTAGCCGTGCTGGTGGGTTATGAGTTAACACTATCTAAGCGCATGAAACAAGCTTCAGACCTTTGGTTAAACAATCCAAGAGTGCCCCGAGAAGCATCGGGTACCAGTGGTATGACGGCTTGCATGAACGGATCAGTAAATTTTTCTACCAATGATGGATGGATACCTGAATTTGTAAATCATGGCAACAATGGTTTTGTGGTGCCAAAGGCAGATTATGCTAACATGCACGTACAAGAGCAGGATGAATATGACCTGAACCAGATTTACGAAATACTGGAGAAACAAATTTTACCTTTATACTACGATAACTTTGATACCTGGCGCCAGATTTCCTACAACGGTATGAGAGATGTGCGTTTTCAGTTCGACAGTAATCGTATGGCACATGAGTATTATGAGCAGTTATATAAATAATACGTTGCTACTGCTAAAGCCCCAATTTATTTGGGGCTTTTTTATTTTGTTACCAGCAGCAAATTATTAAGCAGCAGTTGTTGCGTCGCACCCTTCAGCTGCAGTAGTAGTGGCAGCAATTTTAAGATGTACCGCTGTGTTACTGCCGTTGAAACGAGCGTGGCAACCACGGTTGCACAAAACGGTGCGGCTGGTAACATAAATATTCAGCTTACTTTATTTTGTAATTATTTAATTTTATAGCAAACAACAACATTGGAGAATAAAAGTGTTTGGCGGCTATTGCAACCGGTGGTAATACTGCACATAATTATAATGGTGGGTATAATAGGCTATATGCTTATAGAAAACTATAGTTTTTTAGAAGCAACTTTTATGACCACAATTTCTGTTACCACAGTGGGGTATGGCTATATAAGAGAGCTGAGCGTACCGGGGCAAATATTTACCATGCTGTTATTAATTTTTAGCTGGGTAGCTTTTGCATTTGTACTGGCCCGTATTGCGCAATATGTAATTGGCGGAGAAATTAATAAATACTTTAAATCGCGTCGTATTATGACAGCTATAGATAAATTAAATGGGCATGTAATTATTTGTGGGTATGGCCGTAACGGGCATCAGGCAGCACAAACATTGCGCTTTCATTCGCAACGCTATGTAGTTATTGAAAAAGATGAGCATTTGTTAGAAAAAAGCCTGATAGAAGAGCCTGAACTTATTTATGTGCAGGGAGATAGTACAGATGATGAAATACTAAAAAAGGCAGGTATAGAAAAAGCAAAAGCACTTATTACCACCTTGCCTGCAGATGCCGACAATGTATTTATTGTATTATCGGCCCGGGCATTAAACCCAGGTATACAAATTATAAGCCGTGCATCTGATAATAACTCGGCCCCCAAACTAAAAAAGGCAGGGGCCGATAGTGTGATAATGCCCGATAGAATTGGTGGTACGCATATGGCTACATTGGTTTCTAAGCCAGATGTTATTGAGTTTATAGATTATTTATCCGGTGAGGAAGGGGAGAGTATTAATATGGAGTCTGTGGGCTATTCTCAAATGCCGTCAGATATTCAAAACAAATCGTTGCGTGAAATTATGCGTTGGAAAAAAACAGGGGTTAATTGTATTGGTATTAAAGATGCGGAAGGCAAATTTGTAATTAACCCGCCCGAAGAAACTGTAATTACACAAGGAATGAAAGTAATTGTTTTAGGCACCCGCCTTCAGATAGAGCGAATGAAAGGTAATATTGATGGTTGATTGTAGTCAAAATATTTAAACCCGGTTGATAATTAAATACTTACCGTTTCTATAGTTAACTATTTATCTATTGTTATAAATACCTGTTACTGAATATTTTTGCACAATTATTTAAAATACACGTCAATTAAAAAATCCAGCACGGTTTTTTCTTAGTAATTGTCCGTATACTTAACACAATCAACCAATCGTTTAACCATAAGTTATAGTAAAGTGTACTTGCCGGCTTTACTTTAACGTATCAATCCAATACCTACGAAAACTTAATTATGAAGCGGAACTCTACCTTACTCCGTCTAATCGGATGTTGTATTTTATGTATCAGCACCACTCTTGTTAACGGGCAATCGGTTGTAATAAAACCTAAAATTATCAGAGATCTTTCTGGTTATTGGGTGCATGGTGGTGGTGGTAATTCTCCAAAAAAATGGTTTGATGGATATGGATCAGTGGATCCTAAAAACGGAATTACTGCATTTCCTGCCAGCAATCGTGCAGATACTACCTATGCACTTCCTTTCAGAAATTTTAATGACTACTATTATAACGGTGTTAAAGGAGACAGCAAGCTTAATTTTAAAGGCAAACGTGGTTTACGGATGATATTTGATATGTCGGGCGATAAAGATGCTTTAAAACAAACGCGTTATAAGATAACAGATATTTATGCATGGGATATGACCTGGTTTACCGGCGACTCTTTATTCTTTTACAATTTTGATAAAGTGTTAGATCTGCCGGTAGAAGAGCGATGGAAATACCTTGCAAGGCCCGATTCTTTACTAACACCATTTGCTGCACTTGTTACTGACGGGGGAGGTTACACAAATGGGAAATGGATTAACATTACCTGTAATGATACTATGCGTTACATTATGGTAAGAGCTGTTTTAAAAGACCGTGCCGGTACTTCAAAATCATTTCCTGCATTTAGCGAACTTGTTATGTATGGCAACTATGTTGACAGTACTACAACCGTTCTTCCAAGACCAGATCAATACACTGGCCCAATGCCTGCTAAATTAACCTTCGATAAATTTACCGGTGTTAACCAGGGTACTTATATGAATGAAGATGTAATGGCCTACGATCATAATATAAGAATGTATGAATCGGTAAGCTATTATGATAAGGATATGGTGGATTATCCAGCCAATAAGTATTTATTCAATCCTTGGGGCTTGTTGCCACCGTTATTAGAGTATCCGGTTACTATGAAACAGCAGGGTAAATTTATGTGGGCATCAATAAGGGGCGGTAGTAATTATCTGGCAGCACAAAACAGTGGAGACGCGACTAAAATTATTAATACCAATAGGGCTAATGAAGAACCAGAAAGCCCATACAGTTATAGCAGAAGCGGAGACTTCTTTTATAATTATGCCGCTAAGTATGGTTCTGTAGCGGTACCTGCCGCCAACACTCGTTGGACCAATGATGCAGGATACCCTAATGGTTTAAATTTTTATAACTCTGTAGAAAACGGAAATGAAGATGATTTTTGGGGTCAGAGTATATTAGGTTATCTGTTAAAATCATTTGTTGATTATGATGGTTGGGAAGGGCGAGTAGGGAATAACTTAGGTGTTAAAGCTGCAGACCCTAATTTTAATCTTATTATGTCTGCCAGTGCTTTTATGGATAGTAATAGGATAGACTCTTATGTATGGCTTTCTAAAATTTTAAGAACCGACGGCAAGTTCCCTTTTTCGGTTATAAACTTTCATCATTACTCAAGAACCTATAACAATGCCATTGACTATGTTGCAACGGCAGAACAGCAAATAGGAGAAAAAGGCGAGAGTGCAGAAAAAGATTTGATTTACGATAAACTCAATAGTTATACCAACGCAGTATATAACGTATTGGATGGTGATACTACCGTAAAAATATTTCTTACAGAATGGGGCTACGATAATTTTCCGCAAGCACCACCTAATTTATCAGCTATAGATATCCCATGGACCACCTCAGGTACGCCAATTGTTACCGGATACGATAATGTGCAGTCAAAAGCTATTATCATGGCACGAGGAGAAAGTATTATGGCAGCTACCGGATTCAGGGGGTACAATGAATACATGATTCATAATGTATTCTTTGGTCCTAATGAAATTAATATGCTTTTTGCTACTTGTGGCCGTACTACGGGTGGCGTTGATGCGCCACAAAAATTTCCATTTTTCTTTTACCGTGCAGGCATGTTTCAATATTTAAAGAACTATTATGTAGATGATGTAATTGCAAAAAATGGTGAAAATTTATGGATCTTAAAATGGAAGAATAAGAATCAACCAGATTCTGTTTGTTATGAAGTTTGGAAAGGATCTTATAATGGTACCAATTTGCCAAATCAGGCAATTAATATTGGTAGTGTGGTAGGCAGTACTGCAAAAAGAGTAGAGCTGTCGTTTACACAGGTTGCTGGTACAGAAACTACAGTTTCTGCAGCAGGTGGTTTTTTAACAGTAAAAGCTTTTGAAAAACCATATTTCTATTTTGTAAAGCAAGATACGCTAACAATAGTTAACCAGTTACCGGTTGCAAATGCCGGAGCAGATCAAACACATCCTACTATTGTAACAGTAAGTTTAAATGGCACTGCCTCATACGATCCTGATGGAACTATTGGTTCTTACCAATGGATGATGATTGCAGGACCTGGTGGTGTAACAATGGCAACCGCAAATCAACCCAATGCAACCGCTAATTTTACACAGGCAGGTACTTATATTTTTCAATTAGCTGTTACAGATGATAAGGGTGCTATTGCATATGATGAAGTAACCATTACAGTGGGCCCGCCACCCAATTTATTACCCGTTGCCAACGCTGGCCCCGATCAAAATATTTTTATAGGCGAAATTGCAGCTTTGAATGGAATGGCTTCATCAGATCCTGATGGAATGATTACCCAATTTAGCTGGACAAGAATTAGCGGACCTGGAACGTCTACCATAAATAACGCGACAACAGCTACCCCAAATGTTCCCAACCTTGCGCTTGGCTTACACACCTTTCGCTTAACTGTTACAGACAACAGAGGGGGTACTGCTACTGATGAAGTATTGGTTAACGTAGCGCCTCGTCCTAATCAGCTACCTATTGCAAATGCCGGCCCGGACCAAAGTGGCTTTACCGGACAAACAATTAATCTCAGCGGTGCTGCTTCAAACGATCCGGACGGAACAATTACACAATATGCATGGGTGAGAGTATCTGGCCCCGGCAGTGCTACTATTACAGGCTCAAATACAGTCACGCCATCAGTAATAGGCCTTTCCATAGGTATTCACACATTCAGGTTAACTGTAACAGATAATAGCGGTGCTACTGCAACAGACGATGTGGTAATAACTATTGCACAGGCTTTAAATCAGCCACCGGTAGCAAGAAGTGGAAACGATACTACCATCGCATTTCCTTCAACATCGGCAAGGTTAAATGGATTGGCTTCTTATGATACAGATGGAACCATTACAAGTTATGCCTGGAAACAAATTGCAGGCCCTGGTATTGGTACTATTTCTGCTACCACTACGGCAACAGCTAATCTTACACAGCTAATAACCGGAGATTATTTGTTTGAGTTGACCGTAACCGATGATAAAGGTGCCAGCTCAACAGATACAGTTAAAATAAGCGTGGTTAATTTGCTCAGGTATACAGGGGCATTAAAAATTTACCCTAACCCCGTAGCAACAGAAGCTGTAACGCTGGATGGGTTTAACGACTATGTAGGCAAA
Organism: Sphingobacteriales bacterium; assembly: GCA_004295245.1. Classification (GTDB taxonomy): domain Bacteria; phylum Bacteroidota; class Bacteroidia; order Chitinophagales; family Chitinophagaceae; genus JACMLD01. The sequence goes on along the minus strand of REAR01000088.1, from coordinate 15,080 downwards.
GCCTATATAACAATACTAGATGCCAGCGGCAAACTTATAAGAGATGAGAGCTTTGAAAAAACCGGCACCACTTTCAGGCATAGCCTTGATGTGTCCGGGTTGTCTGCCGGCACCTATATACTTCGCATTAAATTTTATGGCACAGATGCCGTCTCGGTATATAAAATAATCAAACAGTAAACATTGGAATAGGTTTTTTTTGAGAGCAGCCCCGCCTTTATGGCGGGGTTTGTTTTGGGGGTTACCGGCATTGGTAACTCCGGTTAAACATCCTTGCGTCGCACACTTTAGCTTTAGTACATATAAAAAAGGGCCCATTTAAATACTTTTCAACTTCCGGTTCATACTTTGTTTTATGTAAAAGTGTGCGACGCAACCGGGGCTGGGCCATGCACAATTGCCGGCTACACACCAGTTCTCCCCAATATTCCGGCTCGATGATTGAGGGTAAAGATTTCCTTGTTTGTAAAACGTATTTCATTACCTTTGCCATCCATTTGTACAAAGGAAATTAAGCCCGGGTAGTAAAATTAATGGCCAATTTTCCATAATTATCTCTATATCAATTATTTGAGGAGTGCTACACTCCCCAGGTGATTTTTTGTCTATAGTCAATAGATTAACTGTTTGAACAATAAAACCGGTTTTAAATAATATGTCTTCTACAAAACTGCAAAACAGGATAAGCTTTGGAAAGATTAAAAACTTGGCAGATACTCCTGATCTGCTGGAAGTTCAAATTCAATCTTTTAAAGAGTACTTCCAATTAGAAACCACACCAGACAAGCGTAATGTTGAAGGGTTGTTCCGCGTATTTAAAGAGAACTTTCCGATTACGGATACCCGAAACATATTTGTACTGGAGTTTTTAGATTACTTTATTGACCCGCCACGGTATACTATTGAAGAGTGTATGGAGCGTGGTTTAACTTATGCAGTGCCTTTAAAAGCAAAGCTGCGTTTAAGTTGTAATGATGAGGAGCACGTAGACTTCCAAACCATTGTTCAGGATGTTTTCTTAGGAAACATCCCTTATATGACCCCTCGCGGTACATTTGTTATTAATGGAGCTGAGCGTGTGGTGGTTTCTCAATTACACCGTTCTCCGGGTGTGTTCTTCGGACAGTCTATTCACCCCAACGGAACTAAGATATACTCAGCCCGTGTAATTCCTTTCAAAGGTGCATGGATGGAGTTTGCCACAGATATTAACAACGTAATGTATGCGTATATAGACCGCAAGAAAAAGTTCCCGGTTACAACGTTGTTGCGCTCTATTGGTTTTGAAACAGATAAAGACATTCTTGAGCTTTTTGGCATGGCAGATGAAGTAAAAGCTGATAAAAAAGCATTAGCTGCACATGTAGGCAAAAAATTAGCGGCTCGTGTTCTTAGAAGCTGGGTAGAAGATTTTGTAGATGAGGATACCGGTGAAGTAGTTTCTATTGAACGTAATGAAGTAATATTAGAAAGAGACAGTATTTTAGATGATGAAGCCATTGATATGGTTGTGGAGATGGACGTAAAAAGTGTATTCATCCAGAAAGAAGATGTGGGAGGTGATTATGCCATCATTTATAATACCTTAAATAAAGATACTTCTAACAGTGAGTTGGAAGCGGTACAGCATATTTATCGCCAATTGCGTGGTGCAGATGCTCCGGATAATGAAACAGCCCGTGGTATTATTGATAAATTATTCTTCAGCGATAAGCGATATGATTTAGGAGAAGTAGGCCGTTATAAAATTAACCGCAAGCTGAACTTGGACTATTTGCTTACTCAAAAAACGCTGACCAAGCAGGATATTATTGAAATTATTAAATACCTGGTGCGCTTAACAAACGCCAAGGCTGAAATAGACGATATCGACCACTTAAGCAATCGTCGTGTGCGTACCGTGGGTGAGCAATTATATGCGCAGTTTGGTGTGGGTTTAGCTCGTATGGCCCGTACTATCCGCGAAAGAATGAATGTACGAGACAATGAAGTGTTTACCCCGGTAGATTTGATTAATGCAAGAACTCTTTCTTCTGTAATCAACTCGTTCTTTGGTACCTCACAGTTATCGCAGTTCTTAGATCAAACCAATCCACTTTCAGAAATAACACACAAGCGTCGTATTTCAGCGTTAGGCCCCGGCGGTTTAAGTCGTGAAAGAGCTGGTTTTGAGGTGCGTGACGTCCACTACTCACACTACGGCCGTTTGTGTACTATTGAGACACCAGAAGGTCCAAACATCGGATTGATTTCGACACTTTGCGTACACGCAAAGATTAATGAAATGGGCTTTATAGAAACGCCTTACCGTAAAGTAAATAATGGTAAGGTGGATCTTAAGAAATTAACGTACCTCAGTGCTGAAGAAGAGGATCTGGCAAAAATTGCACAGGCCAACTCTCAGTTAGATGAGAAAGGTGAGTTTGCAGAAGAAAAAGTAGTAAGCCGTCAAACAGGCGACTTTCCAATACTTGACAAGAGCGAAGTAGAATTTATGGATGTGGCGCCTAACCAAATTGTTGGTTTGAGTGCATCTTTAATTCCGTTCTTAGAACATGATGATGCTAACCGTGCCTTGATGGGATCTAACATGCAACGTCAGGCGGTGCCATTAATTCGCCCAGAGTCACCAATTGTTGGTACTGGTTTAGAAGGTAAGGCTGCCAGAGATGCAAGAGTTCAGATATTATCAGACGGAGAAGGTGTAGTTGAGTACGTAGATGGTAATGAAATTCATGTTCGTTACGATCGTAATGATATAGACAGATTAGTAAGTTTTGAAGAAGACTTACGAATTTATAATCTTACCAAGTTTATTAAAACCAATCAGGAAACCTCTATTACACATACCCCTGCTGTAAAAAAAGGACAGCGAGTTAAAAAAGGCGATTTCTTAACTGAAGGATATGCTGTAAAAAGTGGGGAGTTGGCCTTGGGCCGTAACCTGAAAGTGGCATTCATGCCATGGAAAGGTTACAACTTTGAGGATGCCATTGTAATCAGTGAAAGAGTGGTTCGTGAAGATTTATTTACTTCTATTCATATTTCTGAATACGAATTAGAAGTGCGTGATACTAAATTAGGGGAAGAAGAATTGACACCAGATATTCCGAACGTAAGTGAAGAAGCTACTAAAGATCTGGATGAAAACGGTATCATTCGCATTGGGGCTTCCGTAAAAGAAGGCGATATCATAATTGGTAAGATCACTCCTAAAGGAGAAAGCGATCCTACACCGGAAGAGAAGTTGTTACGTGCCATCTTTGGCGATAAAGCCGGCGATGCAAAAGACGCTTCTTTAAAAGCACCAAATGGTGTAGAGGGTGTGGTAATCAGTAAAAAATTATTCCAGCGGGCTAAGAAAGATAAGAATGCAAAAGTGCGTGAGAAAGCAGCTCTTGAAAAATTGGAAAAAATACATGAGAAAAACGAAGAAGATCTAAAAGAGTTATTGCTGAGCAAACTATTAACCTTATTAAAAGATCATTCTTCTACCGGCATCAGCAACAATTTTGGAGAAATGATGATTGGCAAAGGCGCTAAGTTTAATGCCAAAAATCTGGCGGGTATCGATTACCTGAACGTAAACCCTTTGGGTTGGACGGGCGATGCAACCACCGATGAGCTGATTAACGTATTACTGCACAACTACAACATTAAGTACAACGAAGAGTTGGGCCGTTACAAGAGAGAGAAATTTAATATTTCTATAGGAGACGAATTACCAGCAGGCGTATTGAAATTGGCAAAAGTGTATTTGGCCGTAAAACGTAAGCTGAAAGTAGGTGATAAGATGGCGGGTCGCCACGGTAATAAAGGTATTGTAGCTAAAATTGTACGTGCAGAAGACATGCCTTTCTTAGAAGATGGAACACCGGTAGATATTGTACTGAACCCATTGGGTGTACCAAGTCGTATGAACCTTGGCCAGATCTATGAAACAATATTAGGTTGGGCTGGTCAAAAGCTGGGTGTAAAATTTGCCACACCAATTTTTGATGGTGCTACCACAGATGAGATTACGAACTACTGTATTGATGCAAAAATACCAATGAATGGTCACACACACTTATATGATGGTGAAACCGGAGAACGATTCCACCAGAAAGCAACCGTGGGTATCATTTATATGATTAAGCTGCACCACATGGTAGATGATAAAATGCATGCCCGTTCTATTGGACCATACAGCTTAATTACACAACAACCGTTGGGTGGTAAAGCACAGTTTGGTGGACAGCGTTTTGGTGAAATGGAGGTTTGGGCATTAGAAGCCTACGGTGCTTCTAATATTCTGCAAGAATTGTTAACGCTTAAATCAGATGACATCATCGGTCGTGCAAAAACCTATGAAGCCATTGTAAAAGGCGAGAACATTCCTAAAGCAGGCATACCAGAATCGTTCAATGTATTAGTACATGAACTAAGAGGTTTGGGCCTTGATCTTAAATTTGATTAAGACAATCCATGTGCAGAAAGAAAGGTGCAGCAGTAGCTAAAAGTTCTTTACAAGTACGTTGTTAAAAAATATAAGTATGTAACCAGCGGCAGTACAACTAATGTACTGCCGTTGCGTCGCACACTTGTACACTATAACACTGCTAAGCCCGGCAAATACAATTACTGCGGCACAAGTGAGTGACACAACGATGCTGAACAAAGAACCGATGTTGGTAACAAAAACTACAAACTACAAACAGTAAACAGAATATGGCTTTCAGAAAAGAACAACGTCAAAAAACGGCCAGTTTCTCAAAGATCACCATTGGCCTGGCTTCTCCGGATAATATTTTGGAAAGAAGTTTTGGTGAAGTGTTGAAGCCTGAAACAATTAACTACCGCACCTACAAACCTGAAAGAGATGGTTTGTTTTGCGAGCGCATTTTTGGCCCCGTAAAAGATTATGAGTGTGCTTGTGGTAAGTATAAGCGCATCCGCTACAAAGGCATTGTGTGCGACCGATGCGGTGTTGAAGTAACAGAAAAGAAAGTACGCAGAGAACGGATGGGCCACATTAAATTGGTGGTTCCGGTAGTGCATATATGGTACTTTAAAAGTTTGCCTAATAAAATTGGTTACCTGTTGGGTATGAGCTCTAAAAAATTAGAGACCATTGTTTACTATGAGCGTTTTGTAGTGATACAACCAGGTATTAAAGACACCATGAACGTAGGTGATCTTTTAACAGAAGAAGAATACCTAGACTTATTAGATACTTTACCAAAAGACAACCAATACCTGCCAGACGAAGACCCGCAGAAGTTTATTGCTAAAATGGGTGCTGAAGCTGTGCATGATTTATTAGGCCGTATTGAGCTGGATAGTTTAAGTGCACACCTGCGTAATGCGGCTGCTAATGAAACTTCTCAGCAACGTAAAGCAGATGCATTAAAGCGTTTGAGTGTAGTAGAATCTTTCCGTGATGCTAATACAAGAATTACCAACCGCCCTGAGTGGATGGTAATGCAATACATACCGGTTATTCCTCCAGAATTGCGCCCATTAGTGCCGTTAGATGGTGGCCGTTTTGCCTCTTCAGATTTGAATGATCTATACCGTCGAGTAATCATCCGCAACAATCGTTTAAAGCGCTTGTTGGAGATTAAAGCACCTGAAGTAATCTTACGTAATGAAAAACGTATGCTGCAGGAAGCGATTGATTCATTGTTTGATAATAGCCGTAAATCGAATGCTGTAAAAGCAGAAGGTGGTCGTGCATTAAAATCATTAAGCGATGTATTGAAAGGTAAGCAAGGTCGTTTCCGTCAAAACTTGTTGGGTAAGCGTGTGGATTATTCTGGTCGTTCTGTAATTGTGGTAGGACCTGAATTGAAAATACATGAGTGCGGTTTGCCAAAAGATATGGCTGCTGAATTGTTTAAGCCATTTATTATTCGCAAACTGATTGAAAGGGGTATTGTAAAAACAGTAAAGAGTGCCCGCAAGTTGGTAGATAAAAAAGAAGCCATCATTTGGGATATTCTTGAAAATATTTTAAAAGGACACCCTGTAATGCTAAACCGTGCCCCAACATTGCACCGTTTATCTATACAGGCGTTTCAACCTAAATTAATTGAAGGCAAAGCCATTCAATTGCACCCATTAGTTACTTCTGCGTTTAACGCCGACTTTGATGGTGACCAAATGGCGGTTCACGTTCCTTTAAGTAACGCAGCCGTTTTGGAAGCGCAATTGTTAATGCTTTCTTCTCATAATATCTTAAACCCTCAAAATGGTACACCTATTACACTACCGTCTCAGGACATGGTGTTGGGATTGTACTACATTTCTAAGGGAAAGAAAACCAACGAATCCGAAACCGTACGTGGCGAGGGAATGCGTTTCTACAGTGCTGATGAAGTATTAATTGCACACAACGAAGGAAAAGTAGACCTGCATGCCTGGATTAAAGTAAAGGTTCCGGTGCGTGAGGGTGGAGAAATAAAAATAAAGTTGATTGATACAACTGTTGGTCGTGTAATTGTTAACCAACATGTACCTAAAGAAGTAGGTTTTGTAAATGCGTTGTTAACTAAAAAATCGCTGAGAGAAATTATTGGCGATATTATTAAAATTACAAACATTGCTAAAACAGCCAAGTTCTTGGATGATATCAAACAATTAGGTTTCCGTACTGCATTTCAGGGAGGTTTATCGTTTAGCGTTAACGATCTTATTATACCCGATTTAAAAACCGAATTATTAGATAATGCAAAAGTGGAAGTGGATGAGGTTTGGGATAACTACAATATGGGTTTAATTACCAATAATGAACGTTATAACCAGATTGTAGATATTTGGAGCCGTGTGGATACTCGCATTACAGAAACATTAATTCGTGAACTGGCAAATGATAAACAAGGCTTCAATTCTGTTTATATGATGCTAGATTCTGGAGCCCGTGGTTCTAAACAACAGATTAAGCAGTTGGCCGGTATAAGAGGTTTGATGGCAAAACCGAGAAAGTCTGGTTCTACAGGTAGTGAGATTATTGAGAATCCGATTTTATCAAACTTTAAAGGTGGATTGAACGTATTAGATTACTTCATTTCTACCCACGGTGCCCGTAAAGGTTTGGCGGATACGGCCCTAAAAACTGCGGATGCGGGTTATCTAACCCGTCGTTTAGTAGACGTTGCACAAGATGTGGTAATAATTGATGAAGATTGTGGTACCCTCCGTGGTATTGCTACTTCAGCATTAAAAGATAATGAAGATATAGTAGAGCCTTTAATTGACAGAATTGTAGGCCGCACTTCTTTGCACAACGTTTATAACCTGCAAACAGAAGAACTAATTGTTGAAGCAGGAGAGCAGATAACAGAAGATATAGCAAAAGCAATAGATGATGCTGGTATTGAAATTGTAGAAATTCGTTCAGTACTAACCTGCGAAAGCAAGCGTGGTGTGTGCGTTAGATGTTATGGTAAAAATCTGGCAACGGGTTATACTGCACAAAAGGGAGATGCGGTTGGTATTATTGCAGCACAATCAATTGGTGAGCCGGGTACACAGTTAACACTTCGTACCTTCCACGTGGGTGGTGTGGCAGGTTCTGCTTCTGTAGAATCTTCATTACTGGCTAAGTTTGATGGTACCATACAATTTGATGGTTTGCGTACTGTTAACGCTAAAAATAATGATGGCAACCCGGTACAGATTGTAATTGGCCGTACAGGTGAGGTGAGAATTATGGATGTAAAGAATGACCGTTTATTAATTACCAATAACGTTCCTTACGGGGCAACACTGCAGGTAAAAGATGGTCAGAAAATAACCAAAGGTGATATCATTTGTACCTGGGATCCTTACAATAACGTAATTGCTGCCGAAATTGGTGGTGTGGTGAAATTTGATAATGTTATTGAAGGGGTTACTTACCGTGAAGAGGCGGATGAACAAACCGGTCACCGCGAGAAAGTAGTAATTGAAACAAGAGATAAAACAAAAATCCCTTCATTGGTGGTTGAGGGTGGTAAAGAAGTAAAATCTTACAACTTACCAGTAGGCAGCCATATCGTGGTAGATGGAGGTGATGATGTAAACCCCGGACAGGTATTGGTTAAAATACCGCGGGTGTTAGGTAAGTTAAGAGATATTACCGGGGGTCTTCCTCGTGTAACGGAATTGTTTGAAGCACGTAACCCAGCCAACCCGGCAATTGTTTCTGAGATTGACGGTGTAATTACGTTTGGTGTAATTAAACGTGGTAACCGTGAAATCATTATCGAAGCAAAAGACGGAGTGGTTAAGAAATACCTGGTGCCTTTAACACGCCAGATTCTGGCTCAGGATGGCGACTTTGTTAAAGCAGGTACATCATTAAGTGATGGTCAGGTAGCTCCGGGTGATATTCTATCAATTAAAGGTCCATTTGCTGTACAAGAGTATGTGGTAAATGAAATACAAGAAGTATATCGTTTACAAGGTGTGAAAATTAACGATAAGCACATTGAGGTGATTGTAAGGCAGATGATGAAAAAGGTAGAAATTGTTGATCCGGGGGATACTAAATTCTTAGAAGAAGATACAGAAGATAAAATAGCCTTTATTGAAGAGAATGATTACATCTTTGATAAGAAGGTAATTACAGATGCCGGCGAAAGTACCAAATTGAAAGCTGGTTTAATTGTTACATTACGTGAAGTAAGAGAAGAAAACTCTTTACTGCGTCGTGCAGATAAAAAACTGGCCGAATACCGGGATGCACAACCAGCAACCTCCAGACCATTGTTGCTGGGTATTACCAAAGCATCATTAGGTACACAAAGCTGGATCTCTGCCGCTTCATTCCAGGAAACTACAAAAGTATTAAGCTCGGCCGCAATACAAGGTAAAACCGATGACATGCTAGGTCTGAAAGAGAATGTAATTACAGGTCATCCGATACCGGCTGGTACCGGCTTAAGAGAATTTGAAAATATGATTGTAGGTTCTAAAGAAGAGTACGAGTTGTTGCAAACAACCCGCGAGGCCATGAACTTTGATGAGGAAGAATAATTAAGATGATATCCATCATACAAAAAGTAGGAAGCTTGCTTCCTACTTTTTTTCTACCTGTCCTTTACCAAAACCCATCCTGTGCAATGTTTTTTTAACACTTCCATTTTTTATAATCATTTTAAATTGCATAAAAGAATCGTCGCATGAAACAACTTTCTATTATATTAAGTGTATTGGCCACAGTGGTGTCTGGGGCAGCGCTTGTAATGTTATTAACTGGTAAGTCTGCCGGAAGCGCAGTTGCAAAAGAAGAAAAGCATCACGAGCATAAGGAATTCAAAATGGCTTACTTCAATGTAGATTCAATACAGAACAGTTATGTGCTTTATAAAGAGCAGTTTAAAACCTTTCAGGCTAGAGAAGAAGCTGTTGCCAATGAATTACAAACACTGGAAAGAAACTACCAAAAGAAAGTAGCAGAATGGCAACAAAAAGGCAATACCATGTCTCAGGCAGAAGCAGAAGCTGCTAATAGAGAAAATCAACAGTTGCAGCAAAACTATGGCCAACGTAAGCAAATGCTTACCATGAAACTTGAAAGCGATATGATGGAAGCCAAACAAAAAATAAAAAAGAATATTGAAGATTTTCTTACAGACTATAATAAGGACAAGCGCTACGCATTCATTGTTTCAAATGAACCGGAGTTTATGTTTTATAAAGACACGGTGTATGATATTACCGCCGATGTAATAAAAGGCCTCAATGAAATGCACAAGCAGAAAAAAAATTAAGATAAGCCACCTTCGGGTGGCTTTTTTATTTGTTTACAAACATTTGAACCCTGATGCATCATTCTTGCTACGCTCAGTTCTGCGGCAACGCTCCGGGCAGCAGATAGCTTTATAATAAAACTTGTTTTCCTTATCTTCAGGTTTATAAATTTTTTTATGAACCAAACCTCCACTTCTTTCAAACCCTCACTGAGCCTTTTAGATGCCACAATGGTTGTAGCCGGTTCTATGATTGGGTCTGGTATTTTTATAGTAAGCGCAGATATTACCCGCAATGTAGGCAGTGCAGGCTGGCTAATTGCAGTTTGGCTTATTACCGGGTTTATGACACTTACCGCAGCACTTAGTTATGGAGAACTGAGTGCTATGTTTCCAAAAGCAGGTGGCCAGTATGTATATTTAAAAGAGGCCTATAACCCACTGATTGGGTTTCTGTATGGCTGGAGCTTTTTTTCGGTAATACAAACAGCAACCATTGCCGCAGTTGGTGTGGCTTTTTCAAAATTTACAGCCTATTTAATTCCGCAGGTAAGTGAAGATAATATTGTGGCCAATTTAGGCTTTATGACGATATCTGCAGCACAGCTATTATCAATTGTTGTAATTGTATTACTTACTTATATAAATACCCGTGGCGTAAAAGAAGGCAAAGCCATTCAAACAACATTTACACTCACTAAGCTGGTAAGTTTATTTGGGTTAATCATTTTTGGCTTTATTATGGCCAAAGGCGATGTGTGGACGGCTAACTGGACCAATGCCTGGGATTTGCATAAGCTTACCGGTGATGGTACAATTGCTTCTTATACCATAACAGCTGCATTAGGTGCCGTTGCTGCTTCAATGGTAGGTTCTATTTTTAGTAGCGATGCCTGGAACAACGTAACCTTTATTGCCGGAGAAATAAAAAATCCACAAAAAAATATTGGGCTCAGTCTTTTCTTAGGAACACTCATTGTAACCGTTATTTACGTTTCAGCTAATGTAATGTACACCGCTGTATTGCCCTTACATGAAATTGCGAGTGCAGAAAAAGATCGGGTGGCAGTGGCTGCATCGCATGTTATATTTGGCAATGTAGGTACTGTTATTATTGCATTAATGATTATGGTTTCTACATTTGGTTGTAATAACGGTTTAATACTGGCCGGCTCCAGAGTATATTATACCATGGCAAAAGACGGCTTGTTTTTTAAACAGGTAGGTAATTTAAATAAGAATGCCGTACCACAGTTTGCTTTATGGATGCAATGTATTGCTGCTTGTGCCTGGAGCCTGAGCGGTAAATACGGCCAGCTACTTGATATGATTTCTTTTGTGGTAGTAATTTTTTACATGCTTACCATAGCAGGCATTTTTATATTACGTAAAAAAAGGCCAGATGCTGAGCGGCCTTATAAAGCAGTAGGTTATCCTTTTTTGCCGATACTCTACATATTAATGGGTACTGCTTTCTGCCTGTTGCTGATTATTTATAAACCAGAATATACATGGCCAGGGTTTATTATAACGCTTATTGGTATTCCATTGTATTACGTGGCGGTTGCAAATAACAAACCCGCTGGTGGTAGTGGTGCAGAATAATAAACAAGCTGCTGCGTAATGGTATGCTGTTGAAGGGTACGCCTAAAGCCATAAACAAATCCTATCGAGGGTTTTTAACCAGCAACGGCTACTGAATAATAGTACCTTTGCCGGGCAACAAAAAATGAACACATAACAGTTATGGATTTTGATAAACTCTTTGCTTCATTTAGTTCAATAAAAGTAGGTGTGGTAGGAGATGTGATGCTGGATACTTATTGGTGGGGGCATGTGGAGCGTATTTCTCCGGAAGCACCAGTGCCGGTGGTGGCATTGGATAAACGTGAACTGCGTATTGGCGGTGCTGCTAATGTGGCGCTAAACTTAGTTTCTTTAGGGGCAAACACCAGCATTTTTTCTGTTATAGGAGAAGATGATGCCGGTAAAGAATTGGATGCTTTAATGGCTGCAAGTAGTATTGATACTTCATATATTATATGCAGCCATACCCGCAAAACCACTAATAAAATACGTATTATATGCCGCAACCAGCAAATGATGCGACTGGATAGTGAAAACACGAACGACCTAAATGCGGAAGCAGAAGAAGCATTATTAGAGCGGGTAAAAGACTATATAGTAAATGAAAAACCTGCTGCTATTATTTTAGAAGATTATAATAAAGGGGTGCTTACAGAAAATGTAATAACTACTATTGTGGCATTGTGTAAAGAGTATGGCGTAATAACCAGTGTTGACCCTAAAAGAAAAAACTTTTTTACTTACAAAGGGGTAAATGTGTTTAAGCCAAATCTGAAAGAAGTAAAAGAGGGGTTGAATATTTTAGTAGATGAAGTGAATGAAGATTCATTACAAAACATTCACCAGCAGTTGCAATTACAATTGCAGCATGCTGTTTCTTTTATAACACTTTCTGAGAAAGGTGTTTTTTATAGTAATGGAAATGAATGCCGTATCATTCCTTCTCATATCCGCAGCATTGCCGATGTGTCTGGTGCTGGCGATACTGTTATTGCTGTAGCCTCTTTAACCTATGCTGCTACAAAAGATGTACACCTGATGGCGGCAGTGGCAAATATTGCGGGTGGATTGGTTTGCGAAGAAGTGGGAACTGTTGCTATTAATAAAGAGCGATTATTAAAAGAATGCAAACTGTTGTTGCAATAATTAACGCATGCAAAATTTTTCAATAGTTATACATGGTGGTGCCGGAACCATAGAGCCAAGCGATTTAACGCCGGCATTAGAAATACAATACCACCATGCTTTACAAAATGCTTTGGATGCAGGATTTAAGATTTTACAATTAAACGGTACGGCATTAGATGCGGTGGCTACTGCAGTGGTGGCGTTGGAAGATCATATTCTTTTTAACGCTGGTAAAGGGTCTGTATTTACAAAAAACGGCGTGCATGAAATGGACGCCAGCATTATGAATGGCAGTAACCTTGCTGCCGGTGCAGTGGCCGGGGTTCAATACATTAAAAACCCAGTGCTGTTGGCCAAAGCTGTTATGCAACAAACAGAACATGTTTTGCTAAGTGGTGCCGGTGCAATGGATTTTGCTAAAGCCATGCAGTTTGATTTTTTACCCGATGATTATTTTTTTTCGGAGCAACGCTATCAGCAATGGCAACTGGTAAAAAACGAAAACACTGTTGCATTGGATCATAATATAAAAACAGAAAAAAAATTTGGTACCGTAGGTGCCGTTGCCTGCGATGCGCAGGGCAATATAGCTGCTGCCACCAGCACCGGCGGCATGACCAATAAGCAATATGGCCGCATAGGTGATACCCCATTAATTGGCAGTGGCACTTATGCTAATAATAATACTTGCGCTGTTTCTTGCACAGGCCATGGCGAGTGGTTTATGAAAGCAGTAGCTGCATATGATGTAAGTTGTTTAATAGAGTACAAAGGGTTATTGCTGCAGCAGGCTGTAGATAAAGTGGTGCATGAAAAATTAGTAAATATGGGTGGCGAAGGTGGTTTGATAGCTGTAAACACAAACGCAGATATTGCGTTGGCTTTTAATAGTGCTGGCATGTATCGTGGCTATAAAAATAATAATGGAGAACAGTTAATAGCAATATATAAATAAACGATGGAGAAGTATGCAGTAATAGTAGCCGGCGGCTCGGGTATGAGAATGGGTACCAGTATCCCTAAACAGTTTTTATTACTGCGCAACAAACCCGTGTTGTGGTACAGCATTAATGCATTTTTAGAAGCTTACAATGATTTGCAAATTATAGTTGTATTGCCGCCAGATTATGCTGAAACCGGCTTGCAAATTATACGCACTACTATTGACCCCAACCGTGTTTGGATTACTACTGGAGGGGAGACGCGTTTTCATTCTGTAAAAAATGGGCTGGAACCTATAAATAAGAGCGGAGTTGTTTTTGTGCACGATGGGGTACGTTGTTTATTAACTCCGGCGCTCATCCGCCGTTGTTATGAAGCTACTGTTGATAAAGGCAATGCCATTCCTTCTGTGGGCGAAGTGGATACCATACGGGTAGAAACCGTAAATGGTAATGAGTTGATGGATCGTAATAAAGTAAGACGTATACAAACGCCACAAACTTTTTTTTCTGATCTTATTAAGGCAGCTTTTGAGCAGGATTATGATGAGTTGTTTACCGATGAAGCAAGTGTGGTAGAAAGGCTGGGAGTAAAAATAAACCTAATAGAGGGCGAGGCCTCTAACATAAAAATTACACACCCGGTAGATTTACTGATTGCAGAAAAAATTTTAGAAGAAAGAGAAGTACAATAATGTTACCGGCGGTGGTAACTCCGGGTAAACATCGTTGCGTCGCACACTTCAGCTGAAGTGTGCGACGCAACCGGAGCTTGGCTTTGCACAGTTGTTGGGTACACAATTAATTTTCTTACTAAATGCATGCAGGCATAAAGAGTGTATTAAAAAAATGGGGTTTCTATCACCCGCTGCATAATAGCTATCGTGCAGTAATTACACTATTAAAAAAACAATACCTGCGGTTGCGTTACTATAAATATAGTGGTAGTGGTTATACCTGTAACTGTTGCGGACACTTGTATACAAAAATGCATGCATGGCAACCTGCCGCAGCAGATACGGCAGCGCTGCAGCAATACAAAGTAATTGCCGGGTATGGAGAAAATATTATTTGCCCCTGGTGTTTAAGCACCGCCCGTGAAAGATTGGTAATTGCAATGATGCAAGGGGTTGACTTTGCCGGAAAAAAAGTATTGCATTTGTCTCCGGAGCCAAAAGTGCATGCATGGCTTAAAAACAAAACCAGTGTAACTACGGCAGATTTAGAACCGGGTTTTTATAAATTGATTGACGCCAACGTGCAAGCAGCAGATGCAACGGCTTTACCATATGCTGCTGAAAGCTTTGATTGGATAATTGCAAACCATATATTAGAGCATATTTCTGCAGATACGGTTGCTATGCAAGAGTGCTATCGCGTATTAAAAAAAGAAGGGCATGCGGTATTGCAAGTTCCTTATTCAACAACCATTGCAAATACTTTAGAAGAACCGGGTATTGAAGATGCGGCACGGCAAGCTGCTTTGTTTGGTCAGAAAGACCATGTTAGAATTTACCAATTGCAGGATTATATCAATCGTTTAATAAAAGTGGGGTTTACTGTACAATTCATTTCATACAGTCAGTTACAGCAATTTTATAAATATGCTATTCAGCAAGATGAAGGCTTTCTTATTATTCAGAAACCAGCTTAGCATAATAGGCTGGTGTTTTTAATAAATGCCGTAGCGGAAAGGGCAATCTATTAT
>REAR01000242.1 GCA_004295245.1 Sphingobacteriales bacterium | reverse complement strand
GCGTATGCTTTTGTTCCATTCTGTTATTTGGGTGGCTGTGTTTAGTTCAATAGAGTATGCGGTGCGGTAATTCATTTTAAAATCGCCGCTACCAGGTACGCCACCTTGCTGGTCCCACAGGCCAATGGTAGGGCCAGCAGCATGGCCATGAAAACCCAAGGGATGCGTGTAAATGCTTGCCTCTATATTTTCTTTTTTTGCCTGTGCCAGTGCCGCCGCTAAAATTTGGTTACCGGTTTTACCAGCAGCAAACTGGCTGGTTAAAATATCTTGCAGCCGATTGCTTTTTTCAAACGCTTTTTTTAAAAAATCAGGCACTTGTGTTTCGCCTGGTTTTAAAACATAGGCGTGTTGTTGTATATCGGTATTCAATCGTAAATAGGTAATGCCAATATCTACATGCAGTAAATCTCCGGGTATGATTACATCATCTTTAGGGCGGTTGCTAAAGCTGCGCAGGTGTTCAAAATTTTCTGCATCGTTCCGCTGCACCGCCACACTGGGGTGAAACCAGGTGCTTAATCCCAAATCATTAATTTTTTGGCGAAACCACCATACCACATCATCTGTAGTAGTAACACCCGGTGTAATTACCTTTTCTGAAAAGCCTTCATCAATAATCTGATGTGTGATGGCTACCAGCTGCGGATAAATCTGCATTTCTCTTTGGGTGCGTGTTTCTAACCAATTTACGGCCAAGCCTGCTGCACTTACTATATTGTTTTTATAGGCTGCCGGCAACTTGCTTAAAAACTGAGCATGATCTGTTACCACCAACCCGTCTGCATGACCAAAATCTTTAGATAAATTGATGCCTATTTTTTGGGGTTGTCTGGTATTAATGATATCCATTAAAGCATCCCACTGATCGGGAAACTGCTGCACGTTCCATGCAGATTGGATGGTGCTGCCCACATTGTAACGGGCAATAGCTAATTTTTCATATTGTTTTTTTGCCGGGTTATTGTAAAAAACTAATATCGTTCTGCGGCGGGCACTGAGCCAGGTAGCGGGTAAAAAAGTTTTTAATACAGGGTCTTCGTTATACTCGCGGCTGATAAGTATCCACATATCAATACCATTGCGTTCCATTAATTGGGGCAGCAGGTTATTAATACGGTCTGCCAGTAATTCATCAACCAGTGCGGCCTGTTCTCTTACATTTAATATTTGTTGTGCACTGGAGTTGAATGAAATGACTGCAAAAAATAATATTGCCCAAAATTTCATATGCATTAGTTTATACTAATGTAAAGCAGTTTCTGTTGGTATCAAGCGCTTGTTTTAGTACCAGAGCGAATATTTTTTAACCAGCATTT
>REAR01000140.1 GCA_004295245.1 Sphingobacteriales bacterium | reverse complement strand
TAATTACATAACTATTATCGATGCAATACTCCGGCTTCATATAAAAACTACTTTCCGGGTCGGGTCCCATATCACCATCACGACTAAATTTTTTTCCGGAAGCGCCACCATAAGCCCAAATCAATTTCACATTACCAGCAATATTTTGTGCCAGCACTTTAATAATAACACCTTCGGCATTTGCCATTGCCAAAACAGCAATATCTATCGTTCCTTTTCCCAGCATTTTATCTTCTACAGTGTACAACATACTGCCGGGCCGGTACGTTGCTTTTATATTATCTGCTTTAATTAACCATTTACTTGTTACGCCATTGTCCAATCCAAATTTTATATTACCCCCCATGCCCGGCATATACAACGCAAACTCTGGTAAATCGCCAGCTTCTACCCTAAACGCAGTATTGGTTCCATACAAAGCTCTTGTAAAACGGCGGTTGCCGTTGTTAATTACAAAGTCAGTTCCGTCGGGTTGATAACGTACCATCCGTTCCTTATCATGCCAAAGTTGCTGTGCATCACAAACAATTATTTGCAATAGTAGTATTACCGTAAGCAGACTTACTTTTTTTCTCATTGTATGTATGTTACCAACTTAAGTACCCTAATCATCTTCGTTGCGTCGCACTCTTGTACTTTCTGTTCTTTACTCAGCTATTCACACGATTCCTTCTTTACAAAGTTTAGTACACTTCTCCAGTAATCGGTGTGGTTTGACGAGACTGCTAAAATAGCTTCTTCAACCCTTCCCATTTCACTTTCCACTCTTTAGGAAAACCAATATTCGTTGCCTTATCCGCATCAGCGCCGGTACACATTAACGCCACCGCATTTAACACACCTCCATTGCCGGGTAAATAAATTGTCAAGCGATCATCCTGATAATTATGCCCATTTACTAAATAGGTATTTGTTTTTATCGGCATCAGCAAAGCATCCACTGCTTTCTCTGGCAAGTGTAATCTTGCTGCCGTCATAGCCACCAACGGAAAATCCCAACCCCAGGTATCATTCCATTTCCATACTTTCCAAACAGTATCTAATGTCTTCTTCATAACTACTGTGTCTAACCCATGCACAGCAGGTAAAGAACTGTAAGTACCCAGCACTGCCGGATGATCCGTTAAATATCTGGAGTTAGGCTCGTAACAATCTGGCGTACTTTCTGTAGCAAGGTAAACGCCATTCAATTGAGGCAAGGGTGCCAGGTTATCAATAATAGCTTGCCATTTTTTACTGGGTGCTAATCCTAAACGTTTTCTCCACTCCTGTGCTTTTTGCAAGGCCCAGCTCCAATAAGCTAATTCATAGGTAGGATTAAATGTTTGTACAGCTTCAAAACATTCTTGTGCCGGTATCACCCCTTTGCCCAAATTATATTTTTTTGTTTGTGCATTATAAGATGGAAAGGAAGCCATAAAATCTGCAGTTGCAAATAAGAGGTCTTTGTATTTATTTAATGTTTGCTTAGTGGGCTTTGCCCGGTATAGCAACTCTGCCATATAAATAAAATGGGGTTGCTGCCATATTAAAAATGCGCCAACGGACGAAGGAGATTCGTTTCCCTCATTATCCGTCATCTTTTGCCAACGTAACCCCTCAAAGCCTTGCCGTTTTGCAAGGGCGAAAGCTTTATCAGCTACGTTGAAATACCAATCTAAACTTTTTTGCATCAACGCTACTCTGCCCCATTGTGCATAATGCACCGCATGCCACCAATGCATTTCTAAATGTGGTTTACCATACCAGCTGTTATAGGTTAAGCCAGTTTCTTGTGGTGGATAAGCGGAGGAGCATTGAATTTTAGTAAGGTATTGCGATAAGATGGTTCGTCTTTCAATTTCAAAAGCCCTGCGATCTTTTGTTTCAGAAAAGTCAACCGCACCGCCGCTGAGCCAGAATTTTTTCCAGGCATCGCTACTATTTTTACTAATCGCTTTAAAACCTGTGAAAACATATAGTTGTTTACGTCCTTCAAAAAGGCAGGTAAATTCAAAGATGTTGTTTTTGGGTGCCTGTGGTGTTACTAAAAAATAATTCTTTTCTTTTTCTTTAAAAGCAGATTTATCTGACCAATAAAGACTTAACCTATATTTGAAATCATCAAGATTTCTATTAATAAAAGCACTGTTTGGCCCCATGCTTACAATAGATGAATGCGCTGTTTCATTCCCCCAGTTATTGCCAACGTCTTTCCATTGGCCATTAGGATAAGGAAAGCGAATACGGATATTGATTCTTTTTTCAGCAAGTAATGCTGATTCTATTTTAAACGAAACTGCATCCTGTGTTTGGTGGCATGCTGTGGTAACTTTTACCGGAACATCTTCTACAGTAAATGAACTAGTAATAATACCCGTCCATAAATCCAGTTGCTGATTGATGTTTTTTATATCTGCTACAGTTGCTAATGAACCGTCTTTCTTTTTTATTTCCAACCCAATATTGCCCAGTTGCAAACGATGCTGGTTGACTCTAAAATACTCCACTGCTTTTTTTGCTTCGGGTTCTTTGCCTTGCACCGTGTAAGAAATTTTTCTTCCTTCCAGCTCATAAGTTCGTTGCGCTTGTTCTATTGCTACATTTTCTTTGTTGGGAAAGCTATGCCAGCCCCAAACAGATTGTGTGCCCAACGGAACTCCGTTTGCATAAGCATCCGGAAAGCTTTGCATACCTGTGGCATCAACGGTAAAAGCAAAATTGCCATTACCAACAGATAAGGAAGAAAGTGAATCAACTTTGTTGATGGTGATATTATGACGTTGAACAACGAGTTGGCGATTGATTTTTTGTGCATTTGATGGAACTATCCATCCAAGGCTTAGGAGAACTACAAGAATACTTATATGCCTTGTATTTCTTGTATGATTCCATTTGCTGAATAGCGAACAACACCACGAAGAGTGCGACGCAACGGAAGATGATAGTAGTACTGAAGCTGGGTTCATAATTATTTATTTTATTCCGCTTTAAGGATTTGGGGCAAACACATTATCTACCGCAGGCCTGCTATAATTTTCTTTACCCTGAGAAACTTTTGGCATGCCAAAATAAAAATACAACGTACGTTTCTTACTGCCGCTAACATGATTGAGTTCACTCATAGGGCCATATACTTTTGTATTGGTGGTTAAACCCGTTGCCAGCTTTGTGCCAATTGGCGGAATGCAATCTAAAAAAGAAATATCACCCACCGGCAATTCAGGGTGCGGCTTTGCTGCATCGCTCAATGCATAGCCATCAAAAAGCCTAACAAACAAACCTGTATCAGGACTTGCCATAAATAATTTGCCTTGTACAGTGCTTAACTCCATCCACGTTATTTCTCCGTAATGGCCCTTAAACTCAGGATAAATTAATGGTGCATAACCGGTGTGTGTGTTGTTGTATAAATTTTGCCATACATTAACCGGTGTGCCGGCCATGCGGTTTTTCCATTGGCGGTATGGGCCTTTGCCCAACCATCTTGCACCCAGCACATAATTCTCCGGATATTTAAAACTGATACCGGTGAAAGGATAATCTCCGCTAGCACTGTATTCATATTCCATCGTAGCCCAGCCACTACTGTTCATTTTCCATTTTACATATTTCATATCGCCGCTGTATGTAAACTCCACCACCGCATCATTTCCTTCTTTGTAAGATTTAGAACTTACCACTGCGGCATTTCCTTTTACCAACACCGGGCCATTGTTGAAAGACAACACATAATCATTTGCTGTATTTTTTGTGGTAACTAATGTACCCGATTTTTTATCTAACACTACGCTTACTTCGCCTCCGGTAATGGTATAGACTGTATCGGTTTCTTTAATGGAAGTTTCATTATTTGTCATTGTAACAAAACTCTCCAGCTGCGATTGTTTTGTTTTTATCTCACTCGTCCATTTGTACAACTCTTTACCAAAATTATCTTTGGCCACAATTACCAGCGCATCGTATTTTTTATAATCTGCCGGTAATTGTAATTGTAAACTACCTTGTTGCGTGGCGGCAATATTAGGTGCAGGGACCGTTCCTTTTTGTTTTACCGTATAACCATCAAAACGGTCGAATGGTTTACTAAAATTAACCAACGCCCAATAGAAACTACATTGATTGGTATTGAGGAAATGAAACCGATTATCTATTGCAATTTGTCCATTAAAATCTACAGGTAACTGCATGGGTAATTTTAATTGTATCGGGCAAAAAATTTCACGCAGTGCATTAAAGCTACCCTCTTTCTCTCTGTGCGGCCCCAAAATACCATCATTAGCATTCAATCCGTTTGCATCTAAAATATTATTTAAATCAGTACGCATCACACTCTCATCCACCATGGCCCAAATAAACACACCGCCACTTTTTTTAGATACCCAATGCAGGTTCCAGAAATCTTCCATTGCTGCGGCACCACCACCATCATCCTGTGCATGCAACATTTCGGTGGGCATATAAATTAATGAATCGTTGAGTATTTTTTTTGTACTGTAATAATCTTCGTAGTGATTGCAGTCGATACCGTTAAACTGATTGCCGGGGCGGTGGTGTGCATGTATCACCGGACGGTTTTGTAAATCGTATTTGCCATAATCATCATCCAGTTCTTTATTATGCCCGCCTTCGTTACCATTGCTCCAAAAAATAATGGAAGGATGATTTAAGTCTCTTAACACCATTTCTTTTACCAACGGCTCTCCTGCTTTTGTGCTGTATGCTTTTTGCCAGCCAGCCAGTTCATCCAGTACATACAAACCCAAACTATCACACAACTCTAAAAAATATTTATCAGGTGGGTAGTGCGAACAACGCACTGCATTCATGTTCATTTCTTTCAACAGCAAAACATCCTGTAATTGATTTTCTCTGCTCAGTGCCCTTGCCGTTTCTGGCCAAAAACAATGGCGGTTGACTCCTTTCATTTTTACCTGTGTGCCATTGATGTAAATGCCTTGTCCGTATTTTATTTCTATAGTGCGAAAGCCAAATTTCTCATTCAGCTCATACAATTTCTTTCCGGCCGCATCTTGTAGCACCACATTTGCATTGTAAAGATTGGGGGTTTCAGAAGTCCATGTTTTTATGTTTGCAATATTTGTATTCACTACAATGTTCTCGGCATTCTTATAAACCGGAACTTTAATAGTGCCAATGATTTTTTTATTAGCATCTGTAATAGTTGTTACAACAGTTGCGTTTGCAGTTAAATTTTTTGCCCAAACCTGCATAGCAAACTTACCATCCGCTTTTGCATCAATACCCACATAATCTATA
>REAR01000139.1 GCA_004295245.1 Sphingobacteriales bacterium | reverse complement strand
TTGATAATATTTTCCATTTAAATAAAATTTTGTACCAACCAATCCCTTTGTACTATCAAACTTATAGGTGTACCCATTTTTTTTACCGTTTAGCCAATTTGATCTCTCTTTGATAACGCCATTCTGATAAAAAACTTCCATAGTACCATCAGGCTTGGAGTCTTTAAAATAGTTTACTTCATTTACTTTACCGTTTGGGTAATAAAAAATGCTTCTCCCATTCTGTAAATCGTTTTTAAATCCAACTATCGCTTTAATATTACCATTCGGGAAATAAAATTTCCAATCGCCTTCCTGCTTATCATTCACCCATAAACCTTCTTGTTCTAATACACCATCTTCAAAATAAACTTTTGCAATACCGTTCTTCTTCCCTTTGCTAATCTCCACCTCAGTTTTTAAGACCCCATTTGGGTAGTAGGTTACTGCTTTTGTAGAATACTTGCATGCTACTAAAAATAGTATTGTAACAGAGAGTATGAAAATGCGCATTCAAATCTTTTTTATTAATTATAAAATTACTTTTACAATATACTCTTTCTGTTTTTTATTTCACTCAATATCCCTTACTAAGTAAGCTGCAACTGTTACAGTTTTATTTTCTATAAACCAACTGCTCCTCAAAGCACTACCGATGAACTGAGCGTGGCAACGATGCCCAGCAAAGTTATACGGCTGGTTAACCAAAAAATCATTGCTTTATAAAGCAACTTTCTTTACCGTAATCCATATATCGCGGTTGCGGCCTTTGTCATCGGTGCAAGAAATTTTTACCGGTCCTTCTGGCGGGGTAAAAAAAACAGCAGTACCCGGCGTGGCCGATTTATAAAATTGGTTATTGATATACCAAAATACTTTGCCCACATCATTACTTACCTCGCAACGTAACTGCAACGGTGTGGCTTCTTTGCTGCTGATGAAATATTCGCCACCGCTTTTGGGTGCTGTAATAGAAGGAATGCCTTCTTTAAACACCGCTTCGCAGGCAGGGTTGTGCGGCGGTATGCGGGTGTATAAAACTTTATTATCCTCCATCCATTGCTGCATATCTGCAGCAATAAAGGGATAGTATTTCTTTTTATACCCGGCGGCGGGGCGGCAATGCACACAATAACTTATTTGCTCGTTTTCACTCAGTGTTAGCAGAAATTAAGGGAACAAAATAATCGGTAACAATATCTGTACAAAATTCATTGGGTGGCAAACCAGTGGTGGCGCATACTTTCCGAATATCGCAAGCTGCAGGTTGTGTAAACCAATCCTGATCGCTATCGTAATCAATGGTATTAAAAATTTTAAACAATAACGGTGTTGCTATTTGTGCACCACTTAACTCAGGCACCCCCTGCGCAGAAAAATTTCCTACCCACACACCAACTGTATATTTTTTATTATAACCAATACTCCATGCATCTCGCCGGCCATAAGAAGTGCCCGTCTTCCAGGCAATTTTGGGCAGGTGCTCGGTGCTTTGCCAGTTCAACGGAAAATCGGGGCGGTTTACTTTGCTCAGGGTTTCGTTAATCATAAATGTAGCGGCTTCAGACAGCATCTTTTGTTTTGCCATGGCGCTATCTGTTTGTGTGTAAGAGGGCGCCTGATACCAGCCATTGCTGGCAAAGCTGCTGTATAAGGCCGTCAGTTCTTCCAGCGTGGCGCCGCAACCGCCCAATACAATAGAAAGCCCCAGCTTGCGCTGATCTTTTTCTATACGCTTAAAATTAGCAGCTATCAATTTATTTACAAATGCGTCTTTACCCAATGCTTTTAAGCTTTTAACGGCAGGAATATTAAGTGAGTGCTCCAATGCATACTCCATACTTACGGCTCCGTTAAACTGGCGGTCGTAGTTTTCTGGTGCATAGCCGTTGTAACTAACTGCCACATCGCTGATGATGGCTTTGGGTGTAAGCAATCCTTCATCTATACACATACCATAGAGCAATGGTTTTAATGTACTGCCCGGTTGCCGTATAGCAGCGGCACCGTTTACCTGCCCATCATCAGTAGTATCTTTAAAATTTGCAGAGCCAATATAACTTACCACACGATGTGTTTGGTTATTAATTACCACCACAGCTGCATTGTGTATGTTTTGCAGGCGCAGCGTATTTATATAATCATATGCCAACTGTTCTACCCTGCTTTGCAGGTGCATATTAATATGCGTTTTTATTAAAGGCTGTGCATACTGTTGTTTTAATTGCCAAGATAGGTGTGGCAGGTATTGCGGCACGGTGCCGCGGATGGCTGTTAATGGCTCTGCCAATGCATCTTTAATTTCTTTATCGCTAAACAATCCATCTTCTTTAAATTTTTGCAGCCAGCGGTTACGTTCTTTTATAATCTGCGCATTGTTTTTTCCCGGCACTAATGAAGAGGGGCGATTGGGAATAATTGACAAGGCTGTTATTTCTGCCAGCGACAAATGATCGGGGTTCTTTTTAAAATACAACAGCGAAGCGGCTTTTACACCTTGTATATTGCCCCCATAAGGAGCCAGATTTAAATACAATTGCAGTATTTCATCTTTACTGTATTTTAATTCTAATTGTAATGCCCTGAACATTTCTATTAGCTTATTAAAATAGGTACGCCGCTTGGGTTCTAAGGCACGGGCCACCTGCATGGTAATGGTAGACGCACCACTGGTTCTTTTTAAACCCACCACATTTTTTGCGGCCGCTCTTATCACCGCCAGCAGATTAATACCCGGATGGTAATAAAAATATTTATCTTCTTTTTCTATAATGGTTTTGCGCAGCAAGGGAGAAATTTCATGCAGCTCTGTTTTCATACGCCATTGCTGGTCGCTGGTTAAAAAAGCATGTATCACTTCTTCCTTATCATCTGTAACAATGGTAGTATATGCTACTTTATCGGGCAGCGGAAAAATAAAATGAAGTATAAAGAATATAATTACAAAACAAAGCAATGCCAATGCACTGCGTTTTAAAAATTGTTTTATGTTAAAAGGCTTTAGTCGCCAATGGGTAAATTTCATACTATAAACTGCCTAAAGCTACACACAAAGCAGAGCAATGCCATAGCACTATTATAAAAGATTTGTAAAAAATAATTTTTTTTGGGGGTACCAGCCACAGTAATTCTTATGCAGCAGCCGTTGCCACGCTCTGTTCATCTGTAGTACTTATGGCAGCAAAGCCTGGCAGTTTATACTGTGTCTATAAAAGGGTAGCCGCCGTTTATTAAAACACATAATACAACCCCATTGCTGAATGATGGCGGGTAGAAAATAATGGTATACAACGTGGAACATACTACCAGATGCGCAAGGCCTCCGCAGTTGATAATGGCAACTTATGATTTTTTAATTAACAAATCCTTATCGCTTAAAATTTGCCGGCAGTGTTTTTGAGCCATTATCTTTCCATAACAATTCAACCAGCACATATGGAAGCCGAGAGTGGGCACCCTCCGTAGCTACAGTAAAAATTTTGGGGTACAGCAGTGTATAGCCATGAAAAATAAAACTGCTTTAAATTTCCACATACCCCGCTGGTGCCATTTTTTACAACCAGTTATTTTGTACTTTAACAGCATTATTTATTGTACTTGCTTTATAGTACCACTACCGATGAACGGATTGCGACGCAAGAATGTTTAACCGGAGTTACTAAGCTGGTATAACCTGCACTTATTACAACAAACACCTTAACCCAATTTTTATATGCGTATTGCCAAACCTTTTGCTGCAACCCTGGTGGTTGTACTTTTTTTGTATGCCTGTAACCGTAATGTGGTTAACCTTGATTATACAAATGCAAAGGACGAAGTGCCCCAACTGGGCAATCTTGTTTTCAGGTTTAATAAACCATTGGTAAAAGACTCTTTACTGAACCAGTGGGACTCTACCGAATACATCCGTTTTGAACCGGCCATTCCGGGCCGCTTTCGTTGGGAGCACCCGGATGAATTGGTTTTTTCTCCGGCACGGCCTTTAGCACCTGCTACTAATTACAAAGCTGTTTTTAGTAAAGAGCTGTTGCGCTTTTCTAAAGCCGATAAAATTGGCAAAGCAGATGACGTATTGTTTTATACCCCCGACTTAAAATTAGAAAACACCAATATAATTTGGACGCTTGCTGATGCCGGCAGCAAAACCGCCGTGCCACAAGTAGATCTTTATTTTAACTACCCGGTTGACCCCAACAGCCTTAAAGATAAACTGGCGGTGCAGCTGGATGGCAAAGAGGCGGACTATAGTTTGCTTACCATGAATGCAGACAGCAAAGTTTCGCTGCGGTTATTAAACATGAAAACAGAAGACCGGGATTATAATATTAGTATTACGCTGAACAAAGGCCTGCTGCCAAAAGATGGAAAAAATGGTTTAAAAGAAGCGGCGGAAACAAAAGCAATCATTCCTTCTCCGTTTGTACTTACCATTAACGATGTGAATACAGAGCACGATGGCAGCATTGGTATTATTACTGTAAGAACCAGCCAGCAGATTGCCAGCCAGAACCTGGCAGGCTTTATTAAGATTGACCCGGCTGTTAAATACAGTACAGAAATTACTGACGATGGATTTACCATTAGCAGCGATGCGTTTGATGCAGACAAATCGTATGAACTGCAACTGGGCAAAGGCTTAAGAGGTATAATTGGGGGCACTTTAAAAGAAGCCTACAGCAATACCATTGCTTTTGGTAAAATGGAGCCCGGCATTAGCTTTGCCAACAGTAAAGCCATTTACTTGGCAGGGCAAGGCGCCAAAAACATAGAGATAAAGATTACCAATGTGCCGAAGGTAAAAATAATTGTATCTAAGATTTATGAAAACAATTTATTGCAGGCCCAACAAAACGGATACTACCCACAAGAAAGTAGCAGCAGCCGTTATAATGATGAATATTATGAAGATGATTATGCCAATACCGTATCGGGTGATGTTATTTATGAAAAAGAAATTGATACCCGCAGCTTACCAAAATTAGGTGGCAGCCGCCTGTTTAATTTTAATATAGAAGATCGGCTGCCTGAGTTTAAAGGCATTTATCACATTAAAATACGTTCTGCAGAAGACTATTGGGTAAGCGATAGCCGCTTTATTTCGTTAAGCGATTTGGGGGTGATTGCCAAAGAAGGTACTGATAACATTACCGTCTTCATCAACTCTATTAAAACAGCCAACCCTCTTAGTGGTGTAAATGTGGTTGCTTATGGCAACAATAACCAGCTACTGGGAAATGCCAGCACTGATAATGATGGTAAAGCTACCATTGCTTACACCCGCCGCGATTTAAAAGGATTTAAACCAGCGATGATTATTGCCAAAACAGAAAAAGATTTTACCTACCTGCCTTTTAACAGTACAAAAGTAAACACCTCTCGTTTTGAAGTGGGCGGCAAGCGCAGCAACACTACGGGGCTGGATGCATTTATTTATGCCGAAAGAGATATTTACCGTCCCGGTGAAAGAGTAAATTTTTCTGTGGTAGTTAGAGACAAACAATGGAAAAGCCCCGGCGAATTACCCGTGAAGCTGAAGTTTTTATTACCCAACGGCAAAGAACTTAAAACACTGCGAAAAAGTTTAAACGAACAAGGGGCTGTTGAAGGTAATATAGACATTGCTGCTGCTGCCATTACCGGTACTTATGTGTTAGAAATATACAACGGCAACGATGTGTTACTGGGCAGCAGTAATTTTATGATTGAAGAATTTGTACCTGACCGTATAAAAGTAACCACGCAATTGAATAAAAATAGTTTTGTACCCGGTGATATAGCCAGGCTTTCTATTAATGCTGTAAACTTTTTTGGACCTCCGGCGGCCAACCGTAATTATGAGAACGAAGTGCAGATAAAAAAGAAAGACTTCAGTGCAAAAAAATACAGTCGGTATAATTTTTCGGTAGCCAATGAATCGGTTTCTTTTGACAAAACAATGAACGAGGGTAAAACAGATGAAGCCGGTAATGCCTATCAGGAATTTAAAGTAAAAGACGAATATAAAAACACAGGCTTGTTACAAGCTACTTTTTATGCCACAGTGTTTGATGAGACAGGCCGGCCGGTAAGTCGCAGTAAAACGGCTGATATATTTACACAACCGGTTTTCTTTGGCATTGCCAATGATGGCTGGTGGTATTATCCGCTTAATCAAGCGATACAATTTCCATTAATAGCAGTAAACGCTGCCGAACAATTAAGCAACGGGCAGGCCAAAGTAGAAGTGATTAAACATGAGTACCGCACTGTGTTAACAAAAGTGGGAGATTATTTTCGCTACGAATCGCAGCAGGAAGACAAACTGGTAGCATCTACCTTAATAAATATAAGCGGAGAAAATACAAATTATGCATTTACTCCCCGCTCTCCGGGTAATTATGAAATAAGAGTAGCAGTACCCGGCGCCGCCAGCTACGTAAAAAAGG
>REAR01000087.1 GCA_004295245.1 Sphingobacteriales bacterium | reverse complement strand
CCCGTCAGCGAAAGAGCTGTATTGGCTTCAAGAATTTATTTTTATGCCGGCTTGGGTAATGTGCCTTTTATTGGGCAGAAAGCGATAGGTGGTAAAGACATTCGTGGATATACTCAAGGAGAATTCAGAAGCGATAAAATTGCCAGTTTACAATCAGAATACCGGTATGCGGTTAATAAAAAAATTGGAGTAGTAGGCTTTGCAGGTATTGGTACAGCTTTTAGAAACGATAGTATTCCTGGAAGTGGATTATTGCCCGGTGCTGGCGTTGGGTTCAGGTATAAAGTAATACCACAACGTAATATAAATGCAGGTATTGATATTGCTGCTGGTAAAAGAGATTGGGGTATTTATTTTAGAATTACAGAAGCATTTTAATTTTTGTCATTGATTTGTGTTAACGCCTCTCTCCTAAATATTTGCAAGAAGCTAAACAAATTCAAATAAAATGTGTTTTACAAAATCAAATTGTAAAGCATATTTATGTTTAAATCTTTTCCATACCTTTTAGTGCTATGCTTATTAGTAGGTACTCCATTAGCAGTTCTCGCCCAATATAAGGGCAGTATATCTGGTAGCGTGGTAAACAGAAATACGCAGGAGCCACTGCGCCAAATAACATTAGAATTATCTCCGGGTAATATTAAAGTGTTGTCTGATTCAAACGGAAATTTCAAATTCCGCACCATTAATACGGGCACTTATAGTCTTACTGCAGCTGCAATAAGTTATCAGGCAAAAACCATTAACAATATTATTATTACTTCTGGCAATGAATACACTTTATTAATTGAGTTGGAACCCGCAGTAAAAGAGTTAGCCAATGTAGTGGTTAGTGGCAGAAAAAATACAGCAAAAGCCGCTACTATTGAAAGCCCTTTAAGTGTACAGCGGTTAACAATAGAAGACATAAAAGCAAACCCCGGAGGAAATTTTGATATCAGTAAAGTCATTCAATCGCTACCTGGTGTGGGCGGTGGTGCCGCTGGCGGAAGTTTTAGAAATGATATTATTATAAGAGGTGGTGCTCCCAGTGAAAATGTTTTTTATCTGGATGGTATTGAAGTGCCCATCATAAATCATTTCAGCACGCAAGGTAGCGGTGGCGGACCGCAAGGTATTTTAAATGTAAGTTTTATTGAAGATGTGAAATTAAGTACCTCTGCCTTTGATGCACGATATGATAATGCGTTAAGCAGTGTATTTCAGTTTAAACAAAAAAATGGTAATAACAATCGCTTACAAGGTAATATTCGGTTAAGCGCTACAGAACTGGCCGCTACTTTTGATGCTCCGGTATCTAAGAAAACAACTTTTCTGGCTTCTGCAAGACGCAGCTATTTACAATTGCTTTTTAAACTAATTGATCTTCCTATCAGACCCAATTATTGGGACTTTCAATTTAAAACTACTACAAAACTCAATAAAAAAACAACGCTAAATTTTATTGGTATTGGTGCAATAGATGAATTTAGTTTTGCAGTACCCAAAACGGCAACCCCAGAAAAATTATACATCATAAGCAGTAACCCACTCATCAATCAAAAAAGTTATACCATTGGGGCTTCTTTAAAAAGACTTACTCAAAAAGGGTATTGGAACCTTTCGCTTAGCAGAAATACGTTGGCTAATAATGCTGATAAATATGAGGATAATAAAACCCCTTCTCCTGCAAATAGAACATTGCAGATAACAAGTAAAGAAACAGAAAATAAATTGCGATTTGATAATACCATTAATTACAGCAACTGGAAATTAAGTTACGGGGCTGTTTTGCAGTATGTTCAGTTTTCTAATTTGTTTTTTCAGTTAATAAGGCCGCAATTAACAGATGCCCAAGGAAATATTATACAGCAACAGCAAAATTTTACAAGTAATACTGGCATTAATTTTTTAAGATACGGCGCTTTTATACAAGCAGGAAACCGCTTCTTTAATAATCGCTTGGCAATTAGTGCTGGCGTTCGGATAGATGCTAATTCACTAAATAATAGTGAAGCTAATCCTTTACAACAATTCAGTCCCAGATTAAGTGCCAGTTATGCATTGGCAAACCAGTGGAATGTTAGTGCCAGCTTAGGTTCTTACTATCGTTTGCCAAGTTATACGCAATTGGCTTTTGTGAATACTGCTTCTGGCAATAGTATTCTTAATCCAGGTAAGTATATAAAAAGTAATCATTTGGTAGCAGGCATTGAATATTTGCCCAACAGTGCCACCCGTTTTACTATAGAAGGCTTTTATAAACAGTATGCAAATTATCCGGTTAGTATTACTGATAAAATAAGCCTTGCTAATAAAGGCATCGACTTTGGTGCCATTGGCAACGAACCGGTAACACAAAATGGTAAGGGGCGTGCTTATGGAATAGAATTATTTGCACAACAAAAATTAACCAATCGTTTCTTTGGTGTATTTAGTTACACTCTTTTTTGGAGTGAGTTTACTGGTTTAAATACAGCATACACACCGGCCAGTTGGGATAACCGCACTCTCATCAGTGCAACTATGGGGTATAAATTTAAAAGAAACTGGGAGCTTGGTTTAAAATTCCGCTATCAGGGCAGTGCCCCCTTCACTCCTTTTGATTTAATACAAAGTCAGTTAAATTATTTAACGCTCGGCGCTGGGGTATTAAATTACCAACAAAACAACAGTCAACGCCTTGCTGCTTTTAATGCAGGTGATCTTCGCATTGATAAAAAATGGAATTTGAAAAGAACCACCATCGATTTGTTTCTTGATTTACAAAATTTTTACGGATCGAAAAGTGCCGGGGCACCGCTCTATACTTTTAAACGAAATGCAGACAATACAGCATTTGTTACTACAGATAACCAGCCTCTTCAAACAAATGGTAGCAATGCTATTCCTGTTATTCTTAAAAATACTGATGGCAATGTTTTACCAACAATAGGTTTTATTGTTGAATTTTAAGGCAACTCTCCAACAGTGTATTGTAACATGGTTTGCATTAAGGTGCTAAAAAAGTTCAATTCTATTATGTGGTACAAGTGTGCGACGCAACCACTGTTGCACAGCGCTTAAATGCCGGTTCAATATTTCTTATATACGGCCATTAGTAATGCTATTCAGCTGTTGTTGCGTCGCACACTTCAGCAGCATTACTTTACGCAGCTATTGTTAGTTTACAGTAACGGGGTTATTACAACAATAAGTGGCAAGTCTATTTTGGTAAAATGCTGTAGCTTTCAACACCAAAATAGTAACCATATGCAACAACGCCTACAAGCCATTGACAAAGTAAGAGGCTTAGTAATGCTGATAATGGCAATAGACCATGTAAGAGATTTGTTTCATGCCACTTCCCTCACACAAGATCCAACAGATTTGGCCACCACCACTCCCCTGCTATTTTTTACAAGATGGGTAACACATTTTTGTGCACCGGTATTTGTTTTTTTAGCAGGCACATCGGCATATTTAAGACAGCAATCAAAACCCAGCCGTTCTTTTTTAATAACACGTGGTGCCTGGCTGTTGTTTTTAGAATTAACTGTAATAAACTTTGGTATCTGGTGGGATATTCATTTTAATGTATTCCTCTTTCAGGTAATTGGCGCTATTGGTATTGGTTTTATTGTATTAGGGTTACTTATTAATGTTTCATCAAAATGGCTGGGGCTTTTGGGTGTGCTGATTATTATTTTACATGGAGCTTATGCACTGCTGCCTTTTAGTGCCAACAGCACGGCGCAGGCAATATTAAATCCATTCTTTACAATTACACCTATTTCGCTTGCTACTAATAAATTATTTCTGGTGGCATACCCTGTACTACCGTGGTTAGGTATCATGCTGGCAGGTTTTGGTGCAGGTACTTATTTTACAGTAGAAAAATTTTCTGCTAAGAAAATGTACCAGTTTGGATTATTATTGTTGGCTTTATTTATTGTGTTACGATTAAGTAACATACTACTTGACCCGCGTCAGTGGCAGTTGCAGCAACAGCCTTTGTTTACATTGCTTTCATTTTTAAATGTAAGTAAGTATCCCCCATCGCTGTTGTTTACATTATTAACTATTGGGGTTATGTTTTTGTTACTGTCAATATGTTCAAATTTTAAAAACAAGGTTGGTTCTGTGCTGCAAGTGTATGGCCGGGTGCCCATGTTTTACTACCTGCTGCATTGGTATATTGCCCATTCTTTGTTGTTTGTACTTTTATATGTGCACGGCTACAGTACCAGCCAGTTTACATTTGGTTTTAACTTTGGCCGTCCACAAAACTTTCCCGGGTTGCCATTGCATTGGGTATATATTCTTTGGGCTTGTTTGGTTATCGCTATGTACCCACTTTGTAAATGGTTTGGCAGCTACAAGCAGAATAACAAGCATAAAAAATGGCTCAGTTATTTGTGAGCTATCAAATAGTGAATGGTATTTAATGGCTGCAATAAAAAAAGCCGCTCTTGCAGGAGCGGCTTTTTTAGAAAGTATATTTTCTTATTAGTGTTGCTTGTCTACATTAATAAACTTCTCTTCGTAAATTTTCATTTTTTCTTTATTACCACGTACATCATAAATAGTGGTTAACAAATCGTACGCTTCTTTCAGGTTTTGCTTTTCAGTACCTGTAAGCTTGCCTTTGCTACCAATTAAAGCATCAATTTTTTCAAAATGCGGAATTGCGGCATCAAAATGTTTACCAGCTTCAGTTCTTAACTCTTCTTTTTTCTTTAACTCTTCTGGTTTTAATTTTCCACCTGCAGGGGGGCGAATGGTTTTATTAACATTGTTTACATCAATACCACGATTATAAGAAATTTGACCAAGCACCAAATAGGCACTTACATACTCAGGTTTCAGTTCAATTACTTTTTTCATTTGCGCTTCTACCTTTGCAATAATTTCAACCGAATTGGTTGGGCGTTCTTTTATTTCTGGCTTATAGGCTTCCTGATACATTTCAACACCATAGTTGAAAATATTCTCATGGTTGGTTGGGTTTTGAGCGATTACTTCTTCGTATTTGGCAAACAGTGCTTTTTTATCGCCACCGTCTCTCAACATTTCTAACTCATACGTAGCCCAGAAAGGGTCTTCAGGAAATACTTCTTTACCAAGGCCTAAAAATTTTTGAGAATTGGCAACATCTTTTTTATCCTGATAATAAAAATCTGCCAACCACTTATAAATGTCGATATATTCTTTGCTATTTACTTTTGCTTCGGCCAGTTTACCGTAATAAAAAGCAGCTTCGTCTTTATTCTTTGCTCTTTCTGCCACAATACCGGCATATAAAACCACTGTAGTATCCATTTTAACATTCGTCCACCCTTGTTTAGCCATAAACTCTCCTACTGTTAAACAGCTTTTAAAGTTGGCTAATGCCTCTGGGTTTTTCTGCTCGTTAAACTGGGCTGCGCCAATACGATAGTAACCCTGATAAATATCCATTACAGGTTGGTACTTGTCAAATTGCAATAAAATACCAGCTTTATCATCCAGTTCAATATATTTTTTTAAAGCTTCAAAAGCAGTCCAACGGGCATCGGGTGTTTGTGCCGATAAGCCGGCGTCTGCAGCTATTCCGTTATAAGCTTTACACTTAATGTACCACGCTTCTGCATTTTTTTGATTTTTAGGATCAGCCAAAACAGCTTCAATTTCAGTTTTTGCTTCGGCAAACTTGTTTTTGGTAACATAGTCCTTTGCTTTATCTATTTTTTGGGCAAAAGCTGTTACAGCTACAGTTGCAAGCAATACAATCAGAGTGAACTTTTTCATTACTGTAATTTTAAATTAAAGGTAATCTATATATTATTGCTGGTTATCAGTATTGGGTTCAGATGAATTTTCACCTTCTCCCGTTGTGTCTGTATTATTATTTAACGTTTCATCAATAATTATTTCTGGGGATGCGGCAGTTTCATCGCCGGCTGTAACGGTTTCGTCTAAATTAGTAATAGCGGCAATTGCATCGCCATCATCAATACGAATTAAGCGTACACCCTGTGTGGCACGTCCTTGCTCGCTGATACCACTAACCTGCATGCGGATGGTTACACCACTTTTACAGGTTATCATCAGGTCTTCTTTTTCATGCACATCTAACATGCCTACAAGACCGCCAGTTTTATCTGTAACACTAATGGTTTTAACCCCTTTACCACCGCGATTAGTAATTCTATATTCATCTACTGCTGTTCGCTTACCATATCCTTTTTCGCTTACAACCAGTACCGTTTTGGTTTTGTCATCCTTATTTACACATATCATACCAATTACGGCATCGTCTTTATCATCCACTTCAATACCAGCAACACCAATTGCACCACGGCCGGTTGATCTTACTTTTTCTTCTGGAAAGCGGATTGCACGGCCACTTTTAACAGCCAGCATTATTTCAGAATTACCATCTGTCAATTTAGCTTCCAGTAATTCATCGCCTTCTACAATAGTTATTGCATTTACACCTGTTTGACGGGGCCGGCTAAAATCTTGCAGCGCCGTTTTTTTAATTATACCCTGCTTGGTGCATAAAACAATATTATGGCTGTTTACAAATTCCTCATCCTTTAAATCTTTTACATCAATAATGGCTCTAACCTTATCGTCGGGAGGAATTTGAATAAGGTTTTGTATGGCTCTTCCCTTACTGGTTTTTTCTCCGTCGGGTATTTCGTAAACATTTAACCAATAGCAACGGCCTTTTTCTGTAAAGAACAACATGGTGTGGTGTGTGGAAGCCACAAAAAGATGTTCAATATAATCTTCTTCGCGGGTTTTACCACCAATAACACCCCGGCCACCACGGCGCTGTGCACGGTATTCAGTAGCAGATGTACGCTTGATATAACCCAGATGCGAAATGGTAATTACAACATCTTCTTCTTTTACCAGATCTTTAATTCGTACCTCATCATCCAGATAGGTAATTTGAGTTTTACGGACATCGCCAAACTTATCTTTAACTTCTATCAGCTCTTTTTTAATAAGATCAAAACGCATTTGCTCATCGCCTAGTAATTCTTTTAAACCGTTGATGATGCGCTGCAGTTCTTCATACTCTTCTTTAATCTTATCCCTTTCCATACCGGTTAAACGTTGCAGGCGCAGTTCAAGAATGGCTTTTGCTTGTACTTCATCCAAGCCCCATCCGGCATTTACCAAGGCTTCTTTTGCAATATCTGGTGTAGCAGAAGCCCGTATTAAAGCTATTACTTCATCCAGGTGGTCTAAGGCAATAAGATAACCTTGCAAAATATGTGCTTTCTTTTCTGCTTCTCTCAATTCATATTGGGCACGGCGTATCACTACTTCCATCCTGAAGTCGACAAATTCACCAATAAAATCTTTCAGGTTTAAGGTACGTGGGCGACCTTTTACAATGGCAACGTTATTAATACCGTAAGAGGTTTGTAACTCAGTATACTTGTATAACTGGTTAATAATAACATTAGCTATTGCATCTCTCTTTAAATCTACCACCAGCCTGGTGCCTTCTTTGTTATTGCTTTCGTTATTAATATGGGCAATACCTTCAATTATTTTTTCATTAACCAGTTGACCAATCTTATCACAAAGCGCATCCCGGTTAACCTGATATGGTACTTCTGTTATAACCAGCTGCTCTCTTCCACTGGCTTTTGTATCTACATGCAATGTACCTCTCAATACCACGCGGCCTCGTCCAAAGTGCATAGCCGCCTTTACTCCTTCCATACCAAAAATAGAACCCCCTGTTGGAAAGTCTGGCGCTTTTACATATACCATCAATTCATCAATACTGATTTCTTTATTATCAATATATGCAATACAACCATCTACTACTTCTGTTATGTTATGCGGCATAATATTAGTGGCCATACCTACTGCAATACCGCTGGATCCGTTTATTAATAATTGGGGAATTTGCGTGGGCAATACAGTTGGCTCCCGCTCGCTATCGTCAAAATTAAATTGAAAATCTACAGTGTCTTTGTCTAAATCATCCAACATGTATTCAGACAATTTTTCTAGCCTTGCTTCTGTATAACGCATGGCAGCAGGGCCATCGCCATCCTGGTTGCCAAAGTTACCCTGTCCGTCAATCAGCGTGTAACGCATGCTCCACTCCTGTGCCATACGCACCATACTATCATACACCGCAGTATCTCCGTGCGGGTGGTATTTACCCAATACTTCTCCCACAATACGGGCCGATTTTTTATATGCTTTATTATAGCGTAAGCCCAGTTCGTTCATTGCGTATAAAATACGACGGTGAACTGGCTTTAATCCATCTCTAACATCGGGCAGGGCACGGCCTACAATCACACTCATTGAATAATCGATATATGCAGTTTTCATCTGCTCTTCAATATTCACGGGTATGATGCGGTTATTGTCGTTTGTTTCTGGTGGTATTTGATTCTCTTCCATGTTACTTCTATCGGCTGTTTTAGTCAAATTTTTAAGATAGAAAATCCTATCTTTTTGTGAGGCTGGCAAATCTAACTTTTTTGCCCTTCATAACCTTCAAAAAACAACTGTTTTTTACCCTTTTTATCCACTATTGTGAATAGATTTTTGCACCTGATTTTTAACTATTTTTTGAAGTCATAAGCAACCGTCTTTTATTGTTGCCATTTGTATTATTGTTGAAGTGTGCGACGCAAGAATGACGCCATGAAAACCTACTGCCAGTTAACATATAAAAATGATTTAAACTGCCTGAAGTTTTGAATAATTTTTGGCAGGTGGTTGAACGGGCAATTATCTTTACGGTAATGACCTACCAGCAAACACTAGATTATATTTTAACCCGGCTGCCAATGTTTAGCCGTATTGGGGCGGCAGCTATAAAAAAAGACCTTACCAATACCTGGGCAATTTGCCAGGTGCTGGGTAACCCGCAGCATGGATTAAAATGCGTGCATGTTGCCGGTACCAATGGCAAAGGTTCGGTAAGCCATATGCTGGCTGCTATTTTTCAATCGGCTGGCTATAAAACAGGGTTGTATACCTCGCCTCATTTAACTGACTTTAGAGAGCGGATTAAAATTGATGGCCAAATGATAGCAGAGCCCTTTGTAACGGATTTTATAGAAAGCATGATGCCTTCTATTGAAACCATTGAGCCTTCATTTTTTGAAATTACAGTTGCAATGGCCTTTGCTTATTTTAAAAAAGAAGCAGTGGATATTGCTATTATTGAAACCGGATTGGGCGG
This sequence comes from Sphingobacteriales bacterium, assembly GCA_004295245.1. Classification (GTDB taxonomy): domain Bacteria; phylum Bacteroidota; class Bacteroidia; order Chitinophagales; family Chitinophagaceae; genus JACMLD01. The sequence continues at coordinate 14,397 of REAR01000087.1, read as the reverse complement.
ACGATTAGATAGTACCAATGTGATAACGCCTGAGCTATCTGTTATTACCAATATTGGATGGGATCATATGAACCTGCTGGGAGACACTTTGCCATTGATTGCAGCAGAGAAAGCGGGTATTATTAAGCCCGGTATTGCGGCCATAGTTGGAGAAACATTACCAGCAACAAAACCTGTGTTTGAGCAAGCTGCACAGCAAAATAATGCGCCGTTGTTTTTTGCCACCAACCATTATGCCGTGCTGGATTGGAATATGAAGGGAGCTTACCTGCACACTACTGTACTTAATAAATTGAACAACGAGCATGAAGTGTATGAAACCGACCTGGTTGGTATTTATCAAACCCGCAACCTGCTGACCGTTTTACAAGCCGTAAAACTTTTGCAACAAAAAGGCTGGCACTTAACTGATGCGGCAATTAAAAAAGGATTAAGCACGGCTAAAACAGTTACCGGCCTGCATGGCCGCTGGGAAGTTGTGCACCAGCACCCAACTGTGGTGCTGGATGTAGCGCATAATGAAGACGGCATGCGGCAGGTGCTACACCAGTTAGAAATTACCAATCACCATCAACTGCATATTATAATGGGCATGGTAAAAGATAAGGAGATTGATAAGGTGTTAGCATTGCTGCCGCAGCACCCTATCTATTATTTTACCAAGGCACAAATACCACGTGCCCTGCCAGAAAACGAGCTGTTGCAAAAAGCCATGGCTTATGGTAAAGCAGGTACCGCTTACCCCAATGTAAACGCTGCATTAAAAGCCGCTTTGGCACATGCAGCAAAAACCGATTTAATTTTAGTGTGCGGCAGTGTGTTTGTGGTGGGTGAGGTGGAGCGGCATTTACTGTAACTTTAAACGACCCATTTTTAATAAAGCATAAGTAATACAGCAAGTGTGTAAAGCTTGTACAATTTTGTTTTGCATAAACTGCTCTACCACCTGTTCAAAAGGCACCAGTGCTATTTTAATATCTTCATTATAATCTAATTGCTGTGCGGCCACTTTACGGCCACCCGTTGCAAAATACAATTCAGTAAAATTATTTAACACACCGGGGTTAGCAGCCACACGGCCCAGGTATTCAATATGCGGAAAGGCATAGCCGGTTTCTTCCAACAGTTCTCTGCGTACGCCGGTTAAAAAATCTTCGCCGGGGTCTACAAACCCACCGGGGGTTTCATAAATTACTTCTTCAATAGGGTGCCTGTATTGCTGCACCAATACCACTTCATTATTTTCAGTTAAGGCAAAAGCCGTTGCACTGGTGGGCAGTTCCACTACAAAATATTCTTCAACAATATTGCCATCGGGTTTTTGGCAACGGTCTTTACGGGCCGTAAAATATTGATGATTGCTAAGATATTCTCTCTTTAAAACATCCCACTTCATAATAGTTGTTTTTTATTTTAGTACCCAGCCGCACCGCCTTGTTGAAACCGCGTTGCGACGCTCCGTTCAACGGCAGTGCAAGGCCAGGGCAATGTTACTGAAAGTATTTTACTATTCTAATAACCAAACTTATATTAGCTGATTAATAAGTATCATTACACAAACAAGGTAAATGCCAACCGGTACCGGCATGCAAAATAAGCATAGTAATAATTTTGGCTGGTTGCGGCTGGTAGCAGCATTTTGTGTATTGGTATCGCATTCTTATGGCATTCTTAATATAGGGTTACAGCAACCACAATTAAAAATTGGTACTGCAAATTATATTTTAAGCGATCTGGGCTTGTATATTTTTTTTACCATTAGTGGCTATTTGGTTACAAAAAGTTTTTTAGATGCACCATCTGTTTGGCAGTATGCATGGAAACGTTTTTTAAGAATTGTGCCTGCATTGGTAGTAGTTAATGCAGCCTGTGTTATAATGGGTGCTTTTATTACCAGTTTACCTGTTGGCAGCTATTTTACAAACCCACTTACTGCGTTGTATTTTTTTAAAAACAGTACGTTGGTGGCAAACCAATTTGTATTACCCGGTGTGTTTACCAGTTTACATGAGCCCAGTGTAAATGCCTCCATCTGGACAATATTGGTAGAAGTGAAATTTTATGTATTATTAGCAATAGCCGGTATGGTTACCCTTCTCAACAGAAAATTAGTAATGCTGCTGCTATTTGCAGCAACCTTAATAGGCGGCCATTACATTTTAAAATCTGGCAACGCCATTTGGTGGGGTATTGATGTAGCCATGTATTTAAATTTTGGTGTTTATTTCTTTTTAGGTTGTTTGTTTTGGCTACTACGGCGTACCGTATTACTAAAATGGTATTGGTTGCTTATAGCATTTTTATTTTTATTAATAAGCATTAATACCCCTTTACAGTTTTTTGCTACAGCTTTATTGGGCAGTTATACTTTTTTATTTATTGGGCAACAAAAAGAATGGTTCCATTTAAGCGGCAACGATTTTTCGTATGGCTTTTATTTATATGCCTTTCCGGTGCAGCAATTGGTGTTGTTGTATGGTGGTTATAGCATGTCGGTATGGCTGCATATCGGCATCAGCAGTAGTATTACTTTTATAGTAGCAGTTGCATCGTGGAAGTATGTAGAAAAACCGGCGCTAGCAAAAAAAGATTACTTTATAAAAAAATAAGCACACTAAAAAAGTATGCTTATTCATTATTTAGATTATTGCTTATTTGTTAAGGTTATTGATGCCGTTAACTGGTGCAACAGTCTATGCCGATTATTACATCGGGGCAACAACTGCTGCAGAAAGCACTTTAGCTGTCCACCTCCTGCCACCCCATTTTTTCTTTGAGTGCTGTTACATGTGTTAAATGATGTTTGCCATGCCATGCATACATACCCAACAGATGCCAAAGCGTCATTTGCTTACCATGCTCGGGGTGCACAACAGTTTTATTCATCCAATCATCTTTCGACAAATCTCTGATAGTGGCATGCCAGCGGGTGTGCAGCGCATATAATAAGGTAATAGAAATATTTACCGGTATCTTTTCAATATCTGCCAGCAAGGCCCACTCCTTTTCATCGTAAGGGCGAATGGTGGGATTGGTTTCTGTTAACCCAAGCCGGAAACGTATATAAGCATTCATATGGCTATCGGCCACGTGGTGTACCAACTGGCGCACCGTCCATCCCCCATCGCGGTAAGGTGTGTTTAATTGCGTATCGCTTAATTTTTCAATAGCTAATTCTAACAACTGTGGTAAAAACTGTATATCCTGCAGCCATATTTTTTTTTGCGCTTCTGAGTATGGTTGTGGTTCGTATTTACCTATGGGATAACGAGGATCCTGCATATAATTATTTTAAAGCTTTAATAATAGCCACAAATTCTTCGGCAATTAAGGAGGCTCCGCCTACCAAGCCACCATCTACATCTGGCTGAGAAAATATTTCAACAGCGTTGGCTGCTTTTACGCTACCGCCGTATAAAATAGAAATTTCATTGGCAACATCTTTACCAAATTGATTAGCTAATACGCTGCGTAGGTGCGCATGCATTTCTTGTGCTTGTGCACTGCTGGCTGTTTTGCCGGTACCAATGGCCCAAATGGGTTCGTAAGCAATTACCACTTTACTCATTTGAGCAGCGGTTAAATGAAACAGCGATTCTTGCAATTGTGTTGCTACATATGTATTTTGTGTATTGGCCTCTCTGATGTTAAGCGACTCGCCACAGCAGAAAATAGGAGTGATGTTTTTTTCTAACAAAAGGTTTATTTTTTCTGCCAGTACCGCATTGCTTTCATTAAAATATTCACGGCGCTCACTGTGCCCAATAACGCAAAACTTAATATTGATTGATTCCAGCATATCCACTGAAACTTCTCCTGTATAAGCACCCGATTTTTTATTGTAGCAGTTTTGTGCAGCAATAAAATAATTGGGTTCATCGGCCACTTCGCTATTGGCCATAATTAAAAATGGGAAGGGTGCTGCAAACACTACCTGTTGGTGTGCAGCAAGCACTATTTCTTCTTTTAAAATATCGTTTAATAATTTTTCTCCCTGTTGGTAAGTGCCATTCATTTTCCAGTTAGCGGCAGCTATTTGCTTTCTCATAATTAGTTTGTTCTTCGGTTTTTAAAATGTGTCCTCAAAAATATGCTGTAGTATTTGAATTTCTTTTTCTGTAAGCGATTGTTTTTTTAATTGTTTCCAGTTCTGTATGTCTTTAAGGGCTTTCTCAAACTCGTACCTGGTAACACCCTGATTGCCCCAGGCAAAACTGGGTATATTTTTCGGAGTCAGTCCCTCTCCAAAAATACTGCAACAAGCGCCTACCACAGTGCCCGTGTTAAAAGAAGTGTTGATGGCACAACGGGAGTAATCACCCATAAACAAGCCGCATTTAATACCAGCGTTTGTAAATTCTTTAGTGGCATTATTCCAAACCGTAACAGGGCTTGCCGTATTTTTTATATTGCTATTAGAAGAGCCAGCACCTAAATTACACCACTCTCCAATAACAGCATCGCCTAAATAACCATCGTGTGCTTTATTACTGTAGCCAAAAAATACAGCGTTCTTTATTTCTCCACCAACCGTGCAATACGGGCCCACAGTAGTAGCGCCATAAATGCGGGCACCCATTTTTACAACGCTGTTTTCTCCCAAAGAAAAAGGGCCTCGTATGGTAGCACCTTCCATTACCTCAGCATTTTTACCAATGTAAATAGGGCCATTACTGGCATTTAAAATGCAATGGTTTAAAATGGCACCTTCTTCTACAAAAATATTACGGCTGCCAATAGTATGCACCCACTCTGGTATAGGCATTGAGTGACGGCCTTTTGTTATCAGCTCAAAATCTTGCCGCAAGGCCCAATCATTGTATTCAAAAATATGCCAGGGGTGTTGCAGTATGCGTACAAACTCCTGGTTTAAAAAATTTGCTTCATTATAACTGCCTTTTAGTAAGGCATTAATAAAACCCTGACTAGGAACAATATTAGCAGAAAAAACAGCAGGAAAGGCGCCTGCTTCCGTGGCAGGAGAACTTAACAGGTCGTCACTATTTACAGAAATAGGTTTACCCAGTAGTTTTTCCCATTTCTGCCGAATGGTTAATATGCCAATACGTATATCTGCAGCAGAACGGGTGAGTGTAAAAGGATAAAGATGATTTTTAATAAGGGAATCATCTAGTACAAGCTTAAGCATTGGCTAAGCTACAATTATTATGGGAAAATCGTCCCGGTTTTGGAACAAATCCGGCAGCAATATTTATGTAATCCTTTCAATTTCAATGTTTGGCATTTTGGCCCGTAAATAGAAATGTTATTTGTATAAAACGTACTATTATGAAACAAATTTACACTTCTTACAAAACTCTTTTCTTAGCAGTTCTTATTTTAAGTATTAATGGGTTAAAGGCTCAAAACTTAATTACTAACCCCGGTTTTTCTAATGGTGCCAGCGGATGGAATTATAATGGTATGAATGTGGAAGTGCATCCAGAGTCTGTTTATGGTGGAAGTTCTTCGTCAAACAACACTGCAGAAATAGATAAAGAAGTTGGATTGCGTCAGCGGGTGGCCATTCAAACAGGTAAAACGTATTCATTTTCTTTTATAGCCTCTCGCAGAATTGCCAGTGCTACACCATCTGCAGTTGGAATAAACATAAAAGTTATAGGTGCCAGCAGTAGTAATATGTTTGTAAATCAAACAAAAACTTTTAATAACACCAGTTTTAGCTTTGCGCTACAGTCTTACTCATTCAGTGTTGCTGCTAACTCAACAGACAGTTATGTTGATATTGAAATTACAAACAATGGTAATAACGCTACATATGGTTTAATTGTAGATGATTTTAGCTTAATTAATACAACAGCTTCTTTACCGGTGGTTTTTAAAAGCTTTACTGCAAAAAGTAATCAATCTGATGTAGTATTAAACTGGATTACTGCCAGCGAAGTAAATAACAAGCATTATGTGGTAGAACGTTCTGTAAACGGCACCGTTTATACCGCAATTGGTACTGTAGCTGCTTCTGCTTCTTACAATTATCATTTTACAGATAGCAAGGTTAGCAGCCCGGTTGTTTACTATCGTCTGAAGCAGGTAGATATTGATGGCAACAGCACCTACTCAATTGTAGTAAAAGTAAATAATCAAGTGGCAGTACAGTTAACAGATGTATATCCTAACCCGGCACGCAGTAATGTTAATGTAGCTATTTCTGTAGCTAATGCAGCTAGTTTTCAATTACAGATAATCAGTAATAATGGCAAAGTGGTTGTTTCAAAATCTTTAAGCGTAACTGCAGGCAGCAGCCAACATAGCATTTCACTGGAAACTGTTAGTGCGGGTGTTTATTATATGGTTTTAGTAAATACGCAAAACGGTACTATTACCCAAAAGCAATTTGTAAAAAGCTAAATGTGCTGAAGGACTTGTTGCTGTACAAGTGTGCGACGCAAGTAAAGTTTCATAGTAGTAAAAAAGCCCGGTACATAATTTTGTACCGGGCTTTGTATTTCTTATCAGCAGCTGTTGCGTCGCACTCTTCAGCGGCAACACTCTTTTGAGCTTTTAACTTCGGCCGCTGGCTTCAATATATCCTTTCAGTTCTTGCGTAAATTCTTTTTCTTTAATCAATTGTTCTAATGATATATGCATTCTGTAACGCCAGTAATGTTTTGGGTTTGCGGGCACATTAATACGTTCTTCGTGCGGGTTCAGGCGGCGCAGGGCTTCACTCATACCCAATAAATCCTGCATCTGAAAGATACTCCACATGGCGGGTGAATATAAATGCTGAATTACAATGGCACGATTGATCCATGCTTCGCAATAATAGGGTGCATCGCCCCACTGCCCCAATTCTTTATTAAAGAATTGCTGAATTTTTTCTTTATCCTCTTCCCACCAACCACGTATGGTACTCATATCATGTGTAGAGGGTGTTACCACGCTCATATAAGGTGCATCATTGGGATGAAAAAATTCTTTATCAGGATCTTTAGGCATCCGTTGAATTTCTAAACTTAAGATACCTAACTGCTTCATTACATCTGGCACGCAACCGGGCACCATACCAAGGTCTTCTCCGCAAATAAGCATATTGGTAGCGGCCTTTAAGGCTGGTAGTTTATGCATGGCTTCTTTCATCCAAAAACCATCCTGCCGGCGGTAGAAATAATCTATATACAGTTGTTTTAACTGTTGCTGTGTATTAAAATCAAGTTTTTTAAAAGAACTGGTTTTTTCCATTTCAATTCTAAAATGAAATTTTGTGTGGGCACTTTCTTCTTCTTCAATTAAAATTACGTTGGCAATAAGGCTGTAAAGTCCGTTTCTTAAAAACAGATCGTGATCGGTTAACTCAGTAGTAGCATAATGTGTTTCAACTTTACGCTGTGTATTGAAGGCTTCTTTTAAATTATATTGTCCCCAGCCGGTAGGATCTAAAAAAACGGTTCTTATTTCATCGGCAAAATTGCCAAAAGTATGGTGTAAAATAGTATCGGTAATATAAGGTTGTGTGTAGCGGTGGTAATCAAACCAAATACGTTTTTCATGAAACTCATTGATATGAACTGGCAGCGCAGGTTTAAAAGTACCCAATACGCCATCAACTGCATTAATAGGAATTGACCAGATGCGGAAAAACCCCAGAATATGATCTATTCTGAACGCATCAAAATAATTGCTCATTTCATCAAAACGTTGTTTCCACCATGCAAAGCCATCTTCCTGCATTTTCTTCCAGTTATAGGTTGGAAACCCCCAGTTTTGACCACTGGTGGCAAAATCATCTGGCGGAGCACCTGCTTGCATATCCATATTATATAAGGCCGGATTTACCCAAGCATCACAACTGTAGCGGTAAATACCAATTGGTATATCGCCTTTAACTATTATGCCATTTTTATGTGCGTATGCAGTAGCCTCTTTTAATTGCAGGTGCAAATGGTATTGTATAAAATAGATCAACGCTATGGCATCATAATGCCGGGCTTTAGGGGCTACATATTTTTCTATGGCAGCTTCATCATACGTGCTGTAAATTTTCCATTTACCAAAATCACTCGTGTTGTTCTTATCTCTAAGGTAGCAGAAGGCTGCATATGGTATTAACCAGTGCTTATTATTTTCAAAGAAATTTTTAAACCCTTCTTCTGCCAAAAATTCTTCTTTTTGTACAGCGTATAGTTCTTTTAAAACAGAAAGTTTAAACTTCATTACTTCATCATAATCTACCGCGGGTAACTCGTTTAATTGCTTCTGTTTTTTCTTGAGTGGTTTAATAAGAGCTGCATATTTTTTTCCGGCAACTTGCTCAAGGTTTATATAAATGGGGTGTAACGCAAATGCAGAAATAGCAGCATAGGGATAAGAATCCGTCCACGTATGTGTTGCCGTAGTATCGTTTACCGGTAATAGCTGCACCAGCTTCATACCTGTGTTAGCAGCCCAGTCTACCAATAGTTTGATATCTGTAAATTCTCCCACACCAAAACTATTTTTGGTTCTCAAGCTAAACACAGGCACAGATACCCCGCTGCCTTTCCAGGTATTGTTGGGTATATGCACAAAACCATCATGTAAAACAGTTAGTTTGTTTTTTTGTGCATCGCCAAACAAAGCCCTGTTGCCGCCATCTTCAAAGCCAATAAATTTTTTATCCTTTGTATTATAAATGCCATACTTGTAGTTCAACGGAAAGTCTTCTCTGGGCATACTTAATTGTACTGTCCACCACACTCCTTCTTTTGTTAGCAAAACAGGGTGCTCTGTTGTCCAGTTCCCTAATGATGTTCCACTTCCAATAAGGCAAATCACTTCATGCTTTTGCAGCAATGGTGCTTTTACATGAAACTGATGCGTTAACTGTTTGGGTAATTTTGTTTTTAATTTAATATCGTTGGCAGCAAGCAATGTTTTTTGAAAAGGAGCCGAGAAAAATGCGTTTTCAAATTCTCCTGAATGGTTCCAGGTGTCTACCGTTTGAATTTCGTCAATACCATTTTTAGAAAGGCTGATCTGTTTATCGTTTCCCCATTCAATAACCTCATAGCCATCAGCATAGGTCGTTATATAATTATACTGCAGCCTGTCAATTTGATGGATATTAATTTCTATTTCTAAATGCCAAAATTCTTCATTAAGATAATGCATGGCCACCGCTTTATCCGTATCATTATTGCCCAATTCAGGACAAGACCCACAAATGCTTAGCGTTTGTCCGTAAGTAGTATTAAACCGAACATAAAAATGAAACTTCATCAAGCAGGGCGTTTTTGGTTACCAAAGAGCCACGAATTTATTACAAAGTGTAGTATTTACACAACAAAAAGCCACCTCTTTTTAAATTAGAGGTGGCTTTGGCTGTTTTGGGTATTAATTAGTTATGTATAACCAGCTGTTCTGATAGTATTTTACCATTTGTTTGAAACATAATGGTATAAATGCCTTTTGTAATACTGTCTAAAGCTCCAAGGGTAATTGTTACATTTCCTTCTGCGTATTGAATGGTTTTAGTAAGTATAGTTTTACCATGGCTATTTATTAACTGTAGCTCTCCGGTTCCTTTCGCTTCCATTGAAAAACTTACCTGTGTAAAACTGATGGCAGGGTTTGGGTTTAATTGTAAGCTGGTACTATAATTTTTTACTGATAGCATAAGTACATTACTGGTCTTCAGCTTATTGTCATTATCAACTAACACTAAACGATAAAATAATTTGTTGCCGGTTAGGCCACTAATTCCATCAACAAACTGGTATGCTTTATTATTTGCTGAAAGGTTGGCTTTAATGGTGGCTACCGATGTATAGTTTACGCCATCGGCACTTCTTTGAAGATAAATTTTGTTAAGCTGGTCATTTTCAAAAATAATCCAGCTAAGCTCTGCTTTGCTATTGTTTTTAATGCTTCCCTTAAACTCAGTAAGTTGTGCAGCTACAACCACTGTGTTAGGTAAGCCAGTTGTATCCGGTTGTAGGCGAAAACCTGCATAAGCCGCCGATTGACCGAAGGCCGCAATTAATAATACCCATAAAATTTTACGAAAATCAGGGGTTGTTTTTTTAATCATGAAATAGTTTTGTGTATAAATAATCACCACAAGCCCTTTACGCAACTAACTAATTAAAAAGATGATACGACACAAAGCATAAACAACATTTAAAAATACAGATACAATTTTGTAAAAGCAAGCGTATAAGTAGTAACACCTGTTTTTTTTTGCTGATAGCCGAGAAATTATATTGATTTAAAATGTATTAAAATAAATTTTGCCCTATTTTCGCACAAAATTCAACAAACATGGAAAGACAAGAAAAAAAGGGTACCGCAATTTGGTGGGCAATTTTTCTGGTATCAACAGCAGGCTTACTGTTTGCAATAAATCAACATTGGGAGTGGTTAACACTTATCCTTCCTTTTCAATGTACTTCTTTTGTAAAAGCAATGGATATTATATAATTAATTTGATTTTATATATTGAAAGCCACCTATTGGGTGGCTTTTTTAATGGTGTTACCAGCAGTGGTATTTCATGGCAACATCCTTGCGTCGCACACTTCAGCACTCGTATTTCAAGTATCAAATGTTGAAGTGTGCGACGCAACAATGTTGAACAGTGTACAAATGCTGGCTACATAAATCTATAAAACCTCCATCCAGGTATGATCTGCCAGTAATTTAACCTGTGCAATAAAAGACTTGTACGGCCCGGCGCCACCACCCCATTCTTTGGGGCTTACCATTGATACCAAATGGGTATCATCGTGTTTTTCATATAAATAATATATCTGACCAATTACCGGCTGAAAGCTTAGTTTGGCCGCGTAAATAATCATAGAAAGCTCTTTGCGGGATTGAATTTCTTGCGCCTGCAACGCTAATAATTCTATTTGTTTTCTTATTTGCGCTAACTGCATATTGGTTTGTTCTTCCATTGCTGTTAGGGCCTTGTGTTTAATAACGCCTTCTTCTGTTGCTTTAATAACAGCCCCGCTAACAGAAGCAGAATAAGGCAACACACTCATTTGCTTGTGATAATATTCAATATTTGTATAGGGCTTACCATCTGCAGTACTGCCGTTTTGTGTAATGCGCAAGTACCCATTGGGCATTAACTCATTTAAGACTTTTAAAACAGGTTGATTGTTTTTACTAAAAACAGTTTCAAAGCTAATACCATCAATAAAATATGCTTGTATGGTATCTGCCCAATCTGTTGCATCAAAAGGTTGGGGGGTGCCATCTGCCACCAATTGGTAACTAAAAGTAAATGCCTGATTTTCTAATGTAACCCAGTTTGTGGTAATAGCAAGGCTGTGCTTATCTCCAGTAGCTTCTACTTTATAGATGCCCGACTTCGGACGACTGCCATTTTCGTAGGTCCCTTTCTCGGGAAATAATTGCCAGGGGGCTAAAAAATTGTATGCCTGAATCATACCTGCTAATTACAAAAACATTTGTGTTTTGTTGGCTGAAATAACAAAATAAATGGCTGATCGTAAAAAAAAGTCCCGCCAGGTGTGGCAGGACTTTAAAGCGTTTTTGGGTAATAATTTTTAAACTTCCCCTAATACTACCAGCAATGCATAAATAACGCCCGGTAACCAGAATAATAATGTAAGCAATAAGCTAATCCAAAACTTGCTGTTTATTTCTTCTTCTTTTAGGTATACCGCCAGGGGTGGCAGTAAAATGCAAAGAATAATCAGCAGGGTTTGGTCGGTTTCTTTTTTTGAAGTGTTGCCGTCTTTTTTAGAAGCCTTGTACTTTTTTAGTTCTTTTTTGGCTTCTTTAATCCGCATTTTACGCTCAGAACGTTTAAGCTCTTTAAACTCGTTAACAGCATTTGCAATTACGGCTTCTTTAGGCACCGGTTCTGTGCTTACCGGCAGGGCAGCTTGTGTGCTGGTAGCAATAATGAAACAGGTTAACAGCATCAAACAGGCATGTGTAATTAATTTTCTCATAGTAGTTTATTTATGCTGCAAAAATACAATTTGCATTTGCAATACCTCTATTGCGTTACTCACTTTTGTGAATAAATAGCCATTGATTTTTACCTGATGATTTTTAATGTATAATTTCTTGGCTTAATTACCTGGCTTAAATAAGCTTTCTTCTATTTTTACGTTGGTCTCAATTTTATCAAAACTAATTTCACCATTTGCATTGATGCGTTTAAAAGCAATGGTGTAACCATCCTGGGTTTTACGGTAATCGGTGTAGTCTGTTGTTACTTCTACTTCGCTGCCGTTTACTGTTGATGTTGAAATTGCCCGTACCATTAACCAGCTTTCATTAATGAAGTAAGTAGCTGTTTTACCATTGGGCCGGGTAAGCAAAAGCTTAAAGCACTCTCCCCCGTCTATTTTTTCTTTTCCAAGCAATTCAACTTTGTTTCCTTTGGCTTTATAATCAACCAATGGTCCGGCAATGTCTAATTGCGATTGACCTTCTTTTACCTGATCTTCTGGCATTGCCTCCGCTTCTGTATTACCAGCAAAAGGATTGAAAGACCAGCCGGCTACCGGGGTTAAAATATTATAACCCGTTTGACCCATTACAGAAAATTCTGTTCTTACCCCTTTACCATTGGAAAGGTAAAATTTTAAAGCAATTTGGTTGCCACCCTGTTCTACGCTGCCTTCCATAACCATGGTTTGCAGGTTCTTTAATTTTTCAGCTCCGCCTCTGGCTTCAATATGTTTAGCCACAATTTCATCGGCAGTTTGTGCTTTTGTTTGAAAAGCAATTAATAATAAGAAAGCAAATGCCAGTAATTTTTTCATTGTATTTTTATTTATAGGTCTTTAGATAATAGGAATACTTACAAAGTATAGAAAATAATTTTATTTAAGCAATTCTGAAACCACGGAGGAACTCTTCAATTGTCATCCTTTTTTTTCCTTCTAATTGAAGGACTGTACTATTAATATATCCGTCTGCTGCTGCAAAGTGTAAAAACGTTTTACCATCGGTATGCCATTCTCCCGGGGCAATAGCAGGCGTTTCAGTAGTTTTTGTACTGGATATTATTTTACAGGTTTTGCCATTTAGCAGCGTAAAAGCTCCGGGATAGGGTGCCAATCCACGTATTTGGTTGTGTATAGAATCAACCGTATTGTTCCAGTTTATTTTGCAGGTTTCTGTAAATATTTTAGGCGCATGCTTTATTGTAGTATTTAAGTTGCGCTGAGGAATTTCTTGTATGGTATTTTCTGCCAACCCTTTTACGGTGGTAACTAATAAAGCAGCTCCTATTTCTTTCATTCTATCATGCACCTCTCCGGCACTTTCGTTTTCTGCTATGGCAAAAGCTTCTTGTAGTAATATATCTCCGGTGTCAATTTCGTGTTTCAGTTTAAACGTGGTAACGCCTGTTTCCTTTTCTCCGTTTATAACAGCCCAATTAATAGGTGCAGCGCCGCGGTATTGTGGTAATAAACTACCATGCACATTAATGGTACCCATTGGCGGCATGTTCCAAACAACTTCTGGTAGCATGCGAAAAGCCACTACAACTTGCAGATCTGCTTTTAAAGTGCTAAGTAATGCTACAAAATCGGGGTTCCTTAATTTATCCGGTTGCAAAATGTACAGTCCTTGTTCAACGGCATATTTTTTTACGGCACTTTGTTGTAGTTGCATACCCCGGCCGGCTGGCTTATCTGGTGCAGTTACCACGCCTACAATATTGCAGCCTGCTTTTACCAGTGCCGCTAAACTGGCTACAGCAAACTCTGGAGTGCCCATAAAAACGATGCGCAACGATTTATAATCTTTCATTATGCCGCGAAGATAAATGATAGGTGTGCTGACTAATTTTAAATTTTATTCAAAATCTTCATACAGCAAATATTTTTTTCTGATAGCTTTAAACTCATTTAAGTGAGGTTGCCAGCTGGCTTTTATAGCGGCTTCAGTAGTGCCGTTTTTTATTTGTTGCCATAAAGCATTATTGCCAGACAGCTTATTAAAAAAAGATTCTTCCATTTTGCCCGACTTAGGATAAATAAAAAAACTGTCTTTCTGAGGAAACAGCCGATACGCTTCTAATAACCATTTTAATTGTACCTGGTTATTAATTTTGTTTACTACTTCTGTTGTGGTGCCAAAAAGGTTCCAACCATAGCAAGTGCTGCCATAGTGTTTTGAACTTTTTGCACCTTCATTGGGTTGTGGTGTAAAAGCATATAAATTTTTAGGTAAGCTGGGGTGCCCAAACACCATAAATGGTTGATTGGTGCCGCGGCCTTCACTTAACACCGTGCCTTCAAACAAACAGGTGGATGGATACAAATACACTGCTTGCATATTGGGTAAATTGGGCGAAGGTTTTACCGGTAACTGGTATTTGCTTTTGTGGGTGTAGTTGGCGCATTTTATTACCTGAAAATGAAATGGGGTATCAGCAGAATTTTGTGCCGTTTTATAAAA
>REAR01000241.1 GCA_004295245.1 Sphingobacteriales bacterium | reverse complement strand
AATGCCATCATTAATCAATCTGGTTTAATGACTGCTGTATCAAATGGCACAGTAAGAATAAGAGCAACATCTGTGGCTACTCCTACCGTATTTGGAGAGCTAGTTGTAACAATTTCAGGACAATATGTTAAAGTAACTAATATTACTGTAGATGGCTTAGGCGGAGTTCGCTCTGTAGCTGCAGCTTCAACATTACAAATGACAGTTACAGGTGTTTTACCTACTGTAGCACCTTTGAGAGATGCAAGTTGGACATTAAATCCACCATCAGGTATAGCATCAATTAATACTAATGGTTTATTAACAGGTATTTCCTCTGGTATTGTTACAGTAATTGGTACATCATTAGATAATAATACTGTAACAAGTCGAGTAGTTGTAACTGTAACAAGTTCTAGTGTTGCAATAACATCTGCTACAGTAACTGGAGGTTCAAATCAAATAACTACAGGTGGCGGAACGCTTGCAATGACATCTACTTTTAGTCCTGCAAATGCTACTAGTACTACAGTAGGTTGGTCTATTTCTGGGTCAATTGCTAGTATAAATCCTACTACTGGGTTAGTTACAGCTTTGAATAATGGTAATGGTGTTGTAACTGTAACTTCTACATATGCAGCTTGGGGAATTTCAGCAACAAGAGTAATAACAATTTCTGGTCAAACTTCATTAGTAACTTCAGCTTCAATAAATGGAATTGGAGGTTCATCTGTAATTAATACTGCAAATGGTTCATTACAAATGACTGTTACAGGATTTTTACCAACGGATGCTACAAACACAACTCCAACTTGGTCTGTTTTAGTACCTGCTTTGGGTAACACAATAAATGCTTCAGGCTTATTATCTGCAACAAATAATAGTAATGGAGTTATTACCGTACAAGCTGCGTTTGGTGCGGTATTAGCTACTAGAATAATTACTGTTTCAAATCAAAATGTTCCGCTGACAGCGGCAACAATCAATGGTGTAGGAGGTGTATCAGTAATAAATACTGCAAATGGCACATTACAAATGACTGTTTCAGGTGTTACTCCTTCTGGTGCAAATACGAATCTTACACCTACTTGGTCGGTTCTTGCTCCTGATTTTGGAAATACTATTAATGCATCTTCTGGATTATTACAAGCTACTACAAATAGTAATGGAGTAATCACAGTTCAAGCTGCATTTGGAGCTGTTTTAGCCACTAGAATAATTACAGTTTCAAATCAAAATGTTCCGCTAACAGCAGCAACAGTCAACGGTTTGGGTGGAGTATCAGTAATCAATACAGCAAATGGCACATTACAAATGACCGTTTCGGGAGTTGCTCCTTCAGGTGCAAATACGAATCTTA
>REAR01000240.1 GCA_004295245.1 Sphingobacteriales bacterium | reverse complement strand
GAATCCTTTATGGCACTTTCACTCAGTTTTACCACATTGTTTTTGTATTGGGTGATGGGTTTAAGGTCGTAGGCGGGTTGCATGTTATTGGCTGGCTGCATCGCTATTATAAAATCTGAATTGAGATTCATTGACACAGCATCTCCTTTATCCAGAGGCTTTCGATATACATTATAATATGTACCACCGCTTTCATCGGTTACAATTTGGCTATTAGTATTTTCAAAATCTTTTAATTTAAAAGTGTCAGAGCTATTTTTTTTCTTGGCAACAAATAAGTCAACAGGAATGTAAGCCGTGTATTCAAAATCTCTTTTATCTTCATCTGAATTTAATTGAACCCAATATGCTCCGAATAAATTTGAAGGCAGGTTATTAATTTGAATTTTATCATTTGCAAAAACCCTGTCTCCAATATCTAACCAATCGTTAAATAAGGAACTTACCACTACCCGAGTTTTAGTTTTAGGAATAATAAATTGCCGAGCAATAGTAATCGCTGAAATAACCGCCTGCCCCGCTTTACTCTCCGGAAATGAAATAATCAATTTGCCATTAATAGCTTTCGATTTTACTATTTTCTTTATCGCAGTGTTTGTTCCGGATTCATTCCAAATGTCTACATCATTTAAAACGGTTTTACCGTTAACAGCCACATCAAACAAACGCATACCACTTGCTTTCATACCGCCGCCAATTCCCAGCCAGGGTTCAATGAAATATAACTCTATCAAATACTCTCCATTAGGTACTTCAAATTCATATTGCAGTCTATCTTTTCCGTAACGAAAGGTTTGAAACAGTTTCCAGTCGTTGGTTCCTTTTATGGGTGAGAAGGTGCGGCGCTGGCTGGCAAAATCTGTCGGCAGTTCAGGAAAATCTTTTGTCCATGAACTGATATAATTTTTATCTGACTGCCATTTGTTGCCGTACTCATCCATATAATCGGCACCGCCACAATTAATACGATAAACATAATTATAACCCTGTTTTGGTTTTAATGTAGTGTCGTACCTATCTCTGAAATCTTTAAAGTTGGGCGATTGCGGTAGATGATGTAAAACAATTTTATCAGTAGCTGCTACTAAACCCTTGTTATAACCAACAGCACTCAGTACATTGTATTTAATATCTACACTGTCCCACTGAAAATGTGTACCGATACCGTTCTTTTTCCTTTTGCCTAAAGACGAACCGTTTACATCATTAAACAATTCCACTTCATCGCAATTGGAATAAACAATAATACCGTTTTTAATTCCTGGTGTCATCCAACGGTTGGGCCAAGTGTGAGATACGATGTAGACCATCGGTTCTTTATTCTTATCCGCATAATTGCTG
>REAR01000086.1 GCA_004295245.1 Sphingobacteriales bacterium | reverse complement strand
ATACGGTCTATCCATGCATTGCAGCGGGTGTAATCGGTAGCATGCAAACTATTGCCTACATAACGGATAAATGCTTTGGGTATGGTTAGGTGCATGTGTGCACAGTCTCTGCGGCCGGCAGTATCTGTAATTACAAAACCCATATTGTTGCTGGTTAAAAAATTCAGTAAGTCGCTTTGTTCTTTTTCTTTAGCAAACCAATCGGGGTGGCGTACTTCAATAAAAAACTCAAGGTCTTTTGGCAGTGTGGCTAAGTAATCAAACAACTCTTGTTTGCGTTTGGTAGAAAAGGTATCGCTTACTTGTATAAAAATGGATCCCAGATGCTGCTTAAACTCAACAATGCCTCTGAAAAATTCATTGGTAATAAAATCTTTTCCTTTTAAACTACCACGGTGTGTAATGCCCTTGTATAGTTTAGGACAAAATTTAAAATTGGTACCGGTTGCTTTTTCTGCCCATTTCCGAATGCCTGCTTCGCCATACACTTTGTAATGAGTAGCGTTTAGTTCTATGCTGTTATAATGCTGCACATAGTGTTGTAAAAAATCTTTCTCTTTTGTTTTGTGCGGATAAATTTTTCCTACCCATTCTGGCCGGCCCCATTTGGCACAACCAAGGTATAGCTTTGCTGTATCGTTTTTTTTACCGCTAAGTATTTGTTGGTTATAGGCAGGCTCTGGCGGCAAATTAAAATCAATAGCATTTAATAAAGCTTCATTAACACGGCCAAATTCCATACTTATATTATTTTAAAAATTTGCAGCATACCAACACTTTGCTCATTTATATTGTGTAGCACAAGTGTGCGACGCAACAACTGCTGAGCAGCGTACAAATGCCGGTAACTATATTACCAGCTTTAGATTATATAGCGGCATCGTTGCGTCGCAATCCGTTTATCGGTAGTATACAAAGCAGCTAAGGTTTCGGTTCATTGTACTCGCTTATTAGTTGCGCCACTAAGGCCGTCCACCCTGTTTGGTGGTTGGCGCCTAACCCTTTTCCGCTATCGCCATGAAAATATTCGTAAAATAAAATCAGCTCTTCGTTGCCGGGTTGCTGGTAAAACCAATTATAATCTTCATAACAACGGCGCTCTCCGTTACTGTTGCGTACAAATAAATTAATAATGCGTTCAGATAATTTATCGGCTACCTGTTGCAGGTTTAGCTGCACGCCAGAACCGCGTGGGTATTCTACCTTCAAACTATCATCGTAAAACATACCAAAGCGGCGAATGGATTGGATAATTAAAAAATTAACCGGCATCCATACAGGGCCACGCCAGTTACTGTTACCACCAAACATATCTGAAGTAGAATCGCCGGGCTCGTAACGAATGGAATACTCGTGCCCATCAATAGTTACTGAATACGGTATTTTTTCATGTGCTTTTGATAAAGCCCGTATGCCTGCAATGGAAAGAAATTCATCTTCATCTAACAAGCGCTGCAAAATAGGAATGAGTTTTTCTTTGGGTACCAGTGATAATAACATTTCGTCGCTATCACTCTTGTCTTCATTGGGCCAGAACAGGTGGTTTTCTTTACGGTAGTTTTCAAACCAGGTAATGCGTTTATTAAAATCTTTAAGCTGCTTTAATACGTTCTTATTAATAGTGCTTACCGCATAGAGACCAGTTAACCCCACCGCAGATTTTATTTGCAGCGGTTTAGTAGTGCCATCGTTCAGGCAAAGCACATCATAAAAAAACTTATCCTCTTCGTTCCAAAGATGCTGCTCATTCAATGCTTCCGCAATTAAAACAAAGTGTTCAAAAAAACGGGTGGCGGTATCTTCAAAAGCATCATCGTGTATGGCAATTTCCATGGCAATATCCATCATATTTAAAGCATACATGCCCATCCAAGAAGTGCCATCTGCCTGTTCTAAGCGCAGGTTGCCAGGTATATGATGGCTGCGGTTAAACACACCAATATTATCCAACCCAAGAAAGCCCCCCTGAAAAAGATTATTACCATTATCATCTTTCCGGTTTATCCACCACGTAAAATTGATGATAAGCTTTTGAAATATTTTTTTAAGAAAGCGAACATCTCCTACGCCTTTCTGTTGCTTTTCTATTTTATATACCCACCATGCCGCCATGGCATGCACGGGTGGGTTTACATCGCTAAAGTTCCATTCATAAGCAGGTAACTGTCCATCGGGCTTCATATACCACTCCCGCATTATTAACAGCAGCTGGTGCTTGGCAAACACCGGGTCTATTGCGGCCATGGCCACACACTGAAAAGCCAAATCCCAGGCAGCGTACCACGGATATTCCCATTTATCTGGCATGCAAATAATATCTTCATTCTTCAGGTGCTTCCAATCGTTATTGCGGCCATGTATTTTTCCGTTGTTAGCCGGTGTAATACCATCGGTTCCGGTAATCCATTTTTCTACATCAAAGCGATAGTATTGTTTGCTCCATAATAAACCAGCATAGGCTTGCCGGTTTATCTTTTTTAATTCAGTAGTAATTTCTTTTTTGTTGATAGCATTGTAAAACTCATCCGCTTCCCGCTTGCGGGTGGTAAAAATATTTTTAAACTCATTATAAAATGGTTCTTCTTGTTCTGTATCTGTAAGCCTGCAATAAATTGTTTTTGTTTCGCCGGCATGCACATGCAATTTATACACGGGCGAAAACTTGGTACCCTGTTTTCTTTCTGTCAATTCTTTCCGATGTTTATCGTGCAGCAGCGCATCATGAAATGCGTCTTTTACAAAAACAGAAGTGTTGGGGGTGCTGTTAAACTTCTCATAGTTGGTTTCATTGTCTGTAAACCAACTATGCCTTGGCTGTTCAAAATAAAAATAATAGTTGCCCGCATTTTTATGATAGGTCTTAACACAGTTACTATCTTCCCAAACAATAACAGGTTTTGCGGCATCCTTATCAACACTCCATTTATTAGCAAACCAAAGAGTAGGTAATAAATGTATGTCTGCAGCACGGTTGTAGCGGTTGGTAACATCTATTCTAATAAAAATATCGTTAGATGATTCTTTTGCATAAGTAACCAATACATCAAAATACCGGTTGTCTTTAAATGCGTTAGTGTCTAATATTTCATATTCTGGTTCTTGCCGACTGCGTTTGGCATTTTCTTCATACAATTTTTTATATGGAAAAGCTGTTTGCGGATACTTGTATAAATACTGCATGTAATAATGAGACGGAATATTATCCAGATAATAATACAACTCCTTCACATCTTCTCCATGATTGCCTTTATAATTACCAACGCCAAATAAACGCTCTTTAATAAGTGCATCCTTTCCATTCCATACCGCCACTCCAAAACACAGATCTTGTAAATAATCACACATACCGGCTATGCCATCTTCGCCCCACAGATACGTTCTGTAATGTGCATGTTCAAACGGAAAATAACCCCATGCATCGCCATAATGCCCGTAATCTTCCCGCACGGTGCCCCATTGCCGTTCACTCAAATAAGGGCCCCATTTTTCCAATGGCACTGGTTTCTGTGCATTTTCTTGTAACCTTTTATGTTCAGCTGTCATTATTATTTTATTTAAGTAACAAAGGCATAGCAATTATTAGTTAGCCAGTGGTATCGCATAGTTCAGCATCGTTGCTACGCTCAGTTCATCTGCAGTGCATATAGGATGCAGGTTAAATAAGCAGTTGTAAGAAAAAATATCAATAGTTGATTCTGCAAACTTAATAATGTAACCTTAAAAATAAGCCACTAAAAATACTTTCTGCTAACCATATACAATACTTTTAATTGAGCATCAGTAGCGCCTGTTGCAGAATCTTGTAACCAGTGACGTTTAAAAGAATGCATTGCAGCAGCACTGTCTTTTGTATCGTAACCTATAGTTCTTAATGCTTGCAGTGGGCTAAAATGTACTGGCATTTGTATGCCTGTGGTATCCTCGTACCAATTACCAAAGCCATTTTCACTTAATTGCTTCCATGGGAAACGCCAGTTTGGATCGTTTTTACGCGTAGGTGCAATATCGCCATGGCCTATGAAATTTGCTGCAGGTATTGCATATGCCTTTTTTAATTGTTGCAGCAGTACTGTTAAGCTTTGCAGCTGTCGCTCGTCAAAGTTTTCAAAACCATTATTGTCCAGCTCAATACCGATAGAAGAAGAATTAATATCTGTAGTAGTACCCCATTTGCTGATACCAGCATGGTGGGCTCTTAAATAATCATTTAGCATATGAAACACAGTGCCATTTTTGCAAATTACATAGTGGGCACTTACTTGTGTGCGGGGAAGTGTAAAGGTTTTTAAAGTTTGATCGCAACTGTTTTGCGCAGTGTGATGTATAATTACATAATTAGGCTTGCGCATAGAAAGATTGGTAGTGCCTGCAAAATATGGCGCATTAAAAACAGAATCTGTTAGGGGGTACTTTGCTAAGCGCCTTGCATACTCTTTTACCTGCTTTTTGTATATTTTATTAGTAGCCTTATATGGCTTTGGGCTGCAGGAGAATTGCATTGAGCCAATAATAATAATGAACAGGTATAAAAATAGTTGCTTCATTAAAAATATTTATGGAAAGCTACAAAATAAATACGGCCTTAGATAATGAAGCACTTTAAAGAGAAGTGATGAGCTTTGCACAACAGATGAACGGAGCGTCGCAACTGCGGATGAGGTTTTTGATATTGCTGGTATAAAAATAAAGAAGGCCATCTTACTAAGATGACCTTCCTGAATATTTAGCGATGCTAAGATTAATAACCAGTGTTCTGAGTCAGATTCGGGTTAACAGATAATTGCTCATTAGGAATAGGGAACAATAATCTTTCTGGACCTGAAGCCGCTTTTTCTTGCCAAGCAGCCAGGTATTTTCCAAAACGAACCAGATCGTTTCTTCTCCAACCTTCCCAGTACATTTCTCTTCCTCTTTCATCTAATAAATTATTTAGAGTAAGAGTGGTAAGAGCAGTGGCACCGCGGCTAGCATGTGTACGAATATTATTAACAATAGTACGTGCTGCTGGCTCATTAGAAGCGTTTACACGTAATAAAGCTTCTGCTTTCATTAACAATACATCGGCATATCTTAAGATTACATACTCATTAGTGCTTTGATCGCCACTAACATAATCTATCGGATATTTAATTACACGAATACCTGTAACTTCTAAATCGTTACCAGTTTCTTTCAGTTTAACTTCTCTGGTAAACGCTAACGGATTATTTTTTCTGTCTTTTAATGCTACACCATTCTGATCAAATTGCTGACCTACTAATAAACCAGCATTTAAACCACTTACATTGGTTAAACCAGTGTAAGAACCGCCACGGCGTTTGTCAGTAGCTTCAAACTTATCATAGAAATCAGATAAAGTAGTGAAACCATTCCAACCGCTTGGGTTGTTATTGTAGTGCAAAGTACAGAACCAACGAGAACGCATGTTACCGCCTCTAACACCAGGTGTATTTTCTAAGGCGTAAATTAACTCGTCGTTTTTAGATGCATTGCTGCTGTTGTCAGGAGCAAAAGTATCAAAGTAGCTACTTGTTAAACCATAATTACCACTGTTGATAATTTGATCTGCAATTGTAACAACTTGGTTTAAGTCTGCAGCTGCAAATGTTGGATTTGCTCTGTTAGCATAAACACCTTTATTAAGATAACATTTCATTAATAAAGCACGTGCTGCATCTTTGTTAGCTCTTGTAACAGGAGATGTTGGCAGGTCATTAATGATTGCATTTAATTCTGAGATGATGAAGTTAACTGCTTCTGTTCCTTTTAATGTTTTTGGAAGTTTTGCTAAGTCTGTTAAGTCCTCTCTGTAAGGCACCTGATCCCAGCCGTCTAATATGCAGAACATAGAGAAAGCTCTAAGGAAACGGGCTTCAGCAGCTTGAACTGTAGTAGGGGTTTTAGCCAGTACACTTGATGCAGCAAACTGAGTTTGCAGCAACTCACGGTAAGTATCTCTCAGGAATGTATGATCTGCATTCCAAGTATGTGCGTGTAAAACTCTCCAAACACCGTTGTCATCCCAGTCTGGTCCTCTTGTGGGTCCGATGGCCTCATCAGATGTATGTTCCTGAGCCGCCCAAAAACGAGACTGATCTTGAATGGGGGTATTTAAAGATTCGTAAGCACTTTGCAATAGACCCGTTGCCTGGGCATTGTCAAAGTCGATAGTTGAGCCTAATTTTTGTTCCAACTTAGTACAAGCCATTTGGAAAACAAGAACCAGCGCCAACATGAAAAATCGTATCATTTTCATATTTATAAATTTAATCGTTATTAAAATTCAAATCTCACACCTAAAAGTATATTTCTTGCGCTTGGGTAAGGAATATATTCGATACCTGCTGATGGAATACCACCTACATTTTTATC
Source organism: Sphingobacteriales bacterium (assembly GCA_004295245.1). GTDB lineage: Bacteria > Bacteroidota > Bacteroidia > Chitinophagales > Chitinophagaceae > JACMLD01. The sequence goes on along the minus strand of REAR01000086.1, from coordinate 33,061 downwards.
TACGTTAACTTCTGGATCGAAACCGCTGTATTTTGTGATAACAAACAGGTTCTGTCCGGTAAGGCTTAATGTAGCACCTTTAATAACTTTTCCAATGTTTCCAATTCTGTAAGTAACTGTTGCGTTTGCTGCTTTCAGGTAATTACCTTTTTCTAAGAAACGTGTTGATGGAGCAATTGGGTTAGAGATTGCCTCTTTAACCGCACCACCTACCAGAGACTTAGCAATATTTCTAGTGCCTAAGTTACCAATAGGAACTACGTTCATGTTAGTTTCATTGAACAAATAGTGGCCAAAAGCACCGTTCATGTTCAACACAAATCCGAAATTCTTATAAGAAACATCAGTTGTGATGCCTAATAGCATAGTTGGGTTTGGTGAACCAGAATAGTATAATGTGTTACCATCATCTGTATAAATGCTCTGCCCTGAAGTTTTGTCAAGACCTTCAAATCTTCTCAGGTAATACACATTTAATGGCTGGCCGCTTACCAAACGTTGTACAGTAGCACCAGAACTACCCTGACCATTTAAGGCACCTGTAGAATAAGCTCCAATTAAATCAGTAAGCTTGTTCTTCTGGAAAGCTACGTTAGTACCTAAGTTCCAAACGAAGTCTTTATTTTTTACAATTGCACCATTTAAAGTAATCTCAACACCTGTGTTGGTTACTTTACCAGGCAGGTTAGTAAAATAACGGGCACCGCTTGGACCAGGTTGTGTAACATCTAACTGGAAGATAGGATCTGTAGTAACACGATTGTAAACATCAATGCTACCAGTAAATCTGCTATTCATGAATCCGAAGTCTAAGCCAATGTTTGAAGTGGTATTAGTTTCCCATTTCAAATCTGGATTAGCATAGTTGTCATTAATAAGGTTGCTTCCATTTCCAATACTAACTACACGTAAAGCAGCGTCGTTACGGGTAAACTCTTGGTTACCTGTTTGACCCCAACCTACACGCAATTTCAATACATCAAATACTTTGCTGTCTTTCATGAAATCCTCATTGTTGATATTCCAAGCAGCACCAACTGAAGGGAAATAGCCGTATTTATTATTAGCACCAAAACGAGTAGAACCATCTACACGGAAGGTACCAGTTAATAAAAACTTGTCTTTATAGTTAAAGTTAACACGGCCAAAATATGATTGTAATTCAGCAATTGGGCTTCTGAAAGAGTAAGTAGATAAATTAGCTGATGGTATGTTTTGCATATAGTCATAGTAATGCAAACCAGGATAATCAACAAATTTGTTACCAAAAGTACCAGCACCATTGCTATTGAATTTCAGGTATTCGTAACCAGCAACAGCTGATAAATTTAAATTACCAAAATTCTTATTGTAATTTAATGTATGAGTGAACTGCTGATCAATGCTAACCTGATTTTGAATACCAGCCTGGCCATTACCTTCAACACCTTGAATATTAATCCAATTTTTCAATTCATATTTTTGGTTACCAGTGCTGTAATTAACACTATACAACATCTTATACTCTAAATCATTAGTGATTTTAAAGCTTGGAGAAATGCTACCTAAGATTGTAGTTAAGTTACCTCTTGAGTCAAATGCTTCTAATAACGCTAAAGGATTGATTGAAGAGTTACCAAATTGTGGTGTTACATAAATAGAGCCATCTGTTTTTCTCAACGGGTGGGTTGGATTCCATTGCAATGCTGTACCCACTAAGCTACCCTGAAAACCAGCGTTGTTAGAAATAGGTGCTCCTAAAGTAGTAGTGTGTGTAGTAGTTAATGAATAATCAACAGAAAAACGTTTACTTTCAAAAAACTTATATGAACCTACAATTGAACCAGTATACTTTTTGAAACCTGATTGCTTAACGATACCCTGCTGATCTTGATAACCACCAGAGATACGGTAACGACCGTTTTCATTACCACCTGTAATAGCCAGATTGTAGTTGCTGCTGATACCAGTGCGTAAAATTGCATCCATAGCATCAACATCACTACCATAGTTACCACTAGTCAATCCATATGAAGTTAACGCAGCTTTATATTCAGCAGCATTCATAACTTCCAGTTTCTTTAAAATTGAACTAACTCCTACTGAAGTATTAAATTCAATTCTAGGAGCACCAGATTGACCTCTTTTGGTTGTAATTATAACTACACCATTTGCACCACGGCTACCATAGATTGCAGTAGCGGAAGCGTCTTTTAAAACATCCATAGAAGCAATATCATTTGGATTGATAAAGTTCAGTGGGTTGTTTCCTGGAGCACCACCTAATGCAGTACCAAAACCAGGAGCACCAGTGCTACCAGATAAAGGAACTCCATCAACTACAAATAAGGGAGAGTTACCACCACGAAGTGATGAAACACCTCTGATTCTTACTGTAGTAGCACCACCTGGAGCACCTGTATTATTAATGATTTGAACACCAGCCACTTTACCTTGAATTAATTGGTCTGGAGCATTAACAATACCACCATTAAAATCTTTTGCCTTAATTGAGGCAACAGATCCGGTTAAATCTTTTTTGCGTGCAGAACCATAACCCACAACCACAATCTCATTTAGATTGCTTCCAGTTGGAGCTAAAGCTGCATCTACTGCTGTTTTACCAGCAATGTCAACTTCTAATTTACCGAACCCAACAGATGTAATTACTAAAGTATTTACATTAGCACCTACTGTGATACGGTATGAGCCGTCTGCGCCAGTAGAAGTACCTCTGGTAGTACCTTTAGGAATAACAGAAGCTCCAACAATTGGAGATCCATCTTTTGAATCAGTAACTTTTCCGGTTATAACTCTGTCTTGAGCCAGCATAAGCTGGAAGGAGAATAGCAGCATCAGAGGCAAGACAAACCTCATAAGCAAGCGTCGTTGGTTCATAATCAATGTTTAGGTTGTTTATCAATGTAGTGACTAAAACAAAGTGTTTTCGATACGCAATTATACAAATTTAATAAAAGAGTTAAAAAAATATTAATTCTTTTACTATAAAAGGCAAGTCAAAACCTTCTTTATTCGTCACAAAAAAACACAGCCATAGCTTTGACAAATTGTATAATAGTAATGCTGCTTAAAATTACAGTAGTTGAGTATTATTATGATGTTGCAATTTCATACTGGAGCATTGCTATAAAATACTATTTATCAATTATTTATATTTAATAAGTATTGCTTTCTTTAACCATTCTGAAGTTTGCAAACAATTTCGCAATTGTTTTCGCAAATGTTTGCTGTGGATAATTTATTTTTACAGATAAACAGTACTACAATGAAGCAGAAAGCAACTTTAAAAAATCTTTCGAAAACGCTCAATATAAGTATATCAACAGTTTCAAGAGCTCTTAAAAATCATCCTGATATTTCTGATGAAACTAAAAAAAAGGTAAAAGAACTGGCAGCTTTAATGGATTACGAACCGAATACTTATGCTATAAATTTACGAACTAATAAAAGTAATATTCTTGGGGTGATTGTGCCTGAAATTTCAAATTTTTTTTACCACTCTTTTATTGCAGCAATTGAAGAAGAAGCCCGGCGGTTAAATTATATGCTGCTTATTTTACAATCTGCTAATAATGCTGAAACAGAATTAGAAAATTTAAAATTGTGCCGTATGAACCGGGTAGCCGGTGTATTTGTTGCACTTACTTCGCACACAAAAGAAATAAAACCTTTTCTACAACTGGAAGAAACAGGAACGCCCATTATATTTTGCGATAAAGTGCCAGATTTTGAGGCTTGTAATAAAATTTGTTCTGCCGATGCTGAAGCTACTATCATTTCTGCCAATGCTATCCTGAAAAGTAATAAAAGAAAAGTTCTTGCTGTATTAGGTAATATAGATCTTTCCATTACCAAAAAAAGAGAGCAGGTTTTTAAAGAAACGCTTGAAAACAGTAATGAACAAATTAATTTGGAAATAACACATGCTAACTCTAGTGAAGAAGCTACACATAAAACACTTCAATACCTATCTAATAACATGCAACGGCCAGAAGTTATTTTTTGCATGAGTGATGAAATTTTAACGGGTGTTATGAAAGCCATTTATCAAACAGAATTAAAAGTTCCAAAAGATATTTCGGTAATTGCAATTAGTAATGGTTTTTTACCAACGCTTTTTAGCCCTGAAATAACACATGTTGTAACAAGTGGTATTGATTTGGGAAAACTGGCTTTTAAAAGAATGATGGATTACCAAAGCGGAAAAACATTTGCACAGGAATTAACTATCAGGGCACGTTTTGTTGAGGGCGGCTCTCTTTAATTATATTGCTGTATTAATTACTGTAGCTGAAGTGTGCGACGCAACAATGTTGCTATGCTTGTTGCTGCTGGCCAAATACTATTATTGAACAAGGGTTTGTGCTGTTGCAGGTTTTGTTGTACTAGCACGATAATGATACAACTTTCCTGGACGATGCGGAACATCTTGCTCCATTTCTTTTGCATCCTCCAACCAATCCATTAAAAAAAGTTTCTTTCTGAAATTTCTTCTGTCCAGTTTTGTATCTAAGATGGCTTCGTATAAATTTTGTAGTTCTCTTAGCGAGAATTTTTCTGGTAATAAATTAAAAACAACGGGCTCTTTATCTATTTTATCCTGCAATTTTTTAATACAGGTTTGCAGTATTTTATAATGATCAAATGCTAATTGTGGCATTTTGGTTACCGGAAACCATGAAAGCTCGTGATGCTGTAACCGTAGGAGATGATCTTTTACATTTATAAGGGAATAATACACTGTAGTTATTACTCGTCCGGCAGGGTGACGGTCAATATCTCCAAAAGTGCTCACCTGTTCTAAAAAAACATCCTTTAAGCCTGTTCTTTCTTGAAGAATGCGATAAGGTGCGTCATCCAGATTTTCATCGGTACGCACCAAATCACCCAATAAAGACCATTTGTCTTTAAACTCTTCCAAATCAGATTTCAGCAATAGTACATTCAATTCATTTTTATGAAACCCGAATATTACACAGTCAACAGAAAAGGCAATCCTAAAAAAATCGCTGTTTTCTGACTGTATCTGCTGAATAGTTTTTTGGTTGGCTGTTCCCATAGTTACTACAATCCGTGGTTGGGTTAATTGGTAATGACCAGTTTTTGAGTTAAAGTTTTATTAGCAAACTGCAAGTGTAATAAATAAATGCCGCTGGCTAACTTATTTTTTGGCAAAGTACTAAGATTCTCTCTATAAACACCTTTAAGTTTGTATCCGTAATGCGCTGCACCTACTTGCTGCCCTGCTAAATTGGTAATGCTTAGACTTACGGTTCCATTTTCAGGTATTTCATATTCTATAACTGCTGCATTATTAATTATTGGGTTAGGGTAAGTGCTAAGTTTGATTTTACCTGATGCAAAAACAAGATCTGTTACTGGTGTTGTTATTACGTTGGTTACGTTTCTGTTTACGTAAACATGATACTCTCCGGGTTGTAGAAAAATACTTTGAGCAGCACCGGTAGCGGTAATTGTTTCTCCAGTCAAATAATCATACCAGGTACCCGTGTTTTGAAAAGTTACGGTACCGGTTGTATTACTAACATCAAAATTACCCACCACCAATATGTTTGAAGTGTCTGTTGTAACTTTTAACCACTTGAATGCGCCTGATAAACTTCTGTCTACCCTGTTGCCCGTAAACGCATCTTTGAACAAAGGGTGTTGTCTTAATTTGATTAATGCTGCATATACCTCATACAGACGCATTCTTTCTGTAACCTGTTTATAATCCCATTTAATAGGCTTGCTATCGGTACGGCAACTATTATTAACGGTACCGTTAGGGCATGTGTTTATAGAATAATCGTATCCCAACTCACCAAACTGCCAAATGAGTTTTGGCCCTGGCATCATAAATAAATAAGCTGCCGCCATTTCATTTCTACGTAAGCCCGTATTTAAATTTTTGGTGCTATAGCCACCTGCACTATTACCAAAGTTTATATTCTTATACATCATTCTTTCTTCATCATGGCTTTCCATATAAGCAATCAGGTGGGGTTTGCTCCAACCACGCACAGTGTGCAGGGCACCTTCAAAATTTGAATTGGCAGTATAGCCCATAGCACCTTCACTAAAGTTATAATTCAAGTTGCCCCAAAGCATCATGCCATAATCGCTTAATTCTATTTCTTCGTTATTAGCGGCAAAATGTTCTAAAATAACATAAGAACCGGGGCCATATATCTGTAACGAATCATAGTATCGCTTCCAAATAGCAATACGCGATGCATCATAATTACCCCAGTTATTTACATTGCAATTATCACCATTGCCATCGCAGGTTTGTGTTTGTGTAAACCCTTTACTTAAATCAAAGCGAAAGCCATCCAGTTTATACTCTTTTAACCAAAACTCTGTTACACGGTTAAAAAAATATTTAGTATCGGCACTTTCATGGTTCATATCATAGCCCACATTAAAAGCATGTCTTGCCGTTGGGTTAAACCACGGGTTATTGGAAGCCGGTCTGTTTAAACCACCATCAAAATATAATTGCACCATTGGCGATGTGCCAAAAGAGTGGTTTAGCACCATATCCATTATTACGGCAATACCACTTTTATGGCACTCATCAATAAAAGCTTTTAGCGAGTTTTTAGGGCCGTAATATTTGTCTGGTGCAAAGTAGTAATTAGGGTTGTAGCCCCAGCTTAAATTACCTTCAAACTCATTAAACGGCATAACATGTATGGCATTAATGCCCAATGTTTTTAAATAGCTAAGGGTATCTTTCAGTGTTTTCCAATCATGTGCCTCTACAAAATCCCTCAGCAGCAGTTCGTACATTACCAATCCTCTTTTATCGGGCCGGTTAAACGTATTTACCTGCCAGGTATACCCCGGTTCGTTGGTTTGTAATACACTTACTATGCCCGATGTTTTACCAGTGGGGTATGGCTTTAACCCCGGGTATGTTGTGCTGCTTATAAAACCATCATTGTTGGGGTCTAATACTTTTTGTGTGTATGGGTCTCCGATTTTAATACTGCCATCTACCAAATACTGATAACCATATTCTGTAGCTGGTGTTAAACCGGTTAGGCGCAACCAAAAGAATTTTCCATCAGGAGTTTTATTCATTTGATAACTGGCCTGTTCGGTCCAGTTATTAAAATCTCCCAAAACGTTCACTCTCGATTTTGCCGGAGCCCTTAATACCAGTATTGCCGAAGTATCGCCACTTTCATAATTAATACCATCTCTTACGCCTGCCGGCAACGGAAAAATATTAGTAGGCGGTGCTACATAAAAACTGATAGTATCTCTTTTTGTGATTGCCCCCACCACAGCTTCTCCTATTATTTGTTGGTTACCGCTTGCAGTAATTAATGGTGCAATACTAATGCTGTTAGAAGCCGGAGAAAAAGCTACCGCAGTACCATTAAAGTAAATGCGTAAATCGCCTGTTTGAGAGCTTAAATAAAATATATTAATATTATCGCCCACACTTTTTGTAATAGGTTCTGGCATGGGCACAAATTTAGGCTGCATAAAAGGCTCTATAAACTTAGTATTCACCACGGCAGGGTCATACACATCAATATACATATCACTGCCATCAATATTTCTTTGTACTACTGTGCCAGCACCGTTGCGTAACAAAAAAGTTACCTTCTTAATAGTTTCTCCCGCAGGCACCCCAAAAAAATCTCTGATGCGGGTAATAATATATCGGTATTTATTGGCGCTGATATTTTCTGCTTTAGCCGCAGGGTTAGGTGCATTAAAATTGGTAAACTTTACATATTTCCAATCGGTTGGGCCCGTACTAAGGTTGGTAATAACCCCAACGTGTACATATACATCGTTCACATCTGCATAGCTTAATAAGCCCTGGTTACCCTTAGTACAATCGGTAATAATAGAAATAGAAGTAGTATCTCTGGGAAAGGTAGGAGTAACTGTAAGTAACTGCGCAGCAGCCATACACACGCCGCATACAATAAAGACTGCGGTTAACGCTAATTTTTTCATAGAAAATAATTTGTTGTACAAGTTACTCATACTTTTTTTTGAACAATTTTTTTGGCAGGGCTTACGTGCCGTTTTTTTTGTTATACCGGCTTGGGTGCTTATTTCAGCAGTTGTTGCGTCGCACACTGCAGCGGTATAATATAGCCAGGCTGCTTACTGCAAAAACAATGCTGCTATTATAACAATAGTAATACGCTTACCTGCCTGCTACTATAACGATGGCAGGTGTATTTATTTTATACAACCGCCCTTTGAATGTAAAATAAGGGTACAGATTGTAAAAAACGAAAGCTGTGAACTGAAAAAAAGTTAGAATTATGTGCTCGTTGCCGGTATTTGTTGCTATAAGTACTACCGATGAACCGAGCGTGGCAACAACAGCTGCCCAAGGTGGTGCAGTTGGCTACATAAAAAAACCGGGAAGATGCCACTGTATGCAGCACCTACCCGGTTTTTAATTATTTATTGCTTGGTTAACTTGTAAGAATTGTTAACCAGATCAAAAACAATTTTGTAAGAAGCATCTTCATCTGGCGCTGGAATATCTTTGCCTTCGGGGGCCAGTTTACCACCCAGTTTAACGCCTGGTACTCCATCATCTTCTACACCAAATTTTTTACCCCAGCTACCATTTTCTGGTAAGAAAAGGTATTTCTCGTTTTTCTTTAACGCCAGTGTTAATTGCCATTGGGTGCTGTTAACACGGCTTAATTGCTGTGCAGGTACTGGCACCGGATTGTTCCAACCACCGGGTGTGGCACCGCCAACAATAAATAAATTTGTGGGCAACCCATGTTGTTGTGTAAACGCAGTTACATCGTATTTACCGGTCTGAAAATCTAAAATAATTTTATACAACCCGTTAGTTGCAGGTGCCGGAAAATTATCGCCGGGACCAGTAGATGCAGAGAAATCTCCGGAGGCACTGGCACCCACTGCACTTTTATTGGCAATAACATATTTATTATCCCAGCTTCCGTTAACAGGCAGAATTAAATATTCTTTACCCCCGTTTAATTGAAAGATACCACCAAAAGTAGTTTCATCAATACGGCTCAACTCTTGTGTGGGCACAGGCACCGGGTTATTCCAACCACCCTGCGAAGCATCGCCTACAATAAATAATTTACCACTGCCGGGGATAGCCACTTTTGGAGGTATTTTATACGGAGTGGCTTTTATGGTAAGTACATTGCTTTTGTATTGCTCATTATTATTGCCGTAAGAAGAAGTTACTCTTACATTAATATCATAGGCAACGTTAAAGTTAAAACCAAACCCAAGCAGTATGGCGTTTAATTCTTTTGCTACAAACGCATACTCCAGCTTACCGGTAATTGTTTTACTAATTGCCTTAGAAAAGTTACGGCCGGCGGAATCTACTTCTATGATATACTTTACTGTAGCCTCATCTGTTTTGTATTCAGGGCTGGTCCAGCTAAGTTTTAAAGAAGTATTGTTAGAGTCGGCGGGTGCTGGTGCCACAGTAGTAGCAGAAGCAGTTAACACAACAGCAGTACCATTTTCATAAAATGGCAGTTCATTTTTTTTATCGCAGGCTGCAGCAAAACAAACTAAGGCAAGCAATGCGATAGCGTATATTTTATTTATCAGTTTCATATAGCTTTCTTTTAAGTATTAGTTATTGCTTAACCGCAGTAAAGTTGCCGGTTTGAAAATTGAAAGTAAGCTTGTAATTGCCTGCTTCAGCTGGAGCAGGAAAGCCAGGATCGGCATCTCTTTTTTCAAAAGTACCACCCAGCGCAGACCCAGTTAAGAATTTATACTGTGTGCCCCAGTTACCCTGCTCTTGTATTAGTTTATAAGCACCCGTATTTTTTAGAGGCACTGTTAACTCATACACTGTATTAGATAGTTTGGTAAACTTCTGATTAACATCGAAAGGAGCAGGTAGTGGGTTTTGCCAGCCAGAGTTTACAGCATCGCCTACCACCCAGAGTGTGCCAGCAGTTGGTATTGCTACTTTGGGTGGGGGTGCAAATGGTGTGGCTGTAACCCGTATTACATTAGAACTAAGTTTGGCTGCAAACAAATCAGTACTTGAAATATTATCTGGCTTAATGGCAGATGTAATGCGTATATCTAAACTGTATGGGCGGCCCAACGTAAGCAACATAGAGTTTCCTAAAATAGCATTCAGCTCTCCCACTGTAAAACTTTTAGAAAGCTCGCTAGTGTATTGCGTGGTGTATTTTGATTTGCTGTTGAAATTAGCACCTGCGGTATCCATCTCAAAAACATAAGTAACGTTATGAGAGCTGGTACCAGTAGTAAGAAAATAATTAGGGTTGGTCCAGTTTAATACCAACGCCGTATTTGATTCCTGACCAGGTATAAGACTAACCGTGGTGGTACTGGCAGCCAGTACCGGTGCTGTGCCACCTTCCAGATATATTTTGTTTTCCTGTTTTTTACAAGCCACTGCAACAAGGGCCATTAAACAGCAGATTTTTATTAATTGTTTCATAACCTATAAATTAAATTTTTTAATTAATAACCGGGGTTTTGTACCAGGTTGGGGTTAGCAGCCACTTCAGGTGCAGGTATCGGATAAATTTTACGGAAATCTTCTACTGCACGACCATCTTTTACGCCTCCTTTCCAAGGCCATAAATAAGCTGCTTCAGTAAACTGACCAAAACGCACCAGATCCGTTCTTCTCAAACCTTCCCAATACAATTCACGGGCACGTTCATTTAAAACAAAGGGCAGGTCGTAAGAACCTATATTACCTGTTGCATTGCCATAGGCACGTAAGCGCAGGTTATTTATATAAATTATAGCTTGTGCTTCGGAACCGCCTGAACCGCCCCGCTTAACTGCTTCTGCGTAATTAAGGTACATTTCTGCTAATCGAAAAACAGGGAAGTCCACATCAGCAAATGTTTTATCTGGATCTGCACCAAAACCACCGCTGCGGGTACGATTACGGTATTTGGTTACACCATAGCCATCTTTAAATTCAGAAATATTATTAATCTCCAGATTATGGGCTGAAAAGAATTGTGCTCTTTTATCGGTATTACCATTTACATCCGGAAATTGCTGAGGCAGGTTTTTTGTAGTACGTATACCGCCCCATCCACCTAAGCCAGAAACATTCCGATCCATATCGCCACCTACAGAAGCATTTACCATAAAAGTAGTGCCTCCAAAATTTTTGGTTTTAACACCATCGTAGTTTAAAGTAAAAATAAACTCGTTGTTGTTTACATTATTATCTGCTAATAATAACCAGCGATAATCTGAAAGCAAAGAATAACCACTTATGTCAATTACTTTTTTAGAATAAGTAATTGCATCGGTGTACTTATCCTGGTTAATATAAACTTTTGCATTTAAGTACATGCGTGAAAGTAATGCCCATGCAGCAGCTTTATCTGCACGGCCATAAGCATTTGCTTTTGCCGCAGGCAAATCAGTTTCTATCGCCTTCAATTCTGTTTCTATAAAAGCAAATAACTCTGTGCGATTGGTTTGCTTAGGATTAAACTTACCAATAGCATCTGCATCTGTGGCAAAGCCAGGGTTTGCATATAAATCCATCAACACCCAATATTGAAAAGCACGTACAAATCTTGCTTCTGCACGCATGGCAGCAATATTAGTGGCAGCTGTGCCGGTAATGCCACGGCTGGTAACTTTATCGGCTGTACTTTCTCTTAAAAATTCGTTACACAGTGTAATAATATACATACACCTTCCATATAAACCAATCAGCATTGGGTTATTACTACTCCAGTTCATGTTATGAAAATCTTGAATCCCCGGGTCATTCCATGCTACAATGGCCTCGTCTGTAGACAACTCTTGCGCTTTCCAGAATAAGCGTAAAAAGTCTGAAGTACCTTCATCTATTCCGGCTACATCTCCAGAACCTGCAGGGCCGGTATTACCTGTTAAGGCCATACTTCCATATACTTTTGCCAATACCTGCTTATAACCAGCTTCGTCTTTATAAACCTGGTTGGGTGCAAGTGTATTAGGTGGCAGCTTATCCAAATCTTTGTGGCAAGAGGTAAGTACACAGGTACTTACTATTGCCAAGGTTAAGAATAATGCTATTCGTTTCATATGTTTCAATCTTTAATATTTTAAAAATCTAAATTAGCTCCAATTACAAATGTGCGGGGACGCGGATAAATGGTATTATCAATACCGCCATTTAACTCCGGATCTAATCCCTTGTACTTTGTAATAATAAATGCATTCTGCACATTGGCGGATAAGCGCAGATGGGCATTTTTAAATACCTCACCCATGTCATAACCAAGGCTAATATTATCCATGCGCAGGAAAGATGCATTCTGCACATAATAATCAGAGAAATATTGATTGTTGCTAAACCCTGTTTCTAAATAATTAGTAGAGCCATTAGCAATAAACCCTAATGGGTTAATTAAAGCACGCAATACCCCTGTATTAGACTGAAAGTTGTTGTAATTATAATTACCAAAACTACCACGCATTACAAATCCACCGGTAAACTTCTTGTACGTAACACTACTGTTTATACCAATAAACACATTTGCTTCTGGGTTTTTAAAAATGCGAAGGTCTTTTTCATTAATAATACCATCACGGTTCAAATCTTCATACAAACCTTCAATAGGTTTATTGTTGGCATCATAAATCTGCTGATAAACATAAAAAGAAGAAGGACGCTGGCCGAGAATGTGGCGTTGAATGGTATTACCTGTACCACCGGCAATACCACCCACTGCAATACCGGTAAAATTAGGATCTTGATTTACCAACAGATTGGTAATCTCTGGACTCACATAGGTAATATTAAATCCTAAGTTCCATTCTAAATCTCTGCGTTGCACAGGCACCGTGTTTAAAGAAAACTCTAAACCCCTGCTTTCTATATTACCTACATTGGTAAATAACTGGTTTGAGAAATTTGATAAAGCCGGAATAGGCACCACGCTTAACAAATCTTCTGTTTTACGATTGAAAGCCTCAATGGTACCGCTGATGCGGTTATCAATAAAACCAAAATCAATACCTACGTTCAGGTTCTTTGTCGTTTCCCAACGCAAATCCGGATCGTAAGCTGCAGGGCGCAGCAAGTTCACATACTCGTTACCAAATTGGTACAAAGCCTGGTTATTACTTAAAGAATAGCTGGTTAAATAACCATATAAAGGTCCAATATCCTGCTGCCCGGTTATACCATATCCTACTCTGAATTTAAGGTCTGATACTACTTTTGAATTTTTCAAAAAATCTTCCTCACTTACTCTCCATGCCAATGCTGCTGAAGGAAAGAAACCCCAACGGTTATTTTTTGCAAATCTTGAAGAACCGTCTGTACGTCCATTAACCGTTAATATATACTTATTGGCAAGTGTATAATTTAAACGGCCATAATAAGAAATCAAGGTGTATCCAGCATCTGAGGTTGCAAAATTAGGCGTACTGCCCGGCACAACATCCACGCCATTGTAACGATAATCTGCATAGAAATAATCAAGGTATTTAAAATCTTGATAGCCATAACCCGCCATTACATCAATGCGACTATTAATAGACTTAATATCTTTTGTATAATTCAAATAAGCATCTAACAGCTTGTTTTCTCGGCCTTGCTTATAATAATTATTAGATCCTTGTCTGCGGTATTGAGATGCAGCACTATCGCTGGTTTTAGTAGTTCCTTCACCATCCTGTTTATCAAAACCAAGGTTCAGGTTAGCACGTAAGCCTTTTATAAAAGGTAATTGGTAGTCTAATTGAATATTACCAATCATACGGGTAACATCGCTATTATTATCTCTGAAATTTAATAAACCAACAGGGTTTCTGTTAGATAATTGTGTAGGTAACCCATCTGGGTCCAGCCACTCCCAATAACCACCATAACGGTTGCTGGTAGAGCGTACTGGTTTTGTTGGGTCAAAAGAAACAGCATTACCAATTGCACCACCATCTGCAAAATGATTGCTTGTTTTAGCAATCTTAAAATTCAGGTCTACTTTCAATTTCTCTTTTAAGAAACGGGGGCTTAAGTTAATAGCTCCGGTTAGGCGCTTAAAGTTATCTGTGCGCAAAATACCATCCTGGTTTAAGAAGCCACCTGAAATACGAAATGGCAACTTACCATCTAATACCGCACCGCTGGCACTTAAATTTAAATCTTGCCCAAATGCATTTTTGTAAATTTCATCCTGCCAATCTGTGCTTACACTACCCAATTTAGAAACATCAGAACTAGTGCCCTTTGCTTTTACAATTGTGCTCAGTTCATCTGCACTTAAAATATCTACTTTATTAGCAGGTTGCTGTAAAAAGCCTTGCAAGTTAAAATTCAATTTTACTTTTCCTTTTTTACCCTTTTTAGTAGTAATTAAAATTACCCCATTAGAAGCTCTTGAACCATAAATGGCTGCAGCCGATGGGTCTTTTAATATGGTAAAGTTTTCAATATCGTTGGGGTTAATTAGGTTTAACGGGTTTACTGCACCAGCCACATTTGCATTGTCCACCGGTACCCCATCAATTACAATCAGGGGGTCGTTGCTGGCATTTAAAGAAGCACCACCGCGAATGCGGATACGGCTGCCTGCACCCGGTGCACCACTATTCGTAGTAATTTGTACACCAGCTACTTTACCAGCAATCAGCTGCTCTGGTGTTTGTAAAGCACCTTTTACAAAATCTTTTGATGATACCGAGGTAACTGCCCCTGTTAAATCTTTTTTACGCTGGGTGCCATATCCTACCACCACTACTTCGTTCAAGTTGTTTGAACTGGCGGCTAATACAACATTTACTGTGGTACCGGCTATTGTAACTTCCTGGCGACTGTAACCAACAGAGGTAACTACTAAAACAGTAACATCATTGGCTACTGTAATTTTAAAATCACCCGCCGCATCGGTAGCAATGCCGGTAGTTTTACCCTTGGGTGTAACCGTGGCCCCAGCTACAGGTGCGCCGTCTTTGCCATCGGTAATTTTACCGGTAATAATTTTTGTTTGTGAAAACGCAGCGGGAAGAAGCAATGAAAAGCACAGCACAAAACTGAGCATTCGCTGCAATAACTTTCTCATCAGCATAACAATCGTTTTTAAGTTTTGATTGAAGTATAAGGCAACTACATCGTTGTCGATGTGTAATAAGTACACAAATCTTTGCCAAAAAAACCAGATGGAAAAATTTTGTTGACTATTTTTTGGTTCTGAGATACATCTTTTTTTTGCGGAAATTTTTTTTACCCAGCTAAAGTCCTGTTTTCAGCAGCCGTTGCGTCGCACACTTGTACAGTGGTTAGTAAAGGGGCAAGACTGAAAAGGAGATAAATTTTTAAAAAAAAGGCCTTTTTCTTACTTGTTGACATTTATTCTTTAGCTGAAGGGTGCGACGCAACCGGGGCCGCCCATTGTTATACTGCTGGTTACAAAAAAACCCTTTGCCAGCAAGCAAACTGCAATGGGGTTAGCCATTATCTTTATTGCCCAATTTCTTTTTATGTATAGCAACACACAAACAAGCCAGCTGCAAAAGCAAACCACTAATTTTTTACAGCACCCAGAAACAATTACTGAAACTGCCCTTGAAGCCCTGCGGCAATGCCTGCGCTTTCATGAGCACCGCTATTATATTTTAAACGATCCGCTGATTAGCGATTTTGAGTACGACCAATTATTTAAGGCATTAGAAAAAATAGAAGCCAGTAACCCAGCCATTATTACGGCAGATAGCCCCACGCAACGTGTGGCCAAAAGCTTAACCAAAGAATTTCCGGCGGCACAGCACCTGGTACCCATGCTATCTTTAGACAACTCTTATAATGCCGATGACTTGCTGAACTTTGACCGCAAAGCCCGTGAGCTAACAGGCTTAGATACCATTGAATATTGTGTGGAACCAAAATTTGATGGAGGTAGTATTTCTGTAATTTTTGAAAACGATTTGCTGGTGCGGGGCGCTACCCGTGGCGATGGAGAAAGCGGTGACGAGATAACCACAAATATTAAACAAATAAAAACAATACCCCTTTCTGCTAAGTTTTCTGATTACGGCTTGCAACAGGTAGAAGTGCGGGGCGAAGTATTAATTAGTAAAAATAATTTTGCACGCTACAACCAACAGCTAACAGAACAGGGGCAAACACCACTGGCCAACCCTCGCAATTCTGCAGCGGGTACCTTAAGAGTAAAAGACCCTGTGGAGGTTCAAAAAAGACATCTTGAAGCTTTTGTTTACCATGTAAGTTATTATACCCTTGCTGCTGGTAAAACCACACCCAAAGAATTAACTACGCATGCTGACGCTTTAGAAATGCTATGGCAGCTGGGCTTTCGCAGTCCGCAAAAAGAAAAAACAGTAGTACAAGGCATTGCTGCAGTAATAGATTATTGCAATGCTTTTGAAATTAAACGGGATGATTTACCTTATGAAATTGACGGCATGGTTATTAAAGTAAATAACCTGGCCCTGCAAGAAAAAATGGGCATGACATCGCACCACCCCCGCTGGGCAATAGCCTATAAGTTTAAAGCAAGGCAAGGCACCAGCAAACTACTGAATGTAGAATTTCAGGTGGGGCGTACCGGCGCAGTAACGCCGGTGGCTAAATTAGAGCCTGTGCCAATTGGTGGCGTAACTGTTAGCAGTATTTCTATACACAATGAAGAGTATATAAAAGAAAAAGACCTGCAAATTGGCGATACCGTTTTAATTGAAAGAGCGGGTGATGTTATACCGCAGATTGTAAAATCGATGCCCGATTTAAGAACTGGAAAGGAAAAGCCCATTGTATTTCCTACGCATTGCCCGGTATGCAACAGCCAGCTTTTTAAAGAAGCTGAAGAAGCAGTATGGCGCTGTATTAATATTGAGTGCCCTGCACAGGTGGTAGAACGCATTATACACTTTGTTAGTAAAGATGCCATGGACATACGTGGCTTTGGCGATGCTAATGTGCGCAAGTTTTATGAATTAAACCTGCTGCACGATATACCCGGTATTTATACATTAGACCTTGATGCCATCGGTAAAATGGAGGGCTTTGGTAAAAAATCAATAGATAATCTGAAGGTTGCTATTGAAAACTCAAAACAACAACCACTTAATCGCCTTATTTACGCACTGGGCATCCGTTTTGTGGGCGAAACTACTGCTAAAACTTTAGCGAATGCAGTTACCCATTTAGCCGACTTTAAAAATTTTACTTTAGAGCAATTGCAGGCTTTAGAAGATATTGGGCCAAAGGTTGCCGGTAGTATACAGCATTTTTTTAGTAACCCTGCTAATATAGAAATGTTGTATGCCTTAGAACAATTAGGGCTGCCCTTGCAAAACCAGAAAAAACAATTGGTAACAGCACACTTACCCAACTAAAACGCAGCGAAGCAGAAGCAAAAGTAGAAGCTAATGGCGGACAAATAGTAAGTGGCGTAAGTGCTAAACTCAATTACCTGGTAGTAGGCGAAGATGCCGGCTCTAAGCTGGAGAAAGCAAAAAAAATAAATACTATTAAAATTATTACGGAGCAGGAGTTTTTAGATATGATGCAATAATTTATTGTTACCAGCAGTAATGCTGCTATGCTTTATTTGCACAATTTCATACTGCTGCTGCAGTGAGTGACACAACGATGTTGAATGTAGTTACACAGCTGGCTTATAACTAATGGCTTTGCTGCAGCAGTAAGCTGCTATCGTTATTACGCACCAATAACCAGTTTGGTTTGCCTCCAACCATAATGGGCTGTATATGCCGTACCTGCCCTTTAACAAGCATACCATTTAGCGGCACACAGGTAAACTGGGCATTGCCTTTATTAATAAGTACGTTACCATAGCTGGCATCGTAACGGCCCATTTGTATATTATTCTCATAAAAATTTCCGGCAATTAAAATATCTGGTAGTGCATCGTTATTAGCATTTATTATTACTGCGTCTTTTAATGAGGTTAATTGTGCCTGCCACGGCATGGCAACGGCTGTGTAATTCATTTTACCATTGTTTATAAAAATAGTATTGGCAAAATAATTAGCGGTAAGCAGTTCAGCTTCGTTTAACTTATTGCTGCCAAACATATCTTTTAAACTGGCTTTAGCAAAGTCTTCTGCATACAGGTATTTCTTTTTTAAAATGGGCAACTGCTTTTCTAATTCTGCTTTGTTAGCAAATGGAAGTTCCCGGTTATTAAGAAAATAAGTTAGCACCTGTTCTTTAGTACCATTTCCATCAAAATCGTTCACATATAAATGCACCGGTTGTTCTTTGCTGGCTTGTAATCTGCTGTTTAAACCTAAGTTGCCGGCAATAATATCAAGATCGCCGTCATTATCTATATCAAAGGGAGTTGCAAAATTCCACCACCCACTTTCGGCAGTAAGTTGTTTGCGGGCAAACCTACCCTTATTATTAATATAGGCTACAATACCATCCCACTCTAAAGCCAGTAACAAATCAGCATCCCCATCTTTATCCAAATCGGCCCATTGAGCGTTTTTTACAAAGCCATGTATTTCCTGTTCTTTACACAGTGTAGCTGTGGCATCTTTAAAATTTCCTTGCCCATCATTTAGTAAGAAATAGGAATGCGGCAGTTCTCCATACTTCCAAGGCACGGAACGGGCACCAATAAATAAATCAATTTTACCATCGCCGTTAATATCCTGCGCAGCAACTGTGCTGGCAGTTAAATAAAAATTAGTAAAAGCCGCTTGCTTTAAAGAAAGATTGCCTTTACCATCATTTAAAAAAAGGCGGGGCATCATGTGCTCATCTTTTCCATAATATTCATTACCACCGCTGGCAACAATTAAATCAGGATGTGTATCATTATTTACATCGGCCCAGCAAGCGCTTACTTCTTCATACATACTATCTGCTTGAAGCGATGGTTGTATTGATTTTATAAAGCTGCCATTACTGGTTTGTAAAAAGACTGCGGGTTTATATGTTTTTGATGAGCCGATAAATACATCTTCCAACCCATCATGATTAATATCTGCCACTGCAACGCCAGGTCCTTCTTTAGATAGCATAAAAGGCAATAGCTGCTCCCGATCAAACTCTACAAAATCGTTTTCGGTATGCAAATAATTTAACCCGGTTGTATTACTAATGCTGAATGCATTTGTTGCTTCAATTGGTTTTTGGAGACGTGTATAATTAAACACCGGTAAATTGCTTTTATACGCCACATTGGTTACCAAACCTGCAGCAGGCTGCAATTTCTCGTAACTGTTATCGGGCCATATCACCAATATAGAATCTACCAAGGTATTTTTTACACCAATATGTACCGGCGCTTCCATAGAAGATTGAAAACCGTGCACGGGCCATTTTTCATAAGTTCTGATACCAGCTTTTGTATATGCCACCACTTTAGCACCCAACGCCTGTGTATTTGCTGCTGTACCTTTTAGCTGCAGTTTTATAAACTCTTTTGAGGTATTGCTGCTACTATTATTTTTATATACTAAAACGGGGTCATCAATATTATTTACAACAATATCAATGTCGCCATCATTATCAAAATCTGCCGCCACCGTACCGTTTGAAAAGGTTTCTTTATCGTTTTTTATAGATGCTGCCGCATCACTAAATTTTAAATTACCGGTATTGATAAAAAACTTATTCCGCAGTTTTATCTGCGGAAATTTTTCAATTAATGCAAAATCATTATCCTGTAATTTATTTTCTCTTATTTTTTGTTGCAGCTCATCATTAGAAGCGTAGTTTACATAATCAATATCGTTCAGCCGCTTAGGTATGCCATTAGAAATAAACAAATCTTTCAGACCATCGTTGTCAAAGTCTAACCACAGCGGTGCCCAGCTCCAGTCGGTTGCATATACGCCGGCATACAAACCCAGCTCACTAAACAACCCATTACCATTATTGTATTGCAAGGTATTGCGTGCATACTGGTAATTATATCCATGCCGTATTTTAAAACTAAAAATATCAAAAGCATCTTCGCCTAAACTCCGTTTCAATATATATGGGTCTTCCGGCAACATGTCCATAGAAATAATTTCTGGTTGCGCATCATTGTTAACATCTGCCACATCCACACCCATTGAAAACTGGCTGGTATGCATCATCGCATTGGTTAACTCATCTTTAAAACTGCCGTTACGTTGATTAATATAGAGATAATCGTTTTCATGAAAATCGTTGCCAATATAAATATCAGGGTAGCCATCTAAATTAATATCGGCTACACAAATACCCAGGCCATAACCAATTATTGAGCTGTTAATACCCACCTTGCGGGTAATATCTGTAAACGTATTACCATCATTTCTATAAAAGCGGTCGCCAGCCAGCGAGTCATATGTATTGGCATAAGCAGCTCTTGGCTCAAAAGTTCCGTTAAAGCGAAGTGAGTGGTTCAGCAAGTACATATCCAGGTCTCCATCCAAATCATAATCTAAAAAAGCAGCCTGTGTACTAAAGCCTGAAAATGCAAGGCCATATTCAGCAGCTGCTTCTTTAAATTGCGGAATACTATCTTTTGTAATACCCGTGCATACCCACAATTGATTTTTACTTTGCAGTTGCTGAAAATTTCCAACGCGGCAAACATAAATATCAAGCAAGCCATCGTTATTAATATCTATTATAGAAACACCGGTACTCCATCCGCCATCGTTTGTTATACCGCTTGTTTCAGTAATATCTTTAAAATGCAATGCTCCATCATTCAGGTATAATTTATTAGCACTCTGGTTGGCCGCAAAAAATAAATCGGGTAAACCATCTTTATTAAAATCGGCGGCACCAATACCGGCACCATTATAAAAATACATGTACTTAAACATGTTAAAAGATGGTGTGGGGCTAAGCTTGTTGGTAAAGTTGATGCCTGTAGTGCTGCTTTCCAATACTTCAAACAATACCGGCACTGCAGGCGGTTGCTTACACCCAACCAGCCACACTAACAATAATAAACAGCCCAAATAATTTTTTAAATGCCTCATTTTAGAATTTCAATATTGGGTTACCAGCAGTGGTGCATTAACCGGGCACTGTTGCGTCGCACACTGCAACTGCAGTACAAGTGTGCGACGCAACGATGTTTAATAGCAGTACTGCTGCTGGCAACAAAAAACTATTTTTTTAATTGCAACTGGTACATAACCGGCACTTCATTATTACGCACAAATAAGAGTGCATTATTTCTTGAACGTTTTACCAGTTCAATATGCTTTATTTCTCCACGCAGTTGTAAACCGCTTTGCTGGTTGGGCAGCCACTCAAAATTATTACTGCCTTTATTAATTAATACATGGCCTAAGCTAGCATCTAACCGACAAAACTGCGGCAACCAGCTTAACTTATTACCACCCGCTACAATATCTGGTTTGCCATCGTTATTTACATCTGCAATTTTTATAGCATTTACACTGGATAACTGCACCATTACAGGTAATGGAGTTACAGTAAACCCACCCTTTCCATTATTAATTGCAATACAACTGCTATTGTAATTAAATGTTTTTACCTGCACATTTTTCATAGCGGCGGCGTTAAACAATTGTTGAATTGGTTTTTTTGCAAAATCTACATGCTTCAGGTTTTCTTTTTTTAACGATACCACCTGCTCTGTTAAATCTCTTTTCAAAAATACAGGCATATCCTGCCCATCAATAGTACGGCTGATGATTTTTTCTGGTGCCCCGTTACCATCAAAATCATTCATCCACATTTTTACAGGGTTAGTGGCATTGGGTTGCAGATAAGTATTCTCGCCCATATTACCCAATACAAAATCGGTATCGCCATCGCCATCCAAATCGGCGGCTGCTACAGCTTGCCACCAGCCTTGTAAATTTTCTAAACCTGTTGTTAAGGCTACAAACTGATTATTTTTATACGTAAAAATTTGGGGGGCCATCCATTCTCCCACAACAATCAACTCTTTTATAGCATCTCCATTTATATCGGCCCAGGTGGCACTGGTTACTAAACCCACAGTACGTAATGCTGTATAATTGGCAGCAGCCAGCTCAGAAAAATTTCCTTTACCATTGTTTACCCAAATAAAACTAAGCGGCGTGGGCCCGTAATTAAGCGGAAAACTTCTGCTACCTATAAAAACATCTATATCGCCATCGCCATCAAAATCATGTGGGGCTATTACACTAGTATTTGCAGTAGTGTGTGGTAAAGCACTTACTATTTCAGTAAAATTTGCTTTGCCATCGTTACGGTATAAATGGTTTTGCAACTCTGCACTGCCACTATCTCTGTTATTACCACCACTACCTGTTATTAAATCCAAATCGCCGTCGCCATCACAATCAAAAAAAGCAGCCGCTACATCTTCTGCAATAGCATTGGTATCAAAAGCGGGTATTGTTTTCTTTAAAAAACCAGTAGCTGTTTGCAAGTATAGCTGTGCAGCCTGCCGACTGGCGCCGCCAATAAAAATATCGTCCAGCCCATCTTTATTTACATCTGATACGGCTATTGCTGGTCCTTCGTGGCTCAGCATCATAGGAATATTTCTATCGTAATAAGAATCTATAAAATCATCCTCTGTATGCTTGTCAAAAGTTGTTGTACTTACAGATAGTAAAGTTGTTATTGGTGTGCCAGTAAAATTATAAGGCTTTGCATCTGGCGGCTGTGCAATAATATTAACTTTATTAATGGCGGGCTTTTGTATGCTGGTATAAGTTTTATTGGGCCATACAATTACTACAGAATCTACAAACTGTTTACCCAGCCCCACAATAATTTTATAATCTATTGACGATTGAAAGCCGCGGGTAGGTATTAACTCACGATTTAAAACCTGGTTACCAACATATATTTTTACCATACTACCAATAGCCAATGTATTAGCAGCGCTGCCTTTTAAAGAAAAGCCAATGTAGTTGTTATTATTTTTTTCCCGGCTGTTGTTTTTATAGATAAAAGATTGCTGGTTAAGATTATTCACCACCAGATCCAGGTCTCCATCATTATCCAAATCTCCGTAAGCGGCTCCATTAGAAAACGATGGCGTTGAAAAGCCCCATGCTTTACCAACATCTTCAAATTGCAAACCACCTTTGTTTCTAAAAACGCGGTTGGCAATTTTTTGAGAAGGCATTTTCTGAATAATATTTTCTATCTCTTCCTTCTCTCCGGTCATTACCATTTTTTGCACCACATCGTTTGCAAAAAAGTCAATAAAATCCTGATCGGTTACATCATTACTAATGCCGTTACACACGTATAAATCATTCTGTCCATCATTATCAGCATCAAAAATTAACCCACCCCAACTCCAGTCTGTAGCGGCTACTCCGCTGTAAAAAGCCGTCTCTACAAATTCTCCGTTCTGGTTGTTTATCTGCAGGGTGTTTTGCATAAACTGGTTATAAAAACCCGACTTCACTTTCAGGCGTTGTATATCCACACTTTCAAAGGAGGTGGTGGTTTTAAGCCTGTAATCATCTCCTGGCAGCATTTCTGTTACAAAAATATCGGGGTGGCCATCGTTATTTATATCGGCCATATCTGCACCCATAGAAGAATGACTGATGTGTTGCATGCGTTGCTCCAGCTCTTCGGTAAACGTTCCGTTTTTTTGATTTATATACAAATAATCTCTCTCAAAAAAATCGTTGCTCACATAAATATCCGGATAGCCGTCATTATTTACATCACCAACAGTTACTCCTAGCCCAAAACCAATCAGGCTACCATAAATACCAGCAGCTTTACTTACATCGGTAAATGTGCCGCCATCATTCCGCATCAGGTGGTCTCCGCCACCCTTTAAAAAATCAGCTACTGGCCAGTCTTCTGCACGCAGTTCTCTTTTGTTAGAATAGTTTAATGTATTAACCGGTATAAAACTGTTGTTAAGAATATAGCAATCCAGATCGCCATCCATATCATAATCAAAAAAAGCGGCATGAGTGGTATAGCCGGCATCAGCCAGCCCATATTCTTTCGCTTTATCTGTAAACGTCAAATCGTGGTTATTAATAAACAATGCATTTTCTTGCGGCATGTCTTTTTGAAAGCCTGCATTACAAACATAAATATCTAACCAGCCATCATTATTAATATCAACCATTACAACACCCGTGCTCCATTTATTAGTTTCAGTAATACCTGCTTTTTCAGAAACATCTTCAAACTGCCAGTTGCCTTTGTTTACATATAGTTTATTACTGCTCATATTGGCTGTAAAAAAAACATCTGCCAGGCCATCATTATTAATGTCGCCAATTGCGGTGCCGCCTCCATTATAAAAATTTCGGTAGCTGAAAATATTAAAGTCTTTGGTATTGGTAATTGTATTGGTAAACCCAATGCCTGTATTATCCATCAAAGTAAACAGTGCGTTAGCATCTGCAGTTGCGCCGCTATTATTACAAGCCATATTTAGCATGCATAATAAACCACAACAAAAAATAACCCGATGTTTTAAATAGGATACCAGCTTTGGTAACTCCGGTGTGGCATTGTTGCGTCGCAATCCGTTCATCATTTGTTATTACGATTAAGCCAACAAAGAAAGCAAATTAGCTGCACACAAGGCAAGATTGTTTGGCCGGTAAGTTGCAAACGTTTGCAACTATTGATGCCATTGGCACTGTGGTTGAACTGAGCGTAGCAACGATGTTGCCATAAGTACATTAGCTGGTTACAAAAAAAGCGCCGCTATAAAAGCGGCGTGTGTATTTTAAATTATTTTATCTATTAATTAGCTGTGGGGCAACGGTACGAAGATAAGTTGAATGATAGCGTTACCTGAGCAGTTAAAAATTGGTCTTTTTGTTTTGGAAAACCACGTTGCCTTGCTACCCCATTTACAAAGCCAATTTTATCGGGGCCTGTTTCTCCACTTCTATCACTTAACAATTCTGCTAATGATGCAGAGCCATCTGGTAATTTCGGAAACAGTGCTGGGTCTACATATTTATTGCTTACATCATCCAGATAATCGGTATTTGTAAATCTGTGAATTACTTCAAAACCAATATTCACCTTTTCGTTGATATTATATTTTATACCTACTCCAAAAGGAATGGCAAAAGCCATTGAACCATAAGGTGCGTCGAAGCCTGCTAAACCCTGACCTTCTGTACCCAAAGGTCTCAAGAAAACTTTCTGACCCTGATAATAAGCATAAGGATCATAGCTAAAGGCGCTTACACCAATAGAAACGTAAGGAGTGAATGCATAATCTAATGTGCCTGGTTCAAAACGAAAGAAGTTGAAATCTCCCATAACTGCCAGCTCCCATACATTGGTATTAAAGCTAAGGTTGCGGCGTAACTGATATTCGTTATGTGTATTGTAAACATCAGAATAACCCAATTGTGCATAGTTTGCTGCAACTCTTAATGCTACATAATTACCAAACTGTTTTCGGAAGAAGGCGCCAATGGCCATTTTAGGTCTGTTAAGACGGGCTTTTGTATTTAAGTCACCAAAGTAATGTGCAGCACCTGCACTTAAACCAAACTCACCCTGGTGTACAAAGCTTTCTTTTTGAGCGGTGGCTGTAACCAGCACCAAAAAAGCGGCAATCAAGGATAAAAGTTTCTTTAACATAGTTGCAAAATAGGAAATTAATTATTGGATAACGTAATAATGGGGCTTTTCTTTTATTGTGCAGCCTGCTTGTTTGTAAAAATTTAACATTCTTAGTTACGGCTGTCTAAACCCCACATCAGCTTATCTCTCAGGGTTTTTAAAAAATTGTTTTCATTCAGCCGAACCAGACTCATGGTAAATGCCTCTCTTTTAACTGCCAGTTGCAGATTTTTCTTTACCACATGCCGGCGGCTATCTAATGCGCAAATAAAGTCATCTGTTCTGCCCTCAACCTCAAAAGAAATTACATTATTGTCGGGCACTATGATGGGGCGTACATTTAAGTTATGCGGGGCTACGGGTGTAATAACAAAACTGCCACTCTCCGGAAAAACGATAGGCCCATTGCAACTTAAAGAATAGCCGGTAGAACCAGTAGGTGTACTTACAATCAGTCCATCTGCCCAATAAGTGTTTAAGAAATCGCCGTTTAGATAGGTATGAATCTTAATCATAGGAGAAGTGTCAGTTTTATGAATGGCAAACTCATTTAAAGCATAGGGCACCTCTCCAAAAATATGTTCTGAGGTATCCAGATGAATTAAAGACCGCTTATCTACCACAATGCTTCTTTTTACCATTCCCTCTAGTGCAATGGCTACTTCTTTTTTACTGATATTGGCCAAAAAACCAAGACGGCCGAAATTAATGCCCATAACAGGTATGTTCTTATCTCTAACTAATGATACGGTATCGAGTAAAGTACCGTCTCCACCCATACTTACTAAAAACTCTATACTATCATCCAAATCGTTGGCATTGGCAAAGGTAGAAAGGTTAGCAGGCAATTTTATATGATCAATAATTTGCTCAAAAAAAGGAGCATAGATAACTGGTTCAAATTTTTGTTTTACTAACTCATCAAAAAAAAGCTGTACTTCTGTTTTTTGTTCCCAATCTAACAACCGGCTATAGATTCCAATTTTCATATCTGGTTTTTATCATTAATCAAAACCGAAATTTTCTTTCGTTTAAAAATTAAAATTACTAAAAAAGGAACAGAACTATTCTGCCTAATTGTATGTATAAACCAATAACTGTATAATAAAAAAGGTCTCCACCCGAAGGTGGAGACCTTTACCTAAATTAAAAACGATTTATTCTATTATGATTCTTTCTGTAAACTGAGCAGTACTACTTCTTACATCCAGTACATATATACCGGGCTTAACTGCAGCTTGTAATGTAATATTATAGATGCCTGCACCACCTACTGTTAATTGCCCTTTTTGTAACAGCTGACCAGAAGTATTATAAATACCGTATTCATAATTACCTTTATTATTGTCTCCGGCGCTAATGCGTATAGTTTGTTTTACAGGGTTATTAACAACATACATATCCACATTTCTTCCGTTAGCGGCAATAGGTACTACTCTTGAATAAATTTTAGCACCCGATTGATTGATGCCTGCAATTCGGTACCAGTTAGTACCAGTTAATGCTGCATCGTCTTTAAACAAATAGGTACTTAAATTTCTTTGAGACGCTACTGTACCAATAGCAGCAAATTGCGTTCCGTTGCCACTGCGTTCCACCACAAAATGAGTAATATCTTCTGTCTCAGCTACCTTCCACTCAATATTATTAGAATTGTTTTTACGCTGACCAGTAATACTGATAAAGCGTAATGGAATAGCAAACGACAAACTACCAAAAGTAAACTCGCCAAAATTACTCACCCCTGTTGCCGTAATAGTACCGGTTGTGGTGGCATTTCCAGAAGCGGTGCCGCCGCGACCCGTCCAGATGCCTTCATATTGTGTTACCCTGATATCTGCAATGGTGAAATTAGGAAACGTTACTTTGCTATTATCCCAGTTTAGTGTTACGTCAGCGGTACCGCCACTCACCTGGGGCATATTCCAATATTCATAAGCATCTACTACTGTTAACGGCCATAAGATATTTGATTGGTTTTGTGTACTTCCGTTGTGTTTACAATTAAACTCAGAGCTTCCGGAAAGATTGGCAATGGCGATAGTTCTTAGATAAGTGCCATTACCTACGGGAAATGTAAAGTCTGTAGTGCCTATTTTTTTAACCCACCCACTAACGTGGCGGCTATCTGCTGCACCTGAATAGGAAGAACCAGCTTCATAAATAAGATAGTTTGGTGTAGAAGAACTTGCAATTACCCCACTTGTAAATGTGTGCGCATTGGCAACACTAAGGTTATTATTTAAAGTAAACCCAGAAGAGTTATTAGTAACCAGATCATACGTTTTAAAAGGTTGTGTGCCTGCAACTGACTGTGCACTGGTACCATTTAAATACAAAGTACCGGTACCTGTTGCCATTGAGGCTTGGCCATTGGTTAATGTTTGTCTCACATACAAGCTTCCATTGTTTGTAAGCGCTCCACTACTCGTGTTAGTAAAACCGCCGGTTATATACACCACATCACTGCTTCCTGAAATATAAAGTGTGCCGGAATTTTGCACATCGGTTTGAGCAAGCATGCTTATACTATTTAATAATAAAAAGGCAGTAAAAATAAGTTTAGCGTTTTTCATTTTGTCTGGTTTAATTGGATAAGACAATGTCTTAAATTTATAAGGCTGCTGCCTGTTTTCTAAGATGTTCTAATTGAAGTTGCTGTTGCTTTAATGTGTTTATTAAAACAGGTATCAGTTCTGCGTAGTTCATTCCAAGTTTATCTTTTGCTGCATTACCTACTACCACTTCAGGTATTATTTGTTGTACCTGCTGCGCAATTAGGCCAATTTTATTTTTTTGTTCAGGTTGCAGCAGCCAGCTATAAGTAACCGCTTGTAATTGCTGCAATTCTTTAATACCATACTTAAGGGGAGTAATATTTTTTTTCAATCTGGCATCTGAAGTTTGAATGGTACCATTGGTAGCATAAACAGCACTCCAGCGATTGGTAGAAGAACCGATAGTATATGTATTGTCTGCAGAAGGAGCCATAATACCAGCAACAGAAAGTTTATCTGCAGGCGAGGTAATGCCAATACCCACATTGCCCCCAGCAGTTACACGCAGGCGCTCATTAGTGGTGGCAAAACCATTGGTAAAAAAACCTAAATCGTAGGTAGCCGATGCATTCCCTATTTTTAAATCATTACCCGTTGAAAATAAATAAGCTTCATTCACACCATCCAATATCGGAATGAGTGTACTGCTATAACCACCAGAATTTATACCCATGTCAATATAGTTAACAGATTCGGTTCCGTTATTGGCTGTAGCCACAAGATCTTGACTAGCCGTTGTACCACTATTTGAGTTTTTAATATTCAATTGCAGATAATTATCCAGTTCGCCTTTTCCACTAATTACGTTGTAGGAAGAACTGGATCCTGCATCTACGAGCAATTTCTCAGTATTTGTACCAGAAAAACTACTGGTGCCAATGCCTACATAACCAGCGGGGTTTAAAATCATTGCTTCTGCGTTTGAAGTATACATTCGTAAATCTGTATTACTCGTAGTTCCATTGCCTGTATAATAAGCGTCAATACCAGAACCCGTAGCATTTGTAACGCTTCCATTATATCTTCCGGTAAATCTAAACTGGCTTATCAAATCACCATTTTGTAAATCCCCCGGTATTGCAACACTTCCTCTTGATTTTCTTATAAAAAAGCCCTGTGTTGTAGTTCCATAATCATCCATATAGTAATCATTGGCAGCATCATCATTATCATTTACCATATGCCATCTACCAGATGGGCTAGTAGTACCCATACCTAAAAGCCCCGCATTATTAATACGCATTTGTTCTATATTATTTGTTATAAAACCCAATGCATAATTTTCTATCGCTCCTACAAATTTTGCTGTCTTTAAATTGTTACCACCCTGCAGCCATGCAGTGCCCGTAGTAGATGTTTTCCTAACGGCGGTATTTTGATTTACAACTTTCCAGTTAGTACCATCACTTACCAAACGCACCACTTCATAAGGCTCATCTAATAACCAGTTACTCTGCGCATCAATTGTTTGAGACGAGGTGGTTGCCACTGTAAGTACCGGAACCGGCAAACTGCTACTGGCATTTTTAATCCAGTATACACGGCCATCTGCACCTGCCGCTGTTGGAAGCGTTAAGGTAGCAGCAGTGGTGCCTGTAAATACCAAAACCTGATCATTTATATCAGCAGTAGTGCCAGCAGTAAAGCTTCGGATGCTCATGGCTACGGCTCCCTCAATTTCAAAACCAGAAGCTGGTGTTGCAGTACCCACGCCTACCTGTGCATAACCGCTTACCGATACCAGCAAGCATAAAAAAACATAATATTGTTTCAGTATCATATTGTTGCTTTTATCGGTTAATTAATTACGTTTCTTTTTAGCTGTTTTTTTAGCAGCAGTTATTTTCTTTTCAATGGCATCTATTTGCTCTTGCTGTTCTTTTACCGCATTTATTAATACAGGTACCAATTCTGCATAATTCATACCCAGGTTTTCTTTACTCTCATCACCTACCACTACTTCTGGTATAATATCTTTCACTTCTTGTGCAATCAAACCTATTTTAGTATCCGGCATGCTGCTATCAATCCAGTTATAAGAAACCGGGGCAAGTTGCAATACTTCTTTAAGCCCATATTGAAGCGGCAGTATATTTGTTTTTAAACGTGCATCAGAGGTTTGTATGGTTCCGTTAGCTGCATAAACAGCACTCCAACGTAAGGCACTTTTACCAAGTGTGTACGTATTATCTGCAGATGGGGCTGCAATTCCCGCCACAGATAATTTATCTGCCGGTGCGGTAACACCAATACCAACATTACCCCCACTTAAAATTCTCATTTTCTCATCTGAGTTCTGAAAACCATTGGTAAAAAAAACAAGATCTCTGCTGGCGGTACCATTGCCTATAAAAAAATTACGGCCGGTGGCATACAAGTAAGCCGTATTAATTCCATCCAAAATAGGCAAGCCGGCATTACTGTATCCTCCAGAGTTAATACCCATATCAATATAATTAGAACTCTCATTGCCATTGTTGGCTGTAGCTACTATATCACTACTGGCACTGGTACCATTAGAGCGGTTTTGAATATTCAATTGCAAATAATTATTTAAGTTACCCCGCCCACTGATTACGTTATAAGAACCAGTTGATCCAACATCTACTAATAATTTTTCGGGGTTCGTACTATTAAATGAGGATGAACCAATACCTACATTACCAGTTTCATTAATACGCAGTCTTTCGCTACCACTGGTATAAAAGCGCAGGTCGGTTAGTGCCGTAGTACCATCGCCACGATAGTAGGCTTCCATTGAAGAAACTGCACTAAAACCTAAAGAACCATTATAACGCGGCACAAAACGTATCCAACCAATTGCGTCATTTTGTGCAAGATTAGAAGGAGACGCTACGGTGCCTCTTGATTTTGTAAAATAAAAACCTTGCGAAATGCCTGCTCCATAATCATCAAAAATATAATCATCCCCGCTCTCAGAGCTTTCACTCACTGCGTGAAAACGACCTGATGGTGAGGTAGTACCCAATCCTAAAAAGCCACCGGTTGTCAGCCGCATGCGCTCCAGATTATTGGTAATAAACGGAAGGCTATAGTTGGTAATAGTGCCTATATTTTTTGCTGCAGTAACCCGGTTACCACCTTCTAACCACGCACCACCGGTTGTACTTGTTTTTGCCACCGGCACATCCTGGTTTAGTACATACCAATTACTACCATCACTCACCACACGTATGCTTTCGTTAGGCTCATCCATTGCCCAGTTTGGGTTGCCATCAATTGTTTGAGAAGATGTAGTACTGATGGTTAATGTAGGTGTGGGCGAAGTAGTACTGGCGTTTTTAATCCAGTAAACTCTTCCATCAATACCAATTGCGGTGGGTAATGTTAATGTAGCTGCTGAAGTTCCAGTAAACACTACTGTGTTATCTGTAGCTGCAATGGTGGTGGTGCCGGTAACAGTTCTATAGTTGGCTGCAAAAGAACCACGCACATCTAACATAGAGTTAGGGCTGGTGGTACCAACACCTAATTGTGCATGGCTACTTGTAACCACAACCGTACTTGCTAATAAGGTAAAGACCAGGTTTTTCATAATACAGATATTGGGGGTTTATTATTTATTTAATTCCAGCCGTATAAACTATGGCAGCATTGTTGCGTCGCAATCCGTTCATCGGTAGTGCAGGTGGCGGCATTTTTTGTTGCCATTAGCACTGCTGTTAAAGTGCTTGCGACGCAACGCTGCTGCTATAAAAAACTATAGCTGGAAACTTGAAAGAAATTTTTATTTTTTTGTTTGTTTTTTTAATTCGGCAATTTGTTTTTGCAATTCAGTAATTTCTGTTTTTAATTCTTTTACAGAATTTATTAATACCGGTACCAACTCTGCATAGTTCATACCCAGGTTTTCTTTTGTTTCATCGCCTACCACTACTTCGGGTACAATTTTTTTAACTTCTTGCGCTATCAACCCAATTTTATGAGAACCGGTGTTATCCTTCCAGTCGTAACTAACTGGCTGCATTTGCATCACTTCTTTTAAGCCGTACGAAAGTGGAAGAATATTTTTCTTAATATTTTTCTTCAACCGTAAATCAGAAGTTTGTATAGTGCCATTAGCTGCATAAACAACGCTCCATCTTCTAGAAGAAGTGCCATTAGAAATTGCATTATCTGAACCAGGCTGAATGGCGGAAGAAGTAACACGTACTCTTTCATTAGAAGCACCCGTTCCTCCGGTAAAAAAGACAAGGTCTTTGGCAGAAGTGGCATTACCAATGGCAAAATCGTTACCGGTTGCATATAAATAAGCAGTGTTTGCGCCACCTATTACACCGGTACTGGTATTACCGCCACCATTAATACCCATATTTACAAAGTTGGCAGACTCAGAGCCGTTGTTTGCAGTAGCCACCACGTCTGAGCTAGCTCCGGTTCCGGAACTGCTGTTTTGAATATTTAATTGCAGGTAACTATTAATAGAGCCTTTTCCGCTGATTACATTATAAGAAGTAGTGGTACCTGCATCTACCAATAATTTTTCTGGTGCCGTGCCATTAAAAGAAGTGGTGCCTATAGCCACATTACCGGTGGTACCTTCTATCCGCATTCTTTCTGTATTAGTGCTGCTGGTGGTAGTAAAAAATTTTAATTCTGCGTCGTTCGTTCCATTGCCAATAGAAAAATCATTACCTGTGCTGTATAAATAAGCGGTATTAGCACCGCCCAATACACCGGAGCTTGTATTACCTCCTCCGTTAATACCCATGTTTACAAAGTTGCTGCTCTCTGAACCGTTGTTAGCAGTAGCCACCACATCTGAGCTAGCTCCGGTTCCGGAACTGTTATTTTGAATATTTAATTGCAGATAACTATTAATAGAGCCTTTTCCGCTGATTACATTATAAGATGTTGTAGTACCTGCATCTACTAATAATTTTTCTGGCGCCGTACCATTAAAAGAAGTGGCTCCAATACCAACATTACCACTGCTGTTTATGCGCATTCTTTCATTAGT